>CASEPH010000274.1 GCA_949289625.1 uncultured Clostridia bacterium | reverse complement strand
GGAGAATGCCGTGAACTGGCCTTTTACGGGGGCAGCTTTACAGCCATGAAGCCGGAGATCCAGGAGGGGCTGCTGGCGGCAGTCCAGCCCTTTTTGCGCCGGGGAGAGATCGGGGCCATCCGACTGTCCACCCGACCCGATGCGGTAGATGATTCCATCTGTGAATTGCTTGAAGCCTACGGGGTCACCACGGTGGAACTGGGCTGCCAGTCCATGGATCCTCGGGTGCTGGACCTTTCCAGGCGGGGGCATACCTCAGTGGATACAGTTCGGGCGGTAAAATGCCTCCGGCAGCATGGGTTTTCCCTGATCCTCCAGATGATGACCGGATTGCCGGGAGATTCCGGGCAGGAATCTTTGGAGACTGCAAAGGAGCTTGCCAGCCTGGAACCTGACGGGGTACGGATCTACCCCACAGTGGTGCTCCGGGGGACAGAGCTGGAGCGTCAGATGCGAGCGGGACAATACCAGCCCCAAACGGTGGAGGAGGCGGTGAAGCTCTGCGCGTCCATCTATGAAATTTTCCGGGCGGCAGGGATCCCGGTGATCCGTCTGGGGCTCAATCCCACGGAGGACCTCTCCGGTGGAGAGGCAGTGGCCGGTGCCTATCATCCGGCCCTGGGGGAACTGGTGTTGTCGGAAATGTACCTCCGCCGGGCCAGAGCATTGCTGGGCAATACGAGTTGCCGGGAACCGATACTGCTTGTGCATCCCAGCCGGGTCTCGGTGATGATCGGCCAAAAACGCAGGAATATTACGCTTCTTCAGGAGGAGTTTGGCCTTCGATCTATAAAAGTTCTGCCGGAAGCCGGGGAACTATGGGAAATTACCTTGAAAAATCCGTGACATTTTGGTATCATACATAGGTTAAACAAGTTTTATGAGGTGAAACTGTGTATTTAAAGGCGATTGCGATCCAGGGGTTTAAATCCTTTCCGGACAAAACCGTTTTGACCTTTGGTAGCGACATCACTGCCATTGTGGGTCCCAACGGCAGCGGAAAGTCCAATATTTCTGACGCCATCCGCTGGGTCATGGGGGAGATGAGCTCCAAGGCGCTCCGTGGCAGCAAGATGGAGGACGTGATCTTTGGCGGCACCTTGAAGCGGCCACAAGTGGGATTCGCGGAAGTGTCGCTGGTCCTGGATAATTCCGAGCACCTTTTTGACATAGAGGGCGCCGAAATCATGGTGACTCGCCGGTACTATCGCTCTGGTGAGAGCGAATACTATATCAACCGTCAGTCGGCCCGGCTCAAGGATATCAACGAGCTGTTCATGGATACCGGTCTGGGTCGTGAGGGCTACAGCAACATAGGCCAGGGCAGGATCGATGAGATCCTTTCCGCCAAGTCCACAGACCGCCGGGAGATTTTTGAAGAGGCGGCGGGTATCTCCAAATATCGGCACCGCAAGGAGGACACCGAGCGGAAGCTCCAGCAGACCCAGGACAATCTCCTGCGGATCAATGACAAGATCTCGGAACTGGAGCTGCAGGTCAATCCACTGCGGGAGCAGGCGGAAAAGGCGAAAAAGTATCTGGTGCTCCGGGATGAACTCCGGGGCTTGGAAGTAACGGTGTGGCTGGCCCAGCTGGAAAAGCTGTCGGAGACGGCGAAAAAGGCTGAGGCAGACTATGCTTCTGCCAAATTCCTGCTGGATCAGGGCAAAAGCGACTTGGAACAGTTGTATCAAAAAGCGGAAGCTCTGGCAGGGAATCTGCGGGATATGGATGTGGAGGCAGAGCATCTCCGACAGAAGATTTCCGGCATTGAGAGCCAAACGGCGGAAAAAACCAGCGAGATGGCTGTACTGCGGACAAGGCTTCAAGGCAATACTTCCAATATTCGGCGACTGCACCAGGAGCTAGACGCCCAGGAGGGCCGCAGCGGTGATCTTCAGGAGCAGATCGCTGCCCGGAAACGCCGCTTGGTGGAAATTGCACAGGAGGTCCAGACCCAAAATACGCTGCTGAAAGAAAAACAGAGAAGTCTGGAACTGCTTCGATTGGATTTGAACAAGGAAACCGATAGTCTGGAAGCCTTGCGGCAGCGGCAGAATCTCCTGGTTCAGCAGGGGGTGGAGCTGCGTTCCAGTCTTTCCGCCAACGATTCCGACGCCCAAAAACTGCTGGACCGGCGGGGCGAGGTGGAAAAGAGCCGGCAGGAGGCGGAAGATAAGCTGCAATCCGCCCAACAGGAGCAGGAGAATGGTCAGAAGGCTTTGCTGCAATGGCGAGAACAGGCGGAAAGCCTGAAAAATGCCATTCAAGGATATGAATTGCGGGCCAGGGGACGGATTCAAAAGCGCAGGGATTTGGAGCGCAGTATCTCCGAGATGAAAATAAAACTCGATACCCTCAGTTCCCGAATCCGGATGTACCGGGAGATGGAACAGGGGTACGAGGGCTATTCCAAAGCTATAAAGATCGTGATGCAGGAGGCCGGTCGGGGAAATCTCCGGCATATCCATGGACCGGTGTCTCAGCTGATCCAGACTGGTGACGCCTATACGGTGGCCATTGAGACGGCTCTGGGGGCTTCTATGCAGTCCATTGTGGTTGATACGGAGCAGGACGGCAAAGCAGCCATCTCTCTGCTGCGGCGGCGGGAAGGCGGACGGGCCACGTTCCTGCCTATCTCCGTGATTCGGGGCCGCCGGCTGACGGAAAACGGTCTGGAGACAGAGGCGGGCTTTGTGGGCCTGGCTTCGGATCTCATCACCTTTGAAAAGCAATATCGAGAGATCATGGAAAACCTGTTGGGGCGGACCGTGATCGCGGAGAATATGGACGCAGCCATTGCCATTGCGGGGCGGCATGGACATCGGTTCCGAATCGTCACCCTGGATGGGCAGGTGCTCAATGCAGGAGGTTCTATGACGGGCGGCTCTACAGCCAAGAGCTCCGGCGTGCTGACCCGGGCCAATGAACGCAAACGCATGGAACAGCAGTCTTCGGTCCTGGAGCAGCGCCTCCAGGAGGCCAATGGACAGCTTCAGGAGGCTGCCAGATCCGCAGCTCAGGCGGAGGCGGAGATTGCCGATGGCCAGAACCGGCTGCGGCAGGCGGAGGATGAAATTCTCCGGCTTTCTCAGCAGCAGGAGCATTCCGGACTTTTTTTGGAAACACTGCGCAACGCCATTGAGACGGCCCAGCGGGAATATGATACGGTGACGGAGCTGCTTTCCGGCGGCGAGGCACAGCGGCAGACGCTGCTGGAACGGTCTCGGGACTGCGACCGGCAGGCGGCGCAGCTGGAGACGGAGATTACCGCAGCCCAGGCTCGGCGTGATCTTGCGGCAGAGAAGATTGATGGAGCCGAAGCAGAGGTCCGGCAGGCGGAGATGAAAAAGACTGCCCTGGAAGCGGAAGCACTGACAGCGGAAAGCAGCCGGGATCAGCTGCAGCAGCTGGCCCAGGCCCTCAGCGGCGACCGGGAACAGCGACTGAGCCTGATTTCGGAATATGAGCAAGAAAACCAGCAGCTGGAGAAGGAGATTTCTGATTGCCAGCAGGAAGCGGAGACACTGACCCAGCAGGCGGAGCAGCAGCGGCAGTTGCTGCGGGAGAAAAGTGACCGTCGGATGGCGGTGGAAGCCAAGAAGACTGCCGCAGAAAAAGAGGCCCAACAGAAGAACCGGGACCTGATGGACATGGAGCGGGAATGCGCCAGACTGGAACAGAAAAAGACCACCACACAAATAGAGGAAAAACAGATTCTGGACAAGCTGTGGGACAACTATGAGCTCACCAACTCCACGGCCCAGCAGGCCAAGGTGGAGATTGAAAGCGTATCCACGGCCCAGAAACGCATTGGCGAGATTAAGCGGAAAATGAACGCTCTGGGCCATCCAAATTTGGGAGCCATTGAGGAATTCCAGCGGGTCAACGAGCGCTATGAGTATTTGACGGGCCAGCGGGACGACGTGGAGGTCAGCCGAAAGGAACTGCAAAAGATCGTGGAAGAGATCACCGGAGAGATGACAGAAATCTTCAAGGTGGAGTTCCAGAAGATCAACGAATACTTCGGCCAGACCTTTACGGAGATGTTCGGCGGCGGAAAGGCCAGCCTGCAACTGGAGGATGAGGACGACGTACTTTCCTGCGGCATTGAGATCAAGGTGCAGCCGCCGGGCAAACAGGTCAAGACCATCATGCTGCTTTCCGGTGGAGAGAAGGCATTTGTGGCCATTGCCCTGTATTTTGCCATCATCAAGGTGCGGCCCACGCCTTTCTGTATGCTCGATGAGATTGACGCGGCCCTGGACGACCGGAATGTGGCCCGGTTTGCCGCCTATCTTCGGAATCTCAGCAATAAGACCCAGTTCATTGTCATCACCCATCGCCGCGGCACCATGGAGGCGGCAGACGTGCTCTACGGCGTCACCATGCAGGAGCAGGGCGTTACCAAGGTCTTGTCTGTGGACATCAACCAGGTGGCCAACGAGCTGCATATTCAATAATCTCCCGGCAATCCCGGGATCACGGAGGAATCAAAATGGGATTCTTTGAGAAAATCAAGGCGGGTCTCACTAAGACTCGGCAGGCCATGCAAAGCACCATCGGAGGTATTTTTGCCGGTTTCCACGGCATTGACGACGACTTCTACGACGAGCTGGAGGAGAGCCTGATCCTGGCGGATCTGGGCGTGGATACTGCGGTGGGCGCCGTGGAGCAACTGCGGAATCGGGTGAATATGGACCGCCTCAAAAGCGCGGAGGAGGTCCGGGAGGCCCTGAAGGATATTTTGACGGAAATGCTGAACGTGGGGGAACCTACCCTGCGTATGAATACCCAGCCCTCCATTGTGCTGGTCATCGGCGTCAACGGGGTGGGCAAAACCACCACCATTGGCAAGCTGGCCCATCAGTTTAAGGAGGACGGGAAAAAGGTGCTGCTGTGCGCCGCAGATACCTTCCGGGCTGCCGCGGCGGATCAGTTGGAAATTTGGTCGGAACGGGCCGGTGTGGAAATCGTCCGGCAGCATGAAGGAGCAGACCCGGCGGCGGTGGTGTTTGACGCCATCTCTGCGGCCAAGGCCCGGCATGTGGATGTGATTCTGTGCGATACAGCGGGTCGGCTTCACAACAAGCAGAACCTGATGAACGAACTGGGGAAGATCTCCCGGATCATTGACCGGGAGCTGCCTGATGCGGACAAAGAAGTGCTGCTGGTGCTGGACGGAACCACAGGGCAGAACGGATTGCTCCAGGCCAAGCAGTTTTCCGAGATCGCCGGGGTCACCGGTATGGTGCTCACCAAGCTGGACGGCACGGCCAAGGGCGGCATTGTTATTGCCGTGGCGGACGCCCTGAAGATCCCGGTGAAATATATCGGCGTAGGCGAGGGAATTGATGATTTGATGCCCTTTGATGCCAGAAGCTTTGTGGATGCGCTGATTTAAGGAGTGAAAAATATGGAGAGAATAGATGGAAGAGCCCTGAATGAACTGCGGAAGGTGGAAATGTTGCCGGGCTTTACGAAATTTGCCGAGGGCAGCTGCCTGATCTCCTGCGGGGATACCATGGTGCTCTGCAATGCCTCGGTGGAGGAGAAGGTCCCGCCTCACGTTACCTCCGGAGGATGGATCACGGCGGAATACTCCATGCTGCCCCGGGCCAACCGGGAGCGGAGCCGCCGGGATGTGAGCAAGTTGAAGCTGAGCCCCAGAAGCGCGGAAATCCAACGGCTCATTGGCCGGAGCCTCCGCAGCGCGGTGGATCTGGAAAAGCTGGGCCCCGTCAGCATTACGGTGGACTGTGACGTGCTTCAGGGAGACGGCGGCACCAGAACTGCCTCCGTCACCGGTGGCTTTGTGGCCCTGGTGCTGTGCTTCCGGAAGCTGATGAGGCAGGGGCTGCTGCAGGAAATGCCGGTAAAGACCTTTGTGTCCGGCGTCTCCGCCGGCATCGTGGACGAGACCCCCATGCTGGATCTGCAATATTCTGAGGATTCCAGAGCTACGGTGGATCTCAACTGCGTCATGGACGGTGAGGGAAGGATCATCGAACTCCAGGGCACCGGCGAGGGACGGCCCTTTACGGTGGAGGAGCAGCAGAAGTTGCTGGAGCTGTGTAAAATCGGAAATGAACTGCTGCAGCAGAAGCAGCGGGAGATTCTGGGGGAGCTTTGAGATGAAAGTGGTACTTGCCAGCAACAACCAGAATAAGATGCGGGAGATGAAGGCTATTCTTGCCCCGCTGGGCTGGGAGATTTTAAGCCAGAAGGAAGCTGAGGTCCACGTGGACCCAGAGGAAAACGGCCTGACCTTTGAGGAAAACTCCCGTATCAAGGCAGAGGCGGTGATGAACGCCACTGGGCTTCCCGCCATTGCGGACGATTCCGGCGTGGAGGTGGATGCGCTGGGGGGTGCCCCAGGGGTCCATTCGGCCCGGTACGGCGGCCCGGATTGTCCCGACGACAAGGCTCGGAACCGGCTACTGATGCGCAATATGGATTCCGTACCGGATGGAAAGCGCACAGGACGGTTTGTCTCCGTCATCACCATGGTTTGGCCGGATGGCAAATCCCTTTCCGCCCGGGGAGAACTGGAAGGTGAGATTCTGCGGCAGGAGGTGGGAGACGGAGGGTTTGGCTATGATCCCCTGTTTTATATCCCGTCAGAGGGATGCACCATGGCGGAACTGACTGCCCAACGAAAAAATCAGATCTCCCATCGGGCCGTGGCCCTGCAAAAATTCGTAAAACTACTGACTGAGGAGAACAATTATGCTGACAAGTAAACAGCGGGCGGAACTGAGAGCCCAGGCCAACGGCCTGGAGGTGACGCTTATGGTTGGAAAAGAGGGCGTTACCGGAGCTGTGGCAGAGAACGCAGTGGGCCAGCTGGAAAACCGGGAGCTCATTAAAGGCAGAGTTTTGGAAACTGCTGGGCTTACGGCCCGGGAGGCCAGCGATGCCATCTGCCAGATGACAGGCGCTGAAGGGGTGTCCTGTGTGGGTTACACCTTTGTGATCTATCGCAGAAGCAAAAAGCTGGAGGCGCAACGGGCCCAGGCCAAAGCCAAGGAGCGTGCAGCCAAGAAAATCAACCCCGTTCGAGCTGGGATCCAGCGGAGAAGAGCCGCCGCCAAGCGGCAAAAGGAGCGCAGAGATGAGTTCTTCCGCCAGCAGCGGAAGCAGGAGCGAAGAGAGAAATAATAACCCTCCGGTCGAGGTATAAGCAAGAGGTTTGATCATCGGGAAAGGGGCGTTTTTATGGAAAAGATAGGCGTATTCGGCGGAACATTCAATCCACCCCATCAGGGCCATCTGTTGGCTGCGGCGGAAGTTCGGGAGAAATTGCAATTGGATCGTATCCTGTTTATCCCGGACGCGCAGCCGCCCCATAAGGCCCTTCCAGAGGGGTCCCCTGACGGACAGGACCGGCTGGCACTGGTTCAAGCCGCCATCCGGGATTTGCCCTTTGCGGAGGTATCCGAATTGGAGCTGGACCGGCAGGGGAAAAGCTACACTTCCGATACCTTGAAACGGCTCCGGGAAATGTATCCGGACGCTGTGCTCTACCTCATTACCGGAACGGATATGTTCCTGACGTTGCACAACTGGCATGAGCCGGCGTCCATCTGCGCCGACGCGGTGATCGTGGGAATGGTCCGGGCGGAGGACGACCGGATGGAGGAACTGCTCATCCAGAAAAAGAATCTGGAGCATCGGTTCCAGGCACGGGTGGAGCTGGTGGATAACCGGTTTGTGGAGATATCTTCCACCAAGGTCCGGCGGCTGCTGATTCTGGGCGGTGCGGAAAAATATGTGCCGGAGCCGGTTTTGACCGAGATTCGGAAAAAAGGCCTGTATGGAACTGGACGCGATTACCGGAACTTGCCAGAAGCCGAGCTTCGTAAGGTTGCCGTTTCGCTGCTCAAGCCCCAGCGGGTCAATCATGTGCTGGGGTGTGCGGAGACAGCGGTCAAGCTGGCAAAGCGCTATGGAGCGGATGAAACCGTTGCTCTTCGGGCAGGACTGCTCCACGATGTGACCAAGGCTATTGACGGGGAAGACCAGTTGCTATTGGTGGATAAGTATGGTATACTAATCAGTGACTTTGAGCGAAAAACGCCTAAGCTGCTCCACGCCAAAACCGGTGCTGCAGTGGCAAAATATGTGTTTGGGGAATCAGATGCGGTGACCCGAGCCATCTACTGGCACACCACGGGCAAGGCGGATATGAGCCTGATGGAAAAGATCATTTATCTGGCGGACTATATGGAGCCCACCCGGAGTTTCCCCGGGGTAGATGCACTGCGGGAACTGGCGTTCCAGGATCTGGACCGGGGACTGCTGATGGGCTTTGAACTGTGCATCGATGAGTTGATGCGAGAGAAAAAGAGTCTTAGCCGGGAATCCGTGGAGGCCCGGGATTATCTGCGCAGCCAGCTGGCAGCGAGAGCGTGACGATTAACAATAGGGAAGGATGAAGCAGTTGTTATCAGCAAAAGAGGCCGCAATCATTGCGGCCAAAGCATTGGACAGCAAAAAGGCTCAGAACCTGATGCTGCTGGAGGTCAGAGGCGTGACCACCCTGACGGAGTATATGCTTCTTGCAACGGGTACCTCCGACACCCATCTGCGTGCCCTGTGTGACGAAGTGGAGAAGAAAATGGAGGAGGCCGGCGAACGGGTCTGGCATCGGGAAGGCTATCGGGGCGATACTTGGATCGTTATGGATTTCTGCGGTGTCATGGTCCATGTCTTCACGCCGGAGCAGCGGAAGTTCTACGATCTGGAGCGGCTGTGGGGCGATGCGCCTCTGGTGGATCTGCAGGAGATTCTGGGGCCCCAGGACTGATCATATCTTGAAAGAATTAAGGTGAGTGTCATGAAATATGATTTTGCTGCCATTGAACCAAAATGGCAGAAGATTTGGGCAGACAATAAGCTTTTTGCGGCGGAAAACGGTTCCAGCAAGCCCAAGTATTACGCGCTGGTGGAGTTTCCTTACCCCTCCGGTGCCGGCCTTCATGTGGGCCATCCCCGGCCCTATACGGCCATGGATGCCATTGCCCGGAAAAAGCGGATGCAGGGCTACAATGTGCTGTTCCCCATGGGATATGATGCCTTTGGCCTGCCTACGGAGAACTTTGCCATCAAGAACCATGTCCATCCGGCGATCATTACCAAGAAGAACATCGAAAACTTTACGCGGCAGCTGCATATGCTGGGATATTCCTTTGACTGGGATCGCTGCATCGACACCACGGATCCGAACTACTACAAGTGGACCCAGTGGATTTTTCTGCAGCTCTATAAGCATGGTCTGGCCTATAAGGCCACCATGCCGGTGAACTGGTGTACCAGCTGCAAATGCGTCCTGGCCAACGAAGAGGTGGTGGAGGGCGTCTGTGAGCGCTGCGGCGCCCCTGTGGTCCGAAAGGAAAAATCTCAGTGGATGCTGAAGATTACGGAGTACGCCCAGAAACTGATCGACGGACTGGATACGGTGGATTTTATTGAGCGAGTCAAGACTCAGCAGAAAAACTGGATCGGCCGTTCCACCGGCGCCGAGGTGGACTTCAAGACCTCTGAGGGCCATAATCTCCGGGTCTATACCACCCGGCCGGATACCCTCTTCGGGGCTACTTATATGGTCATCGCTCCGGAGCATGCCTATGTGAAGGAGTGGAAGGATAAGATCCAGAACTATGACGAAGTGGAGGCCTATGTGGCTGAAGCTGCCAGAAAGTCCGATTTTGAACGCACCGAGCTGGTAAAGGATAAGACCGGCGTAAAGCTCCAGGGGGTTTATGCCATCAATCCTGTCAACGGCAAGCATATTCCTATCTTCATTTCAGACTATGTGCTCTCCACCTATGGTACCGGCGCCATTATGGCGGTACCCGCCCACGATGACCGTGACTGGGCTTTTGCTAAAAAGTTCGGCTGTGAAATTATTGAAGTGGTCTCCGGTGGAAATGTGGAAGAAGGGGCCTTTACCGATAAAGATGAAAACGCCATTCTGGTGAATTCCGACTTCTTTAACGGGCTGAGCGTAAAAGAGGCAATTCCGGCCATGACCCGCTGGCTGGAGGAAAAGGGAATTGGAAAGGCCCAGGTCAACTATAAGCTGCGGGACTGGGTATTCTCCCGTCAGCGCTACTGGGGCGAGCCCATTCCCATTGTCCACTGCCCGAAGTGCGGCACGGTACCCCTGCCGGAGAGCGAGCTGCCCCTGGTACTGCCGGAGGTGGAGAGCTATGAGCCCACCGATGACGGAGAGAGTCCTCTGGCACCCATGACTGACTGGGTCAACTGCAAGTGCCCCCAGTGCGGCGGCGATGCCAAGCGGGAGACGGATACCATGCCCCAGTGGGCCGGATCCAGCTGGTATTTCCTCCGGTACATGGATCCGCACAACGACAAGGCTTTGGCCTCCAAGGAGGCCCTGGACTACTGGGGCCAGGTGGATTGGTACAACGGCGGCATGGAGCATACCACCCTCCATCTGCTCTACAGCCGGTTCTGGAACAATTTCCTCCACGACATCGGCGTGGTGCCCTATGCAGAGCCCTATGCCAAGCGCACCAGCCACGGCATGATCCTGGGCAAGAACCCCCACTATGTGGGGAACTTCGAGACCCAGGAGGAGAAGGACGAGATGATCCGGAAATACGGTGCCCAGGCCCAGCGGCCTGCGGTGAAGATGTCCAAATCCCTGGGCAATGTGGTCAATCCCGACGATGTGGTGAAGGCCTACGGCGCTGATACCATGCGGCTGTATATCATGTTCATCGGTGACTTTGAAAAGACTGCCACCTGGTCCGACGAGGCCGTCAAGGGCTGTAAGCGCTTTTTGGACAAGGTTTGGAATCTGGCGGAGACCGTCACCGATCAGGAGACGGAGATCAGCAAGAAAAACGAGACCATTCTCCACAAGACCATCAAAAAGGTTACCGAGGATATCGACGCCCTGAAGGCGAACACCGCCATTGCTGCCTTGATGACCCTGGTGAACACCTTGGGACAAAACGGCTGCAACCGGGCTGAATTGGAGATTCTTCTGAAGCTGCTGGTTCCTTTTGCACCCCATATCTGTGAGGAAATCTGGGAGATGCACGGGTTCTCGGGCTATTGCTCCGTGGCCCCTTGGCCGGAGTACGATGAGAAAAAGACCGTGGATGCCGAGGTAGATATGGCCATTCAGGTCAATGGTAAGTTCCGGGGCACCATGCGTATCGCGGCGGATGCCTCCAAGGAGGCTGCGATAGAAGCAGCTTTGGGTACGGATATCGTCAAACGGCAGATGGCCAACATCGGCGGAGAGGTCCGAAAGACTATTGTGATCCCTGGGAAACTCATCAATCTCATTATCAAATAAGTAGACTTCCACAAATTTTTCTTGACATTTTATGTGTCCTTGCATATAATAAGAAAAGCCATCGAATGGCCCTTAAAGCATTTCGCTTTTGGAAATGCATCGGAGGGAGGGAAAACAATGTCTGAGATCCGCGTCAAAGAAAATGAATCTCTGGAGAGCGCGCTCAAGAGATTTAAACGCAGCTGTGCGAAGGATGGCGTTATCGCTGAGGTCAAGAAGAGAGAGCATTATGTAAGCCCCAGCCTGAAGCGTAAGCAGAAGTCTGAAGCCGCCCGTAAGAACAATAAGAAAAAATATTATTGATCTTTATATGATATGCGTTTGGGCACCCCACTTTATTGTGGGGTGCTTTTTTCACCGGGTCAGCTTGGCCCGGAGCTGGGAGTCCTCAATGAGGACCATGGGAATGCCGCAGGCCTGGAGACACTGATATTTTTTTCGCAGGCTGTCGAGAGAGTCGTAGAGCACCGCGTGGATCTGGCCTGATTCTACATAGGTAAAATACTCTGTGCAGAGAGACTCTGAAAAGAAGCAGGGGGCGTTTTGGTGCAGTTCGTTCAGTTCCCGAGGTGTCAGCGGTGTGCCCACGCCGGAAGGGCAGGGCAGGGGGAAGTCCATATAGACCGGCTGGAGGCGGACGCAGAGCTTGCCGCCGGCAGCGGCAAGAATGGACTGGAGATACTCCCGCAGCGTTCCGCCGGATATAGCGCAGTCCGCCAGATAATATCCCACTGGGATCTCCCGCGGGGAGGAGCAAACAGTCATTGACA
Source organism: uncultured Clostridia bacterium (assembly GCA_949289625.1). The sequence goes on along the minus strand of CASEPH010000274.1, from coordinate 30,707 downwards.
AGGGCCCCGCCTCCTGATAAGATAGTTTGGCTACCCAATTCTATGCGCGAACAAGCAAAACAGAATCGAAATGAGTGAAGTAAAATGGCATTTTCTCTTCTGGCAGACGTGGAAGTGCGGGCCATTACCGATCTGGGGCCTCAGTGGTTCCAGGAACGGGGGATTCGCCTGCTGCTGCTGGATTTTGACAATACCGTGGTGGCCTATACAACCACCGAGCCCACGGAGGAGTTCCTCGCCTGGCTGGGACAGATGCGGGAGGCGAATATTTCCGTGATGGTGGTCTCCAACAGCCGAAAGAGCCGCCGGGTGCCGGAATTCTGCCAGCGGTTTGGATTACCCTGGATCAAGCGGGCTGGGAAGCCCAATCCCAAGGGGATTCGTCGGGCCATGGAACAGCAGGGCTTTTCTCCAGCAGAAACGGCCATGGCCGGAGATCAGACCTTTACGGATATTTTGGGAGGAAATCTGGCGGGAGTTACCACGGTGCTGGTTTACCCAATTCACTTCTCCAATCCCTTCCAGGTGATTCGCTATGGACTGGAGCAGCCCTGGATCCGTTTGGGCCGCCAAAAACGAAAAAGATAGCGGAAGATGGTATGGAACACTTGCAATTATGGCGATGATAGGATAAAATAGGATTATCAAATCCAAAATGACTTGCCGCCATGGGCGGTATCTGAGAAATTAGGAGGAGTACCAATGATTTCAGCCAGTGATTTTAGAAACGGCATTACCTTTGATATGGACGGAAACGTCATGCAGATTGTGGAATTCCAGCATGTCAAGCCTGGTAAGGGCGCGGCGTTTGTCCGTGTTAAGATGAAGAACGTCATTACCGGCGCCGTGACTGAGACCACCTTTAACCCCACCGCCAAATACCCCACTGCTTTCATTGAGAGAAAGAAGATGGAGTATTCCTATAACGACGGCGGCCTCTACTACTTCATGGATATGGAGACCTATGAGATGACTGCCATCAATGAGTCCGACCTCAGCGACGGCTTTAAGTTTGTCAAGGAGAACGAGGAGTGCACCATTCTCAGCTACAACGGCAAGGTGTTCTCCGTGGAGCCCCCCAACTTTGTGGTGCTGGAAGTCACCAAGACTGATCCTGGCTTCAAGGGCGATACCGCTACTAACGTCACTAAGCCTGCTACGGTGGAGACCGGCGCTGAAATCAAGGTACCCCTGTTCATCAACGAGGGGGACAAGATCAAGATCGACACTCGCACCGGCGAATATCTCGAGCGCGCAAAGGGCTGATGACCTTGGAAGAACAGGCGGCATATCTCCAGCAACTCAAGGAGCAGGCTGCGTTGGATGTTTCGGATCCAAAACAGAAACTCCTAATGGAGCTGACCGATACTGTTTCCCTGCTGTGCCACCATATCTATACATTGGGTGCGGTAGTGGATGGATTAAATGAGACGCTGGAAGCGGTGCAGAGTCAGTTGGAGGATTTTGAACTGGAGTACGAAGAATCCGAGGAAGAGTCCCAGATGGGTATTGATGAATACTTTGATGGGAAGGAGTCTCCCCTGTACGAGGTCAAATGCTGTCAGTGTGGAGATCGTTTTGCCGTGGATGAGGCCACCCTGGTAAAGGGGTTCCAATGTCCCACCTGCGGCGAGCATCTGATTCAGGCCGAATAAATAAAAGCTGCCGGAAAAGCGGAACGCCTTTCTGGCAGCTTTTTGCTTTGAAGCTGAGGACGAAAAAAACACGGCTACCCCCAAAAGGGTAGCCGCGATATGCGTTTAGGAGCCATAGCAGTCCGGGCAAGGAGAATAGCCGTTGGCCTCTGCCAGCTTGACGCTGTAGGCCAGGAAATTCTTCTTGGTAAAGCTGGGGCAGTCATACCGGTGGTAATACTTGTTTGCGCTGTCCAGCATGACAAAGACTACATAGGTGTCATAGAAGCTGACCTCGTCCTGATAGCTACTGACTTGCTGACTCAGATTCTCGTTTTCCGCTGTCAGTGTGTCGTTTTCTCCTTGCAGCGTATCCAGATCCTGCTGGGCCTGATCCAGTTCTGCTTGTAGGGCATCGCGCTCCTCGGTGGCGGTGCTGAGGGCGGTGTTGGCCTCTTCCAGTTCCCTCTGGGCCGCTTCCTTATCATACTGGCTCTGGCTGACAGTGCTTTCCATGTCGCTGATCTGGCTCTCCAGCGCCGCTATCTGACTGCCGAGGCTTTGGTTGTCGGATTTAGCTGTGTCCAAATCCTCAGTCAGCGTGGCAACCTGCTCCTCAAGATCTGCCGCTGTAGCCTGTGCCGTAGAACTATCCTTCTTGGCCTTGCTAAGCTCTACCCGTAACGTGGATGTGGTAACGATGATATAGGTGGCTACGCTGATGGACAATACTGCCAGACAGCAGGCAATGATGGTAAGCACTTTCAATGCCTTAACGGATTTACGAGGGGGTTCCGGCGTGGCCTTGGGGCTCGAAGCCGGTGCTGGAGTCTTGTCACGATATTTTGGTTGAGGTTTCTTTGCGCTTTCCGGCGCAGAAGCGGGAACGGTTTCCTTGGCAGCTGTAACAGGGCCGCTTTCTGCGGCGTCTGGAGATGCAGGTTCCTCCGGGGGTGGATATAGCCGCTCGGCTACCTTTCTTGGTGGTGACGTTTGTGGTGCGTCCTGTAGCTCCGGTGGTGGAGTTACTACGGCAGAATCCTCTGAAGGCGTGCCGGGAGGGGGCGTAATGGTAGGAACCGGGCGACTACTTCCTTTGAGAGGAAGAGAAAAATTACCGCAATTGGAGCAAAAGGCGTCGTTCTCCTCCATTTTATGACCACAGATGGGACAATCCATAAAAACACCTCCTGGGAATATGGATATCCTCAGTATACTACAGATTTGTTTCAGTGTAAAGAAGTTGTCGAAAATATGCAAATGGGAAGAAAAAACGTAAAATAAGCAAATATTAATGAGGTTGAAACGAAAAACAGTATATTTTACAAAATAGTTGACAAAAAACGGAAGCTTTAGGATACGCTTCAAAATGGAGACAAGTAAAGCAATGTGAAGCGTCGAGGGAGGAATTGATATGTGGAGAATTCGTCTGGAACAACCCGAGGACTACCAAGAGGTAGAAACCATGACCCGGGATGCCTTTTGGAACAAGTATCGCCCTGGATGTATGGAGCACTATGTACTTCACGCCTTTCGGGACCGGCCGGAGTTTGTTGCTGCGTTGGATTATGTGGTTGAGGATCAGGGCCAAATTGTGGGACACATTATGTATGTAGAGACGGTGCTGGAATTGGACGGAGGCGGAACTCTGCCTATTTTGGTATTCGGTCCTGTCAGTGTCCGGCCGGAGCGGCAGGGAGAGGGAATCGGCAGTCAGCTGATCCGATACTCTATGGAACAGGCAGCCCGGATGGGCTATGGGGCCGTGGCCATCACTGGAAATCCGGGCTATTATAGTCGATTCGGGTTTGAACCGGGAACTGCCTGGGGTATCTATTACGGAGATGTGCCTCGAGAGCTGGAGACGCCCTTTTTTATGGTTCGGGAACTCCGAACAGGTTATCTCCATGGTGTCCAAGGCACCTACCACGACCCGGAGGGATACTTGGTGTCCCAGGAGGCGGTGGAAGAGTTTGATAGGCTGTTTCCCTGGAAAGAAAAATTGCGGCTGCCGGGACAATTGGAATAAAGCCAGACGCAATGGAAAGCTTCCGAAATCAGAAAATTTTAATAAAAATCGGGTGGATTACCGTTTGCTTGGTAATCCACCCGCGTGTATTTATCAGTTGCTTTATGGAACCAGATTGCAACAATTCCTGATTAGGACTCCAATGGGCGGCCGGACTGCGCCACATGGCTTTTGATGGCGGCAAAGCTTTCTGCACTGATCACATGTTCCATACGGCAGGCATCCTCCGCCGCAATTTCCGGCGGGACACCCAGGGCAGTGAGCCAGTCCGAGAGCAGCCTGTGCCGTTCGTAGATCCGCTCGGCGATCTCCTGCCCCTTGGGTAATAGGGAAATATATCCCTCGGGACTTACAGTGATACACTGATTCTCCCGTAGATTCTTCATGGCTACGCTGACGCTGGGTTTGGAAAAGCCCAGTTCGTTGGCGATGTCGATAGACCGGACCATGCCCTTTCGGTCGTGGAGCACCAAAATGGTCTCCAGATAGTCCTCTGCGGAGGCGTGAATATTCATGGGGGTCACCTACCTTCTGTATAATACGGATAGTTTATTATACCATTGGAGACATGAAAAAAGCAAGCTATTTTCCGACAGCATAGAGACTGACGGTGTAGGGCTGTCGGTGAATTCCGCGCTCTGTAATAATGGCGGTAATCAGGCTGGCATCGGTGACGTCAAAGGCGGGATTGTAGCAGCGGACGCCGGCAGGGGCCTGAGGTGTGGTGTAAAATTGGGTGGCGATCTCCGCGCCGTCCCGTTCTTCGATGACAATGTCCTTCCCGGTGGGGCAGGACAGGTCGATGGAAGAAGAAGGTCCCAACACATAGAAGGGAATCCCAAAGTGATGGGCCAGAATGGCTACTGCGCTGGTGCCGATTTTGTTGGCGGTATCTCCGTTGGCGGCGATGCGGTCGCAGCCCACCAGGCAGGCTTGAATTTTACCCTGTCCCATGACCAGAGCCGCCATGTTGTCACAGATCAGCGTTACATCCACCCCCGCCTCCTGTAACTCGTAGGCTGTAAGACGGGCGCCCTGCAGTAGCGGCCGGGTTTCATCGGCGTAGACATGAAAGCCGTAGCCCTGTTGCTGCCCCAGCAAAATGGGCCCCAGCGCTGTACCGTAGCGAGAAGTGGCCAAAGGGCCGGCGTTACAGTGGGTCAGAATGCCGTCGCCGGGAGACAGCAGGCTCAGCCCCAGCTGGGAGATGGCCTGGTTCATGGCAATATCCTCCCGCTGGATGGTCACAGCTTCCTCCAAAAGTCGGGCCAGCAATGCTTCCCGGGGAAGGGTACTGTGGGCCTTTGCCACGGTCAGCATTCGGTGCAAGGCCCAGCTAAGATTTACAGCAGTGGGCCGGGCGCTGTTTAAACAGGCGGCATGATTGGACAGAATCTGAAGAAAGGCAGGTTCCGACGTTTCTGGCGGAATCTGAAGGGCCAGCACATACAGGGCGTAAGCGGCAAAGATGCCAATGGCCGGCGCACCACGGACCCGCAGGGAGACAATGGCTTCCCGTAGAGCCGGACCGTCGGAGAGCTTCAAATATTGCCGCTGGCCGGGCAGCTGAGTTTGATCCAGAATCTCCACGGCGGTGCCGTCTGGGGACAGATGAACGTTTTCGGCAAGAGGTTGCATCCTGTGACCTCCTTATCGGCGACTATCGGAGCGGAGAAAGGGCTCCTGTACGGACTCCTCTGTCAGCAGATGATATTTGCCTGGATGGCGATAGGCGTTACCGTGAACCTCGGACTTTCGGTAGGCGCGGAGTTCCTCCAGCGGGATAGGAGCCAGATAAATACCCTCGTTTTCCCCGGCCTCCAGCACCAGGGTATCTCGGGAGCCGGGGACATCGGGTCGGTAGGCGATGCCGTCAAAGACGGTGGAATGACCGTTACAGTCCGGCTGGCCCAGGGGATAATTGACGGTGGCTATGGCTATCATGTTTTCATAGGCTCTGGCCCGCAGCTGACTAAGCCGGTTGATCTCCATGGGGCAGGCGTTGGGTACCAGGATCACCTCGGCACCCTGCAGCATCAGGATTCGGGCACTTTCCGGGAATTCCCGGTCATAGCAGATCATGGCCCCGATTTGAACGGTATCCCGTCCGATGTCCAAAGGGGCTGTATAAAAGGTATCTCCAGGGGTCAGGCGTATTTCCTCCCCAAAGTCACAGGTATGAACCTTGGAATAGGTCAGCACCGGCCGGCCGTGGCGATCGATGAGGTACAGGGTGTTTCGGGGCAACGGCTCGAACTGCTCCAGCAGGGTGATGCCGATAGCCAGATTCAGCTCCTGTGCCAGGGCTTGGAAGGCTGCTATATAGTCGCTCTCCATGGGTACCGCCATGGATTTTAACAGGGCTATATCCTCTGGAATGCTGTAGCCGCAACTCCACATTTCCGGGAACAGGCATAGATCTGCTCCCATGGCCTTGGCCTGCCGGCAGGCGGCAATGCCCTTTTTCAGGTTGCCTTCGGTGCTGCCAGTGGGCAGCAGCTGCATCAGCGCGATTTGAAATGGCTGCATAGGATCCCCCTCTTTTCGTTTTTGATTATCATGAGTATACTGCATTTTATGAGGAATCGCAACGAAAAAAGCTTAGGATTGCCGTATCTGTGGAACCATCCTGTGAAATGTGCCAGTTGAGGACAAACAGTGTCTATACGGGCAGGAGAAACCTTGCAAAATGAAAAATAATCTGATATAATAAATCGTCTTGAGAGGATGATGACCATGATTAAAAGTATGACGGGCTATGGCCGTGCTCAGGGAAGCTTTTCCGGCGGTGAAATCCTGGTAGAAATCAAATCCGTAAACAACCGGTATCTGGACTGTGGCGTGAAGCTGCCGCGGGTATACGCCTTTGCGGAGGAGGCTATCAAGGGACTGGTCCAGCGGACCATTTCCCGCGGCAAGGTGGATGTGTTCATCAATATCAGTTCCGCCGGAGCCCAGAATATTAAAATCTCCCTCAATACTCCGGTGGTGGAAGGGTATCTCAGCGCCCTGCGCCAGATTGCCCGGGATTATGAAGTAAAGGACGATATTTCTGTCAGCACCCTTTCCAGGTTTAACGACGTGTTTTTGGTGGAAAAACAGGAAGAGGATGAAGACGAGGTTCAGGAGGCACTGCTGTCTGTGACAGCGACGGCCCTGGAGGCCTTTGACCAGATGCGTACCGTGGAAGGCGAGGCACTGAAAAAGGACCTGCTGCAAAAGGCCGAGGAGATTCTGGAACTGGTGTCTCAGGTGGAGGAAAGAAGCCCTGTGACCCTGGCGGCATACCGGGAGCGGCTGCTGAACAAAATGCGGGAGGTGCTGGAGAACTCTGCTGTGGATGAGGCACGGGTGATCCAGGAGGCTGCCATCTACGCCGATAAGATCGCCGTGGATGAAGAGACCGTTCGGCTCCGTAGCCATATCGACCAGCTTAGAACCATGCTGGAGGAAGGCGGCGTCATCGGCCGGAAGCTGGATTTCTTGATGCAGGAGATGAACCGGGAGGCCAACACCATCGGCTCCAAGGGCAACGATGTGGAGCAGGCCCGCCATGTGGTGGACATTAAATCCCAGCTGGAAAAGATCCGGGAGCAGATCCAGAACATCGAATAGGAGCTGAACGTATGCAGCTGATGAACATTGGCTTTGGAAATATGATTTCGGCGGACCGGTTGCTGACGGTAGTATCGCCGGATGCGGCGCCCATTAAACGTCTGGTGCAGGAGGCTAGGGAGCGGAGTATGCTCATTGATGCCAGCTGCGGCAGAAAAACGAAATCTGTGCTGGTGATGGATACGGACCATGTGATTCTTTCCGGCCTGCCGCCGGAGACCATCGCCAAGCGAGCAGGGTATGATATGACGGAGGCGCAGACGGAGGAGGAGACTTGAGATGGAACGGGGTAAACTTCTGGTGATTTCAGGGCCATCTGGCGTGGGAAAAAGTACCGCCATTGCCGGGGTCCGACAGCGGCATCCCGAGATGTTTTTTTCCGTTTCCGCCACCACCAGACCCAAGCGGACCGGAGATCAAAATGGGGTGACCTATTGGTTTAAGAACCGGTCGGAATTTGAGGAAATGGCTGCTGCCGGCGCCTTTTACGAATATGCGGAATACGCCGGGAACTATTACGGGACGCCGAAGGCTCCCGTGGAGGAATGCCTTGCAAAAGGTGTGGACGTGATTATGGACATTGACGTCCAAGGCGCCCTGCAAATTCAGCAGCGTTGTCCCGATGCGGTGCTGATCTTCCTGGTGGCCCCATCCTTTTCCTTGTTGGAGAAGCGGCTCAGGGGCCGGGGCGACACCTCGGAGGCGGATATGGAACGCCGGCTGGGGAAGGCAAAATGGGAGTATGCCCACGCGCACCTTTATGATTATATTGTAATTTCCGATACGCTTCAGCGTACCGTAAATGATATAGACTGTATCCTGACGGCGGAGAAACTGCGTGCCGCCCGAAAGATGAATTTACTGCAAATGGAGGAATCGTTATGATGCTGTATCCACCGGTACCGCAGATGCTTAAGAGCGTCAAAAGCCGGTATCTTCTGGTAAATGTGATCGCACGCCGGGCCCGTCAGGTGGCCATTGAGGCTGAGGAGTTTAAGGTCCCTCTGGAGAAGAAGCCTGTCAGCCAGGCCATTGATGAAATCGCCGAAGGAAAACTGACGGCGGATGTGAAGGACGAATATCTGCATTGAGCTAAGATAGGCGGGAGGACCGCTTTGCCTCGCGTCGGGGTCTGATTCAGGCTGTGACGGGAGGCTTTTGTCCGCATGGGAAGGAGGCGGTCATATGAACATTGCAAGAATTGTCGTGGCCGCCGCCGTGTATGCCATCGACAAACCCTATGACTACTTGGTTCCCGACGCACTGGAAGACAGCATACAACCTGGGGTCCGGGTTGTGGTGCCCTTTGGACGGGGAAACCGACGGACAGAGGGGATTGTCTTGTTCCTGGAGCAGGGAACAGAAAAGAAAAACCTCAAAATGGTGGAATCGGTGCTGGATCAGGAACCGGTGTTGGATGAAACCATGCTGCGGTTGGCTGCGTTTTTGCGGGAGCGGTATTTCTGCACGTTTTTCGATGCAGTTCGAGCTATGCTGCCGGCAGGGCTATGGTTCCATGCCCGGGATAAGGTGGTGCTGACAGCTCTGGGAGAGAGCTTGGAGCTGGAAAAACTGGAGCGATACCCGGAGGCAAGGCAGCTGCTCCAATGCCTGCGGGATTTCGGAGGCCAGGCTGAAGAGAGCGTTTTAAAGCGCATGCTGCCGCAAGAGACTGTGGAAAAAGGTTTGAAACTGCTGCTGAAGAAAAATATGGCTATTTCCGAGGGTACCCTGGTTCGGAACGTCAATGACAAAACGGAGCAGATCGCCTCGTTGGCGGTGTCCTCTGAGGAGGCTGCGGCCTACGCTCAGACCAGAAAACGCGCTCCGATACAGAAGGCAGTGTTGGAGATGCTGCTGGTGCTGGGGAGTTGCTCGGTGAAGGAGCTGAAGTATTTTACCGGCGCCTCTGCCGCCACCATCCGTGCCCTGGAACAGGCAGGCTATCTGGAGCTTAGTCAACGGGAGCTGTTTCGGCGGCCCCAATATAACGCGCTGGAAAAGCCCGTGTCTTTAGAGCTCAATGAGGAACAACAGGAGGCCTATGCGCGGATACGGCCCCATCTGGATATTGGCGGGAAGATCAGTTTGCTCTATGGCGTTACCGGCAGCGGAAAGACCATGGTGTATCTTCGACTGATTGAGGATTGCCTGGTCATGGGAAAATCCGCTCTGGTGCTGGTGCCGGAGATCGCCCTGACGCCTCAGTTGATGCAGACCTTTATGGGCCAGTTTGGGGATCGTGTGGCGGTGCTTCACAGCGCTCTGCAGGTGGGACAGCGATATGATGAGTGGAAGCGGATCCGCATGGGTCAGGCCACAGTGGTGGTGGGGACCCGTTCGGCGGTTTTTGCACCGCTGAAAAACCTGGGACTTGTGGTGCTGGATGAGGAACATGAGCACTCCTATAAATCGGAGATGAATCCCCGGTACCATGCCCGGGAGGTGGCCATCTGGCGAGGGGTTTATGAAAAGGCTGCGGTGGTTTTGGGCTCCGCTACGCCCAGTGTGGAGTCCATGTATCTGGCCCAAAAGGGGACCTATCAGCTGCTGAAGATGACGGATCGCTTTGGCGGCAGGAGCCTGCCTCAGGTGGTACTGGTGGACATGAAGGAGGAACTAAAGGAGGGCAACAGCTGCTCTATTTCGGCTCGGCTTCGGGAGGAAATGGAGGCAAACTTCCGGCAGGGAGAACAGACCATTTTGTATCTCAACCGGCGTGGGGCCAGCCGTACCGTGCTATGCCCCATCTGCGGCCATGTGCCCCAGTGTCCCAGGTGCTCAGTAAGTTTGACCTATCATTCCGCCAATCACAGGCTTATGTGCCATTACTGCGGTTATTCGGAACCTGCTACAGGGGAATGCCCAGAGTGTGGCAGCACCTATCGGCAGGTGGGTACCGGTACCCAAAAGATAGAAGAGGAACTTCGACAGCTTTGGCCCTGGATCGAGACCATCCGTATGGACGCAGATACGGTCAGCGCCACCAATCCCCATGACAAGATCCTTTCCCGGTTTCAGACGGAGAAAATTCCGGTACTCATTGGAACGCAGATGGTGACCAAGGGGCTGAATTTCCCCAATGTGACCCTGGTGGGGGTCCTGGATGGAGATGGTTCTCTGTATACCGATGATTTTCGTGCGGCGGAGAATACCTTCTCCAAGATCACCCAGGTCATTGGCCGGGCAGGTCGAGGGGAACAGAAGGGGAGAGCTGTGATTCAGACCATGACCCCAGAAAACCAGGTCCTGCTGCAAGCGGCCAGTCAAGATTATGACGCGTTCTATGAAACAGAGCTGCCTCTGCGACAGATGCGAGGGTGTCCGCCCTTTGCTGATGTATTTCAGGTGAAGTTTTTCGGGGCCTTTGAAAACGAGGTGGCGGAGAGTGCGCTGCGGTTCCGCCAGGGCCTAAGTCAGGCCCTGGGACGTGTGACATGGAATACGGAAAAGCTCGTAGTGATGGGACCAGCCCCAGCGGCGGTAGTTCGAGTTATGAACCGGTATCACTACCAGCTGACCATTCTGGCGAAAAACACAAAGGAATTACGGGCCCTTCTGGCCGCAATGCTGAAATGGTTTGCGGGAGATCGGGCCAACGGACACATTACAGCCTGCGTGGACGTCAATCCCCTGGGCTGAGACGGAGGAGATTAGAAATGGCATTGCGAACGATTCTGACAACAGAGCATGACGAGGAAGCGCTGAGAAAGCGTTCCCGGCCGGTAACGGCCTTTAACGCCCGGCTTCATGGCATGCTGGACGATATGATCGAAACCCTGAAGGATTCCGGTGGGGTAGGCCTGGCCGCACCCCAGGTGGGGATCCTGCGGCGGATGGTGGTGATTGAGCGGGAGGACGGTTCCATCCTGGAACTGGTGAACCCGGAGATTATCGCCACGGAAGGCGAGCAGATCGGACCCGAAGGGTGCCTGAGTCTGCCGGGGGTATGGGGAGAGGTCAAACGCCCCATGACCGTTACGGTGAAGGCCCTGGATCGGAATGGCAATCCCTTTACCGAGACGGCGTCGGGGCTGATTGGCCGGTGCTTTGTCCATGAGTGCGAGCATCTCGATGGCGTATTGTTTGTAGACCGGGCGGACCACATCCTGTCGGAGGAGGAGCTCCAGCGGATGGATGAGGAGGCCCTGGAGGAAGCGGCCATGGAGGAGGAAGAGGCGTGAGGATCGTCTATATGGGAACACCGGAGATTGCCGCCACCTGCCTCCGGCGCGTCTATGAGGACGGCCATGACATTGCTGCCGTCTATACCAAGATTGACACCCCCAAAAACCGGGGCATGAAGCTGACGGCCTCCCCGGTGAAGGAATTCGCGGTGGCCCATGATCTTCCCGTGATTCAGCCCGTCTCCTTCCGGGATGCAGCGGTGGTGGAGGAGCTACGGGCTCTCCAGCCGGAGCTGATCTGCGTGGTGGCCTACGGGAAGATCCTGCCCCAATCGGTGCTGGACATTCCCAAATACGGCTGCATCAATATCCACGCCAGCCTACTGCCCAAGCTGCGGGGAGCAGGCCCCATCCAGTGGAGTATTTTAAGCGGAGACCAGGAGACCGGCGTTACGGCCATGTATCTCTCTGCCGGAATGGACGAAGGAGACATGATCGACAAAACCGTGGTGCCCATCGCCGAGGACGACACTACGGCAACCCTGACGGAAAAACTGGCCCAGGCTGGAGCGGAGCTTCTGAGCAAAACCATCGTCAGCATCGGAGCGGGTACGGCGGAGCGGGTGCCCCAGGATCCAGAACAGGCCACTTATGCTCCCATGCTGCAAAAGGATATGGCCCCCATTGACTGGAGCAAAAGCCCCAGGGAAATCTCCTGCCATGTTCGGGGGATGATTCCTTGGCCGGTGGCCACCATGGAGCTGGGAGGGAAGTTATGCAAGGTCTACAGCGTAAACCCCCTGGATCAGGAGACGGAAAAGCCGGACGGAACGCCGGTGGCCGTCACCAAGCAGGGCCTGGAGATGGCCTGCGGCGGTGGAAAGGTGATTCTGGTGCAGGAGATCCAGGCCCAGGGCGGCAAGCGTATGAGCAGTGCCGACTATCTTCGGGGACATCCCATTACCATAGAATAAGGAGCGATCGGTTTGTCTGCAAGGAATACGGCCCTCCGGGCGTTGATTGCCTGCCGCACCGCCAACGCCTGGTCTGACGCGGTACTCAAGGACTATATCAGCGCTGACCGGCTGGATCCCAGAGACGCTGGACTGTGTACCACCCTTTGTCTGGGTGTACTGCAGAATCAGGCCCTGCTGGATTACTATATCGACGGCTTCCTACAGGGGAAGAAACGGCTGCCGCCGGTGCTGCGGGACATCCTGCGGCTGGGGGCCTATCAGATCCTGATGCTGGACCGGGTGCCGGATTCCGCCGCGGTGAACGAGGCGGTGAAGCAGGCCAAAAAACGGCTGGGACAGCGGGAGGCGGGGTTGTGCAACGGCGTGCTGCGGAACCTTGGCCGCCAAAAGGAAGGGCTGACGCCGCCGCAGGATTACGCCATCCGCTACAGCCATCCACCGGCTCTGGTGGACCTGATGAAGGAATCGGTGGGCAAGCGGTTGGGCGCCATATTGGAAGCGGACAACAGCAGCCCGGAGACCACCGCCCACTGGAATGGGCAAAGATGTTCCGAAGAAGCCCTGCTGGCCCGATGGGAACAGGAAGGGGTGGAGGCTGCGCCCCATCCCTGGATGGCCCACTGCTATCTGCTGCGGCGAACCGGTAACCTTGAGGCTTTGGGGAGCTTTCGGGAGGGCTGGTTCCAGATCCAGGACCCGGCTGCAAGGCTGGCGGTCCAGGTGCTGGAACTGGAGCCCGGGATGAAAGTTCTTGATTTGTGCGCTGCACCGGGTGGAAAATCTATGGCTGCCGGGCTGACCATGGAGAATCGAGGACGGATTATCGCCTGCGATCTCCACCCTGGAAAGCTGCCCCAGATTGAGGGCGCTGCCAGCCGACTGGGCGTCACCATCCTGGAGACGGAGCAAAACGACGGCGCCCAGTTCCGGCCGGAATGGCAGGAACAATTTGACGTGGTGATCGCCGATGTACCCTGCTCCGGCCTAGGCGTGATCCGGAAAAAGCCGGACATCCGCTACAAATCCCTGGAGGACATGGAACAGCTGCCGGCGCTGCAAAGAGCTATTTTAGAGCAGGCCGGGCGATACGTCAGACCAGGCGGGCAGCTACTATACAGCACCTGCACTATTTTGCAGCGGGAAAACCAGGACGTGGCGGAGGACTTCCTGAAGGACCACCCGGAGTTTCAGACGGAGATGCTTTCACTGCCGGAACCCCTTCGGCAGCAACAAAAGGGAATGTTGACACTGTATCAAGGGATCAACCAGTGCGATGGCTTCTTTCTGTGCAGAATGAGGAAATCAATATGAAACAGGACATCAAATCCATGAATCTCCCTGAGTTGGAGGAAATGCTGCGGGAGCTGGGGCAGCCCCGGTTTCGGGCAAAACAAATATTCTCCTGGTTGCACCGGGGCGTACGGTCTTTTGCGGAGATGACCAACCTGGCAAAGCCTTTGCGGGAACTGCTGGATGAGCGGTTCTATATTTCCGTGCCGCAGGTGGCGCGGAAACAGGAGAGCCAGCGGGACGGAACCATCAAGTATCTGTGGCGGCTTGGAGATGGAAACTGTGTGGAAACTGTTCTGATGCAGTATAAGTATGGCAACACGGTCTGCGTCTCTTCGGAGGTAGGCTGCGTTATGGGCTGCGCATTCTGCGCGTCCACCCTGGGGGGGCTAGTGCGGCGGCTGACGGCGGGGGAAATCCTGGATCAGGTGCTCTTCACCCAGCTGGACAGCGGAAGGACGATTTCTCACATTGTGCTGATGGGCATCGGAGAGCCTCTGGACAATTTTGACGCTGTGGTGCGATTTCTGGAATTGGTCAATCATCCTCAGGGTATGAATATCAGTATGCGGCACATTTCACTTTCTACCTGCGGACTGACAGAAAGAATTGACAAACTGGCATCCCTTCATTTACAATTAACATTATCGGTGTCACTCCATGCCCCGGACGACGAGACCAGAAACCGGCTGATGCCGGTGAATCGGAGCTGTGGAGTGGATCGGCTGCTGGAGACTTGCCACCGGTATTATCAGGAGACGGGACGGCGAATCTCCTTTGAGTATGCTATGATCGATGGGGTCAACGACACCAGACGCCATGGGCAGCTTTTGGCCAAAAAGCTTCAGGGCATGGGCGCCCATGTGAATATGATCCCGCTGAACAATGTGGAGGAAAGTCCGCTGAAGCCATCCTCCAAAGAGAATATTCGCCGGTTCCAGCAGCAGCTGGAGCAGGCAGGGATCACCGCCACAGTGCGCAGAAGCCTGGGCGGCGATATCGACGCCTCCTGCGGGCAGCTGAGAAGAAAGCAGATGCTCCAGGAGCGGTGACCGCAAGAAGGTGGTTTTATGGAAATTTGGGGTGCAACAGATCGGGGCATGGTTCGGAAACAGAATCAGGATTACTATCGCCACCGGGCGCTGTCGGAGAATCAGTTCCTGGCGGTGGTTTGCGATGGCATGGGCGGAAGTCGGTCCGGAGACGTGGCTAGCCGCCTGGCCTCGGAGGTCTTTTTGCAGGATGTGGAGCAGTCTGTCTGCCCGGACATGGAGCAGTCGGAGATTGTCCAGATGCTGGTGGCTGCCATTAAGAGCGCCAATCGGGCGGTGTATGAGCAGTCTCAGGTCAGTCCGGACTTTTCTGGTATGGGCACTACCCTGGTGGCCGTATATCTGCAAAATGACGATGCCTATGTTGTCAACGTGGGAGACAGCCGATGCTATTATGTGGCCCACGACGAGATTTCCCAGATCACGGAGGACCATTCCGTGGTGGGCCTGATGGTGGCCAGAGGACAGATCACCGAGGAGGAAGCTCGGAACCATCCCAACAAAAACCTCATCACCAGGGCTGTGGGAACAGAGCCCAATGTGGAGTGCGACTGTTTCTATCTGCGGCTGGACCAGGGTGACTATCTGCTGCTCTGTTCCGATGGCCTGTCCAATATGGTGACAAAGCCGGAGATCCTTTATGAGACCACCCATGGGGGTGACGGTACGGAGATTTGCCGGAGAATGATCGAGATCGCCAAAAAACGGGGTGCCCCGGACAATGTGACGGCAGTTTTGATGCGGTACTGATTTTTGGGAAAACTAGAATGGATCAAGCGAATTCAACATCATTGCTAGGGAGCGATGTCTATGGATAAGTATATTGGCCGGCTGCTGGATGGCCGTTATGAAATACTGGAGGAGATCGGCCGGGGCGGCATGGCGGTGGTTTACCGAGCCAGATGCCACCGCCTCAACCGCTATGTGGCGGTCAAGATCCTCAAGGAAGAGCTGAGCCGGGATGAGGATTTCCGCCGGAGATTTCACGCGGAAAGTCAGGCCGTTGCCATGCTTTCCCACCCCAATATTGTGGCGGTTTACGATGTGAATCACTCCGGTGACGCCGACTATATCGTCATGGAGCTCATCGACGGCCTGACCCTCAAGCAGTATATGCAGCAGCGGGGGGCGCTGAGTTGGCGGGAGGCTCTGCACTTTGCCACTCAGATCGCAAAGGCCCTGGAGCACGCCCATTCCAGAGGGATCGTCCATCGGGACATTAAGCCCCACAATATTATGATTCTCAAGGATGGCAGTGTGAAGGTGGCTGACTTTGGCATTGCCCGGCTGAATTCCTCTCAGAATACCCTGACCCGGGAGGCCCTGGGCTCGGTCCATTATATCTCCCCGGAGCAGGCCAAGGGGGCCCAGGTGGACGCCCGGTCGGATCTGTATTCTCTGGGCGTGGTCATGTATGAGATGCTCACCGGGAAACCGCCCTACGATGGGGAATCTCCTGTGGCCATCGCTATCCAGCACATCAATTCCACCCCCACGCCGCCCCGTCAGCTCAATCCCACCATTCCTCTAGGACTGCAGCAGATTACGCTCCACGCCATGTGTTCGGAGCTTTCTGCACGCTATGCCTCTGCCACGGCCATGATCGAGGATCTGGAGGCTCTGCGAAAGAATCCTCAGGTGGTGTTTCGGTTCAATGCTGGACCCGGTGGAAGCACCGCCTATGTGGATACCCGGCAAATCGCACAGAACAATCAGCAAAATCAGGTTGCTGCCGCAACCGCCGCTGCGGCAGGCGCGGTGGCCGGCGGGGCTGTTGCAGGCACCAGGCCGCCCCAGAACCGGGTCCAGCAGCGGACCCCGGTGGATCCCCAGCAGGCGGCTCGCCAGAAGGCCAGGACTATGGCGGAAAAATCTGTCCAGCAGGCAGGAAACAAACAGCGCAATTACAACCCCAACGACTACTATGACGACGAGGAAGAGGAAGATCGCCGGGGCGGAAAAGGCCCCATCATTGTGGTATCTGTGCTTCTGGTGGCAGTGGTGATCTTGGGCGTGGTGCTGTTCCGCTCTTTCTTTGGGAGCAGCAGCGATGGAACCATCGAGGTGCCCTCCTTCCTGGGGCAGAATCTTGAAGATGTGCTTAGCAGCGACCTCTATTCGGATTTTAATCTGGTAGAGGGAGATCATGTGTACAATGAAAAATACGAAGAGGGGCAGATCTGCGATCAGAGCGTGGCCAAAGGCAAAAAGGTAGTGCCCGGCACCACCATCCGATTGACGGTATCGAAGGGTACTCAGACGGGGGAGATGCCAAGCTTGGTGGATCGTTCTCAGCAAGAGGCGGATGCTCTGCTGGCAGAGCTGGATCTGAACCTCAGCGTCAGCTATGAATTCCAGGAATCCGAGGATGTGGAAGAGGGGTATGTGATCTCTACGGACCCAGTGGCGGGCACGACCCTCAATTACGGCGACAGCGTTAAGGTCGTGGTTTCCCAGGGGGTGGGTACTGTCACGACCACCGTTCCCAATGTGGTGGGGCTGGAGGAAGCCGATGCGGTGGCTCTGCTGGAGCAGTATAATCTGGTGGCCAAGGTGACAGAAGTGGAAAACGACGAGGACGAGGGTATCGTATTCTATCAGAGTATTTCTACTGGTACGGAGGTGCCAGAAGGCACCACAGTTAGCATTAAGGTTTCCCTGGGCCAACCGGAACCGTCACCCAGTCCGTCTCTCTCGGAGGAACCCACAGAGGAGCCAACGGTGGAACCAGAACCCAGTTATACTCCGCCTTCTCCGTCACCTTCACCTTCCGCAGAACCCTCACCGGAGGTTTCCGAGGAGCCGGAGACTTCCCCGGAGACCAGTCCCGCAGTCAGCGGCACGGAACCTGTAACGCCGGATGAGTGAGGCCCAAGGAATGCAGCAGGGGACCATCATTCGGGCCCTGAGCGGCTTTTATGACGTGGATACTGGCGGAACGATAATCCGTTGTCGTGCCCGAGGAAAGTTTCGGAAGGAGCATATTTCACCGCTGGTGGGGGATCAAGTGCGATTGCAGATGAGCGGCAGCGATGGCTATCTTCAGGAGATCCTGCCCCGGAAAAACAGCTTTGTCCGTCCGGCGGTGGCCAATGTGGACGCATTGGTGATGCTGGCGGCCCAGGTCAATCCGGTGACGGAGCCCTTTCTCATTGATCGGGTGGCCGCCATTGCTTCGGAGCAGCGGGTGGAGCTGATTTTGGTGCTCAACAAGTGCGACCTGAATCCGGCTGACGAGTTATATGCTATCTACAGGGATACCGGTATGACGGTGCTCCGGATCAGCGCCAAAACTGGACAAAATATCGAAGCGCTTCGGCAGGCCCTGCGGGGGAAACTGGTGGCTTTTACCGGCAATTCTGGCGTGGGGAAATCCACTCTACTCAACGCACTTTATCCGGAGGCGGAGATGGCCACCGGCGAGGTCAGTGACAAGCTGGGCCGGGGCCGACATACCACCCGGCATGTGGAACTGTTTGCCTTGGCCGATGGTACAAGAATCATGGATACCCCCGGATTTTCGGCCTTCGACACGGATCAGATGAATCTGGGGACCCCGGAAACCCTGGCCCTGGCCTTTCCGGAGTTTGCCCCCTATTTGGGCAACTGCCGGTTTGACGATTGCGCCCATATCAAGGAGAAGGGCTGCGCGGTGCTGGAGGCGGTGGCGGAAGGGAAAATCCATCCCAGCCGACACGCCAGCTATGTGCGGCTTTATGAGAAAGTAAAGGAGCAGAAGGCATGGGAGCGAAAAAAGGGCTGATATTTGGTTCGTCTCCCTGTGAAAGCTGGGATTTTCTCCGGCCCTACGCCCAGTGGCCCGATCTGGTGATCGCCGCCGACGGTGGCCTGACCTTTGCAAGAATGGCAGGCTTTTCCCCTTCGGCCTATGTGGGGGACGGTGATTCTGGCGGCAGGGAAGAGCCCGGACTGCGAAATGTGGTTCTGCCAGAGGAAAAAGACGTGACGGATCTGGAGGCAGCCTATGATTGGGCAAAAGAACAGGGCGTTACGGAACTGCTTCTCACAGGCTGCACCGGCGGTAGGCTGGACCATCACATGGCGGCTATGGGTCTGCTGGAAACGGCCTGTGGAGATGGCATACACGGGGTAATTCTGGATCCCAGAAATCGAATAGAATTTCTGACGCCTGGGACCTACGCCGTTCCGGATCTGGGCTATCGCTATTTCTCCTTGATCCCTGTGGAAAGGATGCTGGTGGGTCTCTGTATCAGGGGAGCCAAGTATCCGCTGGAAAATAGGGACGTACATCGGGGCGACAGCCTCACCATCAGCAATGAATTTGCCCGGGATACCGTGGAAATCTCCTTTCGGGAAGGCTGCTGCTATCTGATCCAAGCAGATCGGCGATGATATGGGAAACAATTGCACTCCCTCCGCATAGACTGTGCGGGGGGAGTTTTTTATGGTCAGACGCAAAGAATGTGTGGGTGTAGCCCTTGCCGCCTTTGGTGCCGGAATGATTTTGGCAGTCATTCTCCAAAGCGGCATTTGTCCGCTTATGGTGGGAATCGGGTGTATCATTGCAGGAGGAATCTGCCTCAAATGATTGTCCAAAACTTGTGGTCTAGTCCAGGAATTCGGTGAATATAATCTGTTAGAGATCGGAGCCAACAGCTCCGGAAATAAGGAGTGAGTTCGCTGAAACTGGAATTTTTGACAGAAGCAATGGAGTATCTCCGGCCGGTGCTGCGGGAGACAAAAACGGTGGAGGAGACTGCCGAGACGATCATTCCGGACAGCTGCCCGGATATTACGGAGATTTTGCATACCGGTGGTATGTGCTTTCTGCGGGGGAAAGAGCTGTCCGAGGGAAGCGCGGCAGTGTCTGTGGGAGTCAGCGCTTCCGTCCTGGTGCAACCTGACGGCAGGAAAGAGCCGGAGGTGGTGGAGGCCTATATTCCGCTGAGTCTTCGGATGGAAAATTCGGCCCTGAAGCCGGGACTACTGAGCTGTGCCCAGGTGCAGCTGCGGCGGCTGGACAGCCATATGGTCAATCCCAGAAAGGTGCTGGTCCGGGCTACGGTGGCGGTAACATTGTGGGTGTGGGAGAATTGCCACGAGGAGCATCCCTCGGCGGCCGCGGCACCGGGCATTGAACTGCTGCGGCGGGAGGCGCCGCTGAAGCTGATGACTACGGTAGGAGAGAAAAACTATACCGTGGAGGATGCCGTGAGACTGACGCCGGAAGGGGTTGGAAAGACTCTGGCGGATTACCGCATGGACATCGAGCATGCGGAAGCCCGGCTTACCGGGACCCGGGCGGTATTCCGAGGAACAGTCCATATCACAGCTCTGTATCTTACAGAGGATGGAAACCTGGAAACCGGGCAGGCCCAGCTGCCCTTCTCGCAATACATTGATCTGGGGGACTGCCAGGAGACCGACGAGCTCCAGCTGACCAGTTGCCTCACCGGGGCGGATGTGGAGCTCAGCGCCGACGGCGGCGGACTAAATGTGACGCTACAGCTGCTGACCCGGGCGGAAGTATGGGCGGTACGGGAGCTGAACTATCTGGCGGATCTGTATGCCCTCACAGGACAGGCAACCCCGATACGGGAAAACTGCAGCTATGAGTCTCTGCTGGACCGGCAGTATTTTGCTCCCGTCGGTCGAGGCAGCATTGCTGGCATTGGTGACCAGTGTGTCTATGTGTCCTGTCAACCTGGGGAACTGAGCCATACCAAAACGGGAGAAAACACGGAGTTTACTCTGCCTGTGAATGTACAGGTGCTTTCTCAGCAGGAGGGAAAGCTGCAAAGTGGTACCGTTCGGATCAATCTCACCTGTACCACCCAGGCGGCCCAGGGGTGCCGGTTCGAGGGAGAAGCCATGGACCTGGCAGCGGTGGTATCGCCTGGGGCAGAAGGATTGGATGTGAAGGTGACGGCAAGGCTCTGCATCAGCACCTATGGCCTTTCGGATTTTCAGGAGGTTGCAGGCTGCGAGTTGTCTGAGGCGGAGCCGGAGCGGGATCGTCCCGGTCTGATTATCCGCCGTCCGGCGGCTAGGGAGTCCCTATGGGATATTGCCAAGCAATACCGCACCACCATGGCTGCCATAGAAAAAGCCAACGATCTGTCCGGGGAACCCGGGCCGGATACGCTGCTGCTGATTCCCAGCCCATGAGGACAGGTTCTAACCGGCCCCAGGGCGGCATAGGGTATAGCACTGACAAGAGCGGCAAGGAGGAAGCCAATGGAAAACATCTATGAGGAGATCGGACGGAGAACCGACGGCAATATCTATCTGGCGGTGGCGGGACCGGTGCGAACCGGCAAGTCCACCTTTGTAAAGCGCTTCATGGAGGAGCTGGTGATCCCGTCTATCGACAACGTCTATCACCGGGAGCGGGCGCGGGACGAGCTGCCCCAGAGCGGCTCCGGAAAGACCATCACTACATCAGAGCCCAAATTCATTCCGGAAACGGCGGTGGAGATCCAGCCCGACGGGGCCACCCGGCTGCGGGTGCGGCTCATTGATTCCGTGGGATATATGGTAGACGGGGCCATCGGCGCCGAGGAAAACGGACAGCCTCGGATGGTTACTACGCCATGGTATGACCATGAGATCCCCCTGACGGAGGCGGCAGAAAAGGGCACAAAAAAGGTCATGGAGGACCACTGCACCATTGGCCTCATCGTCACCACCGACGGCAGCGTCACGGACATCCCCCGGGAGGACTATCTTTCGGCGGAGGAACGGGCCATCGCCGATATGAAAAAAACGGGCAAGCCCTTCCTGGTATTACTCAATTCGGTCCACCCGGAGGCTCAAGAAACCCGGGAACTGGCCAAAAACATTGCGGAACGGAACGGCGTGCAGGTATTTCCCATCAACTGCCTGACTATGGAGCAGGAGGATATTCTCGAACTGCTGCGACGGCTGCTCTACGAGTTCCCGGTCCAGGAGCTGGACTTTTATCTGCCGGGATGGGTTACTGCCCTGCCGGAGGACCATCCGGTGAAGGCCGGCCTTTATGAAGCTTTGAAGGCCATGGCGGCGGAGGCGGAAAAGTTGTCCCAGGCCCAGGCGGTATTCGCCAAGGCACCACCCGACACTCAGGTGGAGCAGATCCAGATGAAAAATATTGACCCGGGCAGCGGTATCGTGTCCATGACCCTGCTGTTCCCGGAAAAGCTGTTTTATCAGGTCCTGTCTCAGCAGACCGGCACAGAGATCCAGGACGACGGGGCCCTGATGAAGCTTCTGACGGAGCTGACCCAAGACAAGCAGGCCTATGACCGGGTAGCTGGTGCTCTGGAACAGGTCAAGGCCACGGGCTACGGCATCGTTATGCCCACCACCGAGGAGATGAAGCTGGAGGTCCCGGAGATTGTCCGAAAGAACGGAAGCTATGGCGTGAAGCTCAAGGCCAGCGCGCCTTCCATCCATATGCTTCGGGCGGACATCACTACGGTACTGAGCCCCATGGTGGGGGATGAAAAGCAGTCGGAGGATCTGGTAAACTATCTGCTGGCGGAGTACGAGGGCAATACGGAAAAGCTATGGGAGAGCAATATTTTCGGAAAATCCCTGTTTGAGCTGGTCAGCGAGGGACTCAATACCAAGCTGTCCAAGATGCCCGAGGATGCCCGGATGAAGCTGCGGGAGACCATCCAGCGGATCATCAACGAAGGCAGCGGTGGCCTAATCTGTATTATCTTATAAGAGTATCCCGGGGAGTCTGGTCCCCGGGAGCTTTTTTGCGCCTGTCCATCCCCGGCGGGCGTGGGACAAGGCCGGGATTTTCCCTTGTATATTTCTATGAATTCGTGTACAATAACCCCATGGAATCAAGAAATCAGGTGAAGGATATGACATACGAAGAAAAAGCCACCGAGCTCCATGAGAGCGGCTGTAACTGCTGCCAGGCGGTGCTGGGGGCTTGCTGCGAAAAGTTTCAAATGGACCCGGAAACCGCCTATCGGCTGGGAGCCTTTTTGGGCGGCGGTATGCGCCGGGGAGAGGTTTGCGGGGCTGTGACCGGAGCGCTGATGGCCTTGGGCCTTCAATATGGCGATCAAGACAACCGGAAATGCATGAAATCCCTGGAATTTTTGAAAACTTTTCAGAAGAAATATGGCACCATCCTCTGTAAGGAGCTGCTTCCAGAGGACGGCAAGAAGAAAAAGGAACTTTGTCCCGGCTTTATCAACTACTGTGCAGCCTATTTGGAAAGGGAGTTTTCAAAATGAGTAAGCCTGTTGTACTGGTAATTATGGACGGCGTGGGCATTGGCGATGGCGGCGTAGGGGACGCGGTGGCCCAGGCCAACACCCCCAATCTGGACCGCTTGATGAAGGAGTTTCCCCACACCCAGCTCAAGGCCCACGGTACGGCGGTGGGACTGCCCACCGATGAGGACATGGGCAACTCAGAGGTTGGCCACAACACCCTGGGCTGCGGCCAGGTCTACGCTCAGGGGGCCAAGCTGGTGAGCCAGAGTATGGAGAGCGGGACCATTTTCCGGTCTGCCGCCTGGACAGAGCTGGTGGACTGGTGCAAAGACCAGGGGACCATGCACTTTCTGGGACTTCTTTCCGACGGGAACGTCCACTCCAATATTACCCACCTCATCACCCTGCTTCGGCAGTGCAAACAGGAGGGGATCCGCCGGGCCTGCTGCCATATCCTGCTGGATGGGCGGGATGTGCCGGCCACTTCTGCGCTGACCTATGTGGATCAGCTGGAGCATGTTCTGCAGGAGCTTAGCGATGAAAGCTTCTGCGGCAAAATTGCCTCCGGCGGCGGCAGAATGTATATTACCATGGACCGCTATGAGGCGGACTGGGCCATGGTGGAGCGGGGCTTCCGCTGCCATGTACAGGGGATCGGACGGCAGTTCCCCAGCGCCAGAGCCGCCATCGAGGCGGATCGAGCGGAGACGGGCTGCATTGACCAGGATCTCCGGGAATTTGTGATCGCGGAAAACGGAGAACCGGTTGGAAAAATCCAGCCGGGAGACAGCGTCATCCTCTTCAACTTCCGGGGAGATCGGGCCCTGGAGATCAGCCGGGCCCTGGGAGATCCGGACTTTGACAAGTTTGACCGGGGGGACTATCACGGCGTGAAATTTGCCGGAATGCTGGAATACGACGGCGACGCCCACATTCCCGCCCGGTTCCTGGTGGAGCCGCCCTCCATCGAAAACACCCTGACGGAACTGCTGGTGGCCCACGGCATCCGAGAGTATGCCCTGTCCGAGACGCAGAAATACGGCCATGTGACCTACTTCTGGAACGGGAACCGCAGCGGTAAAATTTCCGAGGAACTGGAGACCTATGAGGAGATCCCGTCAGACAACTGCCCCTTCGATCAAAAGCCCGCCATGAAGTGCCGGGAGATCACGGATCATCTGCTGTCGGCTATGGAATCCAGGAATTATGGATTCCTCCGGTGCAACTTCCCCAACGGGGATATGGTGGGCCATACCGGAAACTTCCAGGCTGTGGTGGAATCCATGGAGGCCCTGGACCAGCAGCTGGGGCGGATTCTGGAGGCCGCGGAACGGCTGGGGTATGTGCTGTTGGTGACAGCGGACCACGGCAACGCGGACGTGATGCTGGAGAAGGACAAAAAGGGGAATATGCAGGTGCGTACTGCTCATTCCCTTTCTCCGGTGCCCTTTATTATGGTGGGCGCACCCGGAGAACTGAAGCAGGAAAAGCTTGGGCTGTCCAGCGTGGCTCCTACAGTGGCGGAACTTCTGGGGCTTCCAGTCCCAGATTGTTGGGATCCGTCTCTGTTGGTAGGCAAAAATCCCTTCTAATTCAGGGAATTTACAAATTTCCTCTTGTGCTTTTGCAAGAAATGTACTAAAATATGCTGAGTGTCCCTTGGGACACATTGCAACGGATTAAAAGGAGGTCAATCCTTATGATGCGACTTACCACAGACAAGGGTGTTGTCACCATCAGCAGCGAGGTATTTACCAATATTGCGGGCATGGCTGCGTCCACCTGCTTTGGCGTCAAGGGCATGGTGGTTCGGTCTGTAACGGACGGCTTGGTACACCTGCTGCGCCGGGAAGCCATGGGCAAGGGTGTGCTGGTAACCTACAACGATGACAATACGGTTTCCATTGATCTTCATATTATGATCGACCATGGCGTCAACATTGCTGCCGTTGGCCCTGCGATCATCAATGAGGTGAACTATGTGGTGACCAAAATGACCGGCGCTGAGGTCAAAACGGTCAATGTCTTCATTGATTCCATCAGCGTTGACTAAATTGTTAGAAAGATGAGAGTATCTCATCCCGGAGGTGCAACACACTTGAAAGAATTTATCAGCGGAGCCGAATTAAAGGAAATGTTTACCAGCGCTGCCGCTTCCGTGGATCTCAGCAAGCAGCAGATCAATGATCTTAACGTGTTCCCGGTGCCTGACGGCGATACCGGCACCAATATGGCCCTGACCCTGGGCAACGCCGCCAAGGAGCTCCAGAAGGCCCCCGAGGACATCACCGTGGGACGCTGCGCGGAGATTGCTGCTGCGGCGCTGCTGCGAGGCGCCCGGGGAAATTCCGGCGTGATCACGTCCCTGCTGTTCCGGGGATTCTCCAAATATATGAAGGACAAGACCACGGCGGACGGCTTGGATTTTGCCGCCGCCCTCACCGAGGGCGTGGAGGCGGCCTATAAGGCCGTCATGAAGCCCACGGAAGGCACCATTCTGACGGTATCCCGTGTATCTGCGGAAACCGCTACGGAGGCCTGTGCTGAGACCACCTCTATTGAAAATATCCTAGACGTGGCCATTGTCAGCGCCAGAGCTGCCCTGGAGGAGACGGTCAATCAGAACCCGGTGCTGAAAAAGGCCGGGGTGGTGGACGCCGGCGGCAAGGGCTTCGTGCTGATCCTGGAGGCCATGAAGGCCGCCATGCTGGGGCAGCCCATTGTGGCGGAGCCGCAGCCTGTGGAGGAGGTCAAGGAACAGGCCACCTTCTCCGACTTTGACGAGGAGGACATCACCTTCAGCTACTGCACGGAGTTTATTGTCTCCCGGCAGAACGACCGGGATCCGGAACTGCTGCGGTCCTTCCTGGGCGGCATCGGCGACAGCTTGGTGCTGGTAGACGACGAGGAGATCATCAAAGTCCACGTCCATACGGACAATCCTGGCACCGCCATTCAGGAGGGCCTGAAATATGGCCAGCTGGTGACGGTAAAGGTGGAAAATATGCGGCTCCAGCACACCGAAAAGGTCATGAGCGAAGCCGAATTGGAGTCCTCGGAAACACGGAAGATCGCACCGCCGGAAAAGAAATACGGCGTGGTTTCCGTATGCGCTGGAGCAGGCATTGCCGAGATGTTCCGGGACCTGGGGGTGGATCAGATCGTCTCCGGTGGTCAGACCATGAACCCGTCCACTGAGGACATCCTCAAGATGATCGACGCCACCCCGGCGGAGATCGTGATCGTGCTGCCCAACAACAAGAATATTCTGATGGCGGCGGAACAGTGCAAGCCCTTGAGCGATAAGCAGATCGTGGTGATTCCTACGGCAACGGTACCTCAGGGCATCACTGCCATGCTGAATCTGGATCCTTCCGCCTCCGTGGAGGAAAACGTAGAAAACATGACCAGCGCCATCGCTGGGGTTACCACCATGCAGATCACCTATGCCGCCAGAAATTCCGATTTTGACGGCTACGCTATCAACGCCGGAGATTATCTGGCTCTGTGCAATGGTGCTCTTTATGGGACGGATCCCGATATTGAGGGGCTGCTCCGTGCTCTGGCAGAAAAAGCCCGGGAGCTGGACAGCGAATTTGTTACCATTCTCTATGGCGAGGATATTTCGGAGGATGGGGCACAGCGTGCCGAAGAAATCTTCCAGGAAGTTTGCCCGGAGGCGGAAATTACTCTGCTCTCCGGTGGACAGCCTGTATACTATTACTTGATTTCCGCAGAATAACAAGTGCAGGAGCCCACGAAGCTGCGCTCGAGCGTTTGCTTTGTGGGTTCTTTGTGTTGTGTGCGGGAGTATCTTCCGGTGACACGGAGGAGAGGAGTGCCAACATGAATATTTTATATGCGGTCAGCGAGGCGTATCCCTTTGCAAAAAACGGAGGTCTGGGAGATGTGGCTGGATCCTATCCGGTGGCTATGGCCCAGAAAAATGTAGATATCCGCGTGATCCTGCCTCTGTACGATACAATTCCGGAGGAATATCGGTCGCGGATGGAGCTGGTCAGCAACTTTACGGTTCAGCTGGCGTTGGAGATGGCCTATTGCGGGCTCTATCAGCTCTCCTGCAACGGTGTGGTGTGGTACTTTGTGGAGAACGAATACTACTTTCACCGGGGCCGCCTCTACGGCTGCGAGGACGACGATGCCCGGTTCGCCTTTTTCTCCAAGGCAGTCTGCGCCTCTCTGCGGTATCTGGACTGGCGCCCTGAGGTGATCCACTGCAACGATTGGCAGACAGCGCTGATTCCCTTGTATCTTGAGGATTATCGACTTCAGAACCCTGCTTGGCGTCCCATCCGTACGATGTTCACCATCCACAATGTGGAGTACCAGGGGAATTTCAGCTACCACACCTTGACAGACGTGTTCGGCCTGTCCGGTGTTCTCTTTGCCGACGGAATCGTGGAGTTGGATGGCAGCGTAAACCTTATGAAGGGAGCTATCGAGTTGGCCGACTGCCTAACCACAGTCAGCCCTACTTATGCAAAGGAACTCTCGGGTCCGGATGCAGCCGGGCCTATGGCAGAGGTAATCGCGTCCCACACCATCCATGGTATTCGTAACGGCATTGCGGAGGACGCCAATCCCTTTGACAGCAGATTGGTGCATCGGCCCTATGACCGGGATTCTGTGGAAGAAAAAGTGTTCAACAAGCTGTGGATGCAGGAGATGCATGGGCTTCGGGTGGATCAGGCTGCCCCGGTGTTTGGCTGCGTCAGCCGGCTGCTGCCTCGGAAAGGGCTGCGGCTGCTGGTGGAGGTGCTGCCGGAATTTTTGAAGCAGGGCTGTCAGCTGGTGCTCACCGGCGACGGAAAACGGGAAATCATCGCCCAGCTTTGGACCCTCCAGGAGCAGTTTCCCGGTCAGGTGGACCTGACCTCCTATTCGGAAGAGCGGGCTGCAGAGATTTTCTCCAGTGCAGACCTGTTCCTGATGCCCTCCTATGAGGAGCCCTGTGGTACTGCCCAGATGCAGGCCATGCGCTATGGCACACCCCCTGTGGTGCGTGCGACCGGTGGCCTTAAGGACACGGTTTTGCCCTATGACAAGGATCATCCTGAGGGTTACGGTTTTGTATTTGAGGACTATACGGCGGAGGCGCTGCGGGATGCCATTTCCAGAGCCTTGGCGGTTTATAAGGACCGGGAGACCTATGAGAGTCTGCAAAAGCGCTGCATGGACCAGGATTTCTCCTGGAATATGCCTACGGAATCGTATCTGCGGCTCTATGAGAGCCTCATGGGGCAGCACAAAGGATAAAAATATGGAGACCGGACCCAGATGGCTGGGTCCGGTCTTTTAGTATAGGATCTGAACGTGATGAAAGCGGAGCCAATGGGCAATTTGCAGAAAATACGCGATGGTCTGGGGGGTGGTCATAAGTTGACCATACCAGGGCAGACTGCGATTTTCGGAGCACAGGGACAGCAGAGCATCTTTTTTCAAAAACTCCAGCAACAGAGAGTTGGTGCCGGACAGCTCCTGCTGCAGCAGATCAGAAACTGCTGCCATATAATTCGGATTCCAGGTCTTTGGATAGGGACTTTTTTTGCGTTCCACGATCTCCTCCGGCAGCAGATCTCGGAAGGCGTGCCGTAGCAGGCCCTTCTCCCGGCCTCGGTAGTCCTTGTGGGACCAGGGAACGGTGTAGAGATACTCCACAATCCGTTTGTCACAGAAGGGAACTCGGATCTCCAGACCGGACCACATGGACATTCGATCCTTCCGGTCCAGCAGAGTCTGCATGAACCAGCGCAGGTTCAGCACCATCATTTCCTTCATGCGTTTTTCCAAAGGGGAGCAGTCGGGAAGGATCTTTGCTGTGGCCAGGGTTTCTGTATATCGCTGGTGGACGAAGTCCTTAGGATCCTGCCAGCCCAGCAGCTCCGGACGGACAAAGCTGGCCCGGTAGTCCGTGGTTTGGGCCCAGGGGAAGCCGTTGGTGGCTCGAATCTCCGGATCTCGGTACCAGGGATAGCCACCGAAGATCTCGTCTGCGCATTCCCCGGAGAGGATCACCGTGGCATGGGGCTTGGTATTGCGGCACAGCAGCAGCATGGAGCTGTCTACGTCTGCCATACCCGGCAAATCTCTTGCCTCTGTGGCTTCAAACAAAGCTGCCACCAGGGCGTCGGTATCCAGAATGATCCGGTGGCCCCGGGCGCCGATGGCCTGTTCCATGACGTCGATGTAGTGATTGTCTGCGTTGGGCTGAAATTTGGTGGCGTGGAAGTACTTGTCGTTATCCCGATAGTCCACAGAGAAGGTGTCCACCTGGCCCAGATATTTCGCCGCCACAGCGGAGATGATGGAGGAATCCAGCCCCCCGGACAGGAAGGTGCCGATAGGCACGTCGGAGACCAGCTGACGCCGGATGGAATCCTCCACCAGGTATCTTGTCTTTTCCGCGCAGGCTGCAAAGCTGTCCCCACAGGGTTCATCCCGCAAACTCCAGTAAGGCCATAGATTTAGGCCGGTTTCGTCGTAGATGCCGCAGTAACCGGGCAGTACCTCGCTGACGTTTCGAAAGACGCCGCAGCCTGGTGTCCGTCCCGGGCCTAGAAACAGCAGGTCGTAGAGGCCACGGGCGTCCACCTCCGGAGGAATCTCCGGGAAACAGAGCAGACTTTTCAGTTCCGATGCAAAATAAAAAGTATCTTTTCGCTGGGCATAAAACAGAGGTTTTACGCCCATGGGATCTCGGGCAAAAAACAGGCTTTTATGCTTGGCGTCATAGACCGCAAAGGCAAAGATTCCATTGAGCTTTGCCGGTGCTTCGTTGCCCCAGGTGAGATAGGCCTGGAGCAGCATCTCCGTATCTGCATGGGTTTGAAAGGATATGCCCTTCTCCAATAATTCTGCTCGCAGATCATCGGTATTGTACAGTTCCCCGTTGTACACGATGGTATAGGGACCGATGGTCATGGGCTGCCGGCCCTTCTCCGGATCAATGACCGACAGTCGCCGATGGAGCAGGGCGCAGTGTTCCGTATAATAGCTGCCGGCTTGATCTGGTCCCCGGCGGGTCATGGTACTGAGAATATGTTCATAAAAGCCGGATGGCCGGGGAGAAAGCCCCTTGGGAGAAATCTCTCCCGCAATTCCGCACATAAAAATCCCTCCTGACATGGACTACTTCAGCCTATGCAGCAGGAGGGACTTTTGTGTTTAGTTAAAGGTGTCGTCCGATTGGGCAAACAACGCCTGAACCCTGGCAAACAGCGCCGAATTTTCCGGTGCTTGTGGATCCGGGTCAGAGGAAAGAAAGGTGTTGGCGGCCTCTTGGGCCTCCTTCAACACGGATAGATCTTGGGCCAGAGAGGCGCTTTGGAACATGGGCAGGCCGCTTTGACGGTGGCCAAAAAAGTCACCGGGGCCCCGCTGTTCCAAGTCCTGTTGGGCAATGGCAAAGCCGTCGTTAGTCTGGCACATGGCCTGGAGTCGTTTTCTGGTATCGGGATTTTGATTGTCGGAGATCAGGATACAGTAGGACTTTTCCGAATTCCGGCCCACCCGGCCTCGAAGCTGATGGAGCTGGCTAAGACCGAACCGGTCGGCGTCCTCCACGATCATCAGCGTGGCGTTCCGCACGTCCACGCCCACCTCGATGACAGTGGTGGCCACCAGAATATCCGTCTCGTGGCGGACAAAGGCCTCCATGGCTTTCTCCTTGGCCTCGGACCGCAGCTTGCCGTGGACCAGCCCAATCCGCAGCTCCGGAAAGACGCCTTGGAGCTGCTGATACATGGTTTCTGCGGCGGTGAG
>CASEPH010000273.1 GCA_949289625.1 uncultured Clostridia bacterium | reverse complement strand
AAGAGAGCGTTCCCAAAGGTTCTGGCTTATTTGCATACATCATAGGAGGGCTGAAATTAGCACAATGAATCAATCATATTGGCTTCGCTGTCCAGTTTGCGGGGAACGTTCAAAAACAAAAGTGTATGCAGATACCGTACTGGTCAGGTTTCCGCTGTACTGTCCCAGATGTAAAAAGGAATGCCGAGTAGATGTTGTACAACTGAAAATGATTTTGAGCAAGGAGCCAGACGCTTAAAGCGCAGAGCCTGCTGCCCTATAAATAGGGTCGCAGGCTCTTTTTTTATTTGGATCACTATTTGATTTGTATGTACTGTTCCGAGCGCAAAGCCTCCAACACGGCCTCTATAACAGGGATCAGCGCGGTTGCCTCTTGCTCGGAACAGTTCTCCAGCAAACAGCGAAGCCGGATGATCACAGGGTTTTCGCATTGCAGTTCGGGATAAAAAATTTCATTCGCATCTATGCGGAGTGTACGGATAAAGGGCCAGAGCACCTCCAACTTTGGATTTGCCCTGTAGTTTTCTATGTTGACCACCGTGCGGACATCAATATTTGACTCTTCCGCCACACGGCTTTGTGTCCAGCCAAGCCCATTGCGCGCCTCTCTGGCGGCATCGCCAAGGATTTTTGAAAAATCACGCACTGCAGTTCACCTCGAAGTGATTTTACAATGCTTTCCGCTGCATGAAAATGTACTGCAATACTCGCTTTCAGCGAACGCTAATACCTTCCATCCCTATGGTAACTTCACAACTTTGTTCGGCGGCACAAGGATGCTCCCATGTCCGGGTTGCGCCTATGTGACGGCCGCTGACGCTGGAAAGGAAATATCATGATGCACTTGGGTCCATGACGGCGTTAAGAAGTTCCTGCGCCTACCGGCGCAGCGCACAAATGCAGAGCATAAGACAACGAGGGGCCTCGTCCGATGCCGGGCGACAGATCATCGTGCTGCCAGTGGTGAGCATGGCCTAAGCCGTATCTACCCCTCCGGGCTTCTTAATGCTGCCTTTTGCGCCGCCGGTTCCGCGCCTTTGCGTGGATCGGGCGGCGCTTTTTCTGTCTTCCGGCACACGGTAGGGTGCCGCGGTCCTCCGCTTCTGAAATTTGGACTTTACCGAATTTCAGAAGAATGGAGGAACCATTGTGGGATTCCACTACGCCAAAGAAAAGGCAAAATTTGATCGTGAATGGTGCAAGCTTCGCAAGTTATATGAGCAGGCAGGTATGAGCGAATCCGCTATTGATGAAATTTACACCTATGACTGGCGCTGCTTCTGCTCCCAGCGCACCTATGAGAACCGAACGCAGCCTCTGCCTGATCTGTACATATCGGATGAGGGGCAAAGCGTGCGGTCTTCTCTCTTAAAAAAATTCCCTTCGTTATCCACTACCTTCGACGAACAGAATTTCCCTGGCCAATATGCCTGGATCGACACCATTGAAGACCCCGTCCTTTTCCGAAAAATCAATTTGCTCTCCAACGCCGACCTGGAACTGCTTACATTACTTGTGATTCATGGATACAGCGAAGCAGAGATCGCCAGGCAGCGGGGCTGTAGTAGAAACACGATTTCAAAAAAATTTGCTCGGATCAAAAGATTTTTGAAATAAAGGGTTACAAAAGCGTCCTCTCACTGCCTACGCAGTGAGGGGACCTTTTCCCTCTGTGTGCTTTGAAAATCAAATATCCGATCGTCTGAATACCTTCCTGACGGGGCCCTCCGGAAAAGGGCAAGCGACGCTGGAGGATGCGCCAAGACCACCTGTAGAGGTTCCGGTACAAGCTGCAAACGAAGTCACCCTCACAATATTTGTTCGGTTATGTCAGTTTGCCGGATATAACCTCTATCAACGACGGCCAAACAAGGTGCCAAGCGGGTCCATCCGTCCATAAAACAGCCTGTGGCAAGCTGTATCGCGATGATTCCGTCAGGGACAATGATACTTCCGTCCAGTCCCAGCCTCAAGCAAGGAGGGCGGCCGACAGAGATCCTGCCGGGGGTGGAACTCCCATGACGCAGTGAAGCCAGCTGCGGTTCAGATGGTCGCCCTAAAAGGCCAGTGTCAATCACACGGGCTTTCGCGCTTGGGGAAGTAGTGTCGAATACGAGCGCAGCAGAAGAACAACAAAAGTGTAAAGTCTTAATATCAGAAGCCATGGGGACCGCCCAAAGGGGATGCGTGAAGCAGAGCTCGCGCAGCCAATACGGGCGGCCCCTATGTTTGTGGTATTAGTCACACTCAGTCTCAGTTTCTAACGCAGTGACCGGGACTTTTATGCGGAAAGGGTGATATATTTGCAGATTGCAGAAATTTTGTTGCAGGTAGATGAGAATGGCGAACTGAAGATCCCTGCAGATTTGCTTCAGGAGATGGGCCTCTCCCCCGGTGCCACAGCCTACCTTGTATACCTGGCCGATTCCTGTCAGGAGTTTTTTCTCTCACCAAATTCACTGGCACAGCCTATATGGGCAGAATCAAAAATCAGGATTCCTACTTCCCTGCTGGAACAGGCAAATCTCTCCCCAGGCCAGGATATCCAGATCATTTGTCTGGACGGAGGCATCGTGCTCTGCGGAGAGTCCTGCCTCAGCAAAAATGAGCTGCGTTCTCTCCTGGAGCAGCTCCAAACTGCCTCTCAACTGGCCTGGGCTTTGCCCGAGGAGGCTGAATTGTTGATCCAACAACTTGATGAATTTATTCAGGAAGGAGTCCATGACCATGAAACAGCAGAATAATTCCATCATACACAATATGACGGAAGTAATCGTTCACGGCATGGTTGTCCAGCTTATTTTTGCGGAACATGCCAATATGGAGTTGCCGAAATCGGTTCGGGAATTTCTCAAATCGTCCTATATCCAACAGATGACAGGCCATGGTGATGTAGTATGAGAAAACGTGTGTATTGCCTCTATCGCGTATCCACCAAGGGCCAGGTAGAAAAAGACGACATCCCTATGCAGAAGCAGAGGTGTCATGAATTTGCCGCAGAAAAGGATTGGGTGATTGTAAAGGAATTTTCTGAGAAGGGAATATCCGGCTTTAAGGTATCGGCCAAAGACCGGGATGCCATTCAGGAGATTCAAAGAGATGCCGCCTCAAAGCAGTTTGATATTTTGCTGGTATTCATGTTTGACCGCCTGGGCCGCAAAGAAGATGAGACTCCCTTTGTGGTGGAATGGTTTGTAAATCACGGAATCCAGGTCTGGAGTGCAGTAGAGGGTGAACAGCGATTTGATAACCATGTTGACAAGCTCATGAACTACATCCGCTATTGGCAGGCCTCTGGCGAAAGCCTCAAGACCTCTATCCGAACCAAGACTCGCCTTGGACAGATCGTTCAAGAGGGACGCTTTCGCGGCGGTACGCCAGCCTATGGTTTCCGATTGGTCAAAAAGGGACGTCTTGGGAAAAAGAACCGTGAACTCTACGACATTGAGATCAATCCAGAGGAGGCCATCGCCGTCAAGCGTATGTTCGATCTAACCGACCGCTATGGCTACGGAGGGCGAAAGATCTCGACCGTTCTGAAAAGCGAAGGCATTGTCAACCTGCGGACAGGGGAACCGTTCCACTACTCCACGATTCAACATATCCTCTCAAATATCATGAATGTTGGGATTCTGCGCAGCGGAGAGACACAGTCAGAGGTATTTCCGGATCTGCAGATCATCCCGCTGGAGCAATTCCAACGGGTAGCAAAAGCACGGAAACAGAGATCCATCAATTACGCCATTCAATGCGGATGGGAACCGGAAACAGTAACACTTGCGGATGGCAGTGAAGCCACCGTGGTCCGTTCTTCCGGAGCCTATCCGCGCAGAATCGTCGGCAAAGCTCTCCTCTCCGGGAATGTCTATTGCGGTCACTGTGGTGGCCGCATTTTTGCTACTACCGCAAGGAAGAATCACTACCCCACGCAGAACCCGGAACGGATCGCAGTTTATAAGTGCTACAACCGAACCCAGCATAAGGAGCAATGCGACGGTCCATCCACCTACCGTGCAGAGAAGGTGGACCGTGTCGTGGAGTCTGTGCTCCACGGCATTTTCGAGAGAGCCAAGCAGGTGAATGAAGATACATTCCTGAAACATCAGGTTCAAGCATCCACCAAGCACTACCAAGAAAAACTGACTATTATGAAGGCCGAATATACCAAAGCCACAAAAGAATTAAGCAAATGGGAAGATATGATGTTGGACTCCATGGAAGGAAACTGTGTATTTACATCAGAACAAATAAAGAAACGGATGGATACTGTACAGGAACGGATAGTCCGGTTGATTCAGGACATCGAATCTATACAAAGCAGTTACGGAGAGGCCAAGTCCATTGCCGAAGAAATTGCCATGCAGCATCAGAACCTTCTCTCCTGGGCGCAGATATTTGACGCGGCCAGCATCCCGGAGAAAAAAGTCATTGCCTCCCAGATAATCAAGGCCGTGACTTTGACCAGAAATTACGGCATTCAAATCGAGTTCCGTATCTCAGAGGCACAGTTTTTGAACGGTATGGATATGTCGTAAGCCGCGGGGATGGTATCCCACACCCCAACATGCTATAATGAAGACAAAACGATGAAGGGGGCGACACCATGGCCATTGAGAACGGCGAGTGGATCATGCGGGGCATGGCTTGGGATGATCCCGCCCGCATCCAGAGCTGGGAGGAGCTGATAGGCTGGATCAATGAGATTGGTTTTCTGCCCCTGTTCAAGAATGAGGTGGCTGGCTTCTCCGTGGAGGAGCACACC
>CASEPH010000272.1 GCA_949289625.1 uncultured Clostridia bacterium | reverse complement strand
CTCACTCTTTTTTACTCTCTGCATTGCTCCTCCTTCTCCCCCTCAGGGGCCGGGTACGGGGCAGCGCCCCGAAACTGTGCGCGGC
Source organism: uncultured Clostridia bacterium (assembly GCA_949289625.1). The sequence goes on along the minus strand of CASEPH010000272.1, from coordinate 1,719 downwards.
GTATAGCCGAGCGCGATGCTTGCCCTCCCCAAAGGGAGGAATCTCCGTCGACAGGGCCGCCGCTTTCTCAGGGCCTTCATTGGCAGAAAGGGAAGACTGCAAGGGTGCAAAGCCCTTAGCCGGTTACATCCTTACACCCTTGCTCCGGCAGACGCCAGTACCACTGATTGCCTTGCTTTTCTGAGATGACGCCCAGATTTTTCTTGGCGATCATCAGCGTCCGTTCCGATACATCCAAATCTTTTGCTCGATTCAGAACGGCCTCAGCGGACATGGGAGTTATGAGCATCCGCTTTAATGTGTCCTCCATCTGAGTGGTTTTGGTGTGAAGCTTTCCGCCTCCACCCAGCACATCATCAACAGAGAGATCACACACACCTTTCCAAAGGAAGCCATGTTCTTCATCCAGTTGAAACGCAATGGACTTTCCTTCCGGGGCCAGGCTGTTTTTATCTTGGGCTACGATCCGGATGGAGGGATCTTCTTTCAGCCGGCCCACCACCAGTACACTTCTGGCTGCTGCCCGGAAGTCGATGGAGCCAAGTCCACGATAGCCGGCTTTTAATCCCTGGGCTTTGTTCATGTGTCCGATGAAAATCACTCCACATCCTGTGCGTTCCGCCATTCCTGCCACCCGCTTCAGAATGGGACGCACTTCATTGGCCCGGTGCATATCCACATCGCTTCCCAAATACGCTTGGATCGGGTCCAGTACAATGAGCTGTGCGCCAGTCTGATGAACCGCCTGTTCCAATCGCTCGTCACTGAGAGTCAGTTCCTGCTGGCTCTCATCAATCACCAGCACCCGGGAACAATCTGCTCCGGCAGCCTCCAGCCTGGGCTTAATGGTATCCGCCAGCCCATCTTCCGCTGTCTGGTAGATTACATTGATCGGTTCCAGCGCCTGTTCAATCTCAGGCAAGGCCTCGCCACAGGTCAGTGCCGCAATAACTGCCAACACAAAAGTAGTTTTGCCTTCGCCGGGGTCTCCCTGAACGATCGTCAATTTCCCCCGGGGGAGATACGGGTACCAGAGCCACTTCACCTCCTCTGCCTGAATCTCTTCCATAGAGATCAGTCTCAAATCATGTTTCATTCTGTTTTCACCGCCTTAATTAAATTCGATATTATTTTTTATATTTTTATTTTCTAATTTTATGGTAGCATACTTCTTGACTTTTGAAAATAGGTAATGTATAGTTTTAATACATACACTATATCGCTGCAATTAGATTCTCTACCGGAGGGAACTGCCATGGCTGTCCTGGGAAAAGATATAGTTGATTTTTACCGCCCCCACACCCACACCAAAATTCAGTTTGGAGATAAAGGCTACTGGGTGGAGTGGGGTACTGACTGTCTGCCCTATGGATCGATCCTCACGCAGATCCTCAACTGCAGCATCACGGATTACTGTGCCAAGCTGTCTGCTGTGGAACAGGCCGTTGCCGCCTGTGACCCGGAGCAGTTATCAGAGCGGCTGGAGGCGCTGGTGCGTGCCTTTATGAAGCTGCCGCTCTATCGGCTGTATATCCTGGAGCCGAGCGCCATTGAGCCGGCTTTGGTTTGGAAATATATTGAAGCAGGACGGCATTCGGATCTGATTGCTGAAATGCTGAAAGACCCGGACGCATTTCTCGTGAAATACATCCGGGCCAGAGACGACATTTTATATATTCAGGAGCGCTATGGCTGGTTTCTGGAGTCCCTGTTTGAGGG
>CASEPH010000271.1 GCA_949289625.1 uncultured Clostridia bacterium | reverse complement strand
CCTTTGATGGAGCCGACTGACGCGATATTGCCGGTGGCAACGGCGCCAACGACCTCATTTGCAAACTTCCCTCCGGACGCCATGCTGGAGCCAAACATCGCTCCACCGATGACACTTCCAAGTCCGGAGCCAGTTCCTGTTGCACTCCCAGCTGCGGCATTGCCGGCGGCACGCTTGGCGACTCCGACAAGTCCGCCGCCAGACCCTACGAAAGCCTGACCTGCAGCCTGCCTCGTTGTACTATTAGAACTTGCATGAGAACGGTTAAAGATGTTCCCGGCAGCTCCACTAAGCCCGCTTGCGGCGGCGCCGATCGCTCTGCCTGCAATCAGCAGTTCTGTCAGCATGCTTCCGCCAGTGCGCCCGACATTGACTCCGAGCCCGGCGAGGAAGCTGTCGATCTTCTGACTGATTTTCAAAAAGGCCACCGCGCAGAGGAACCAGAGAAAGATGTTCCCGGCGACAGCCTCGTTGCTGGACGCGGCGATGGCGTTCTCCACTTCCGACTCTTCAATGGCAAATGCCGGCGTGCAGAGTACGAGAGATAGAGCCATAACCGCGCCGCTGACTTTAAGGATGTTTCTTTTCATTCAAGCCTCCAATCTGATTTGGCCGGCCTAAAGGGAAAGCGGGTTTGCGATGAAGTTCCCGACCATGGAGACAAAGAGCCTGAGGCACCAGGCATTCATCACGAGCAGGAACAGTTGGCCTCCGAGCATGCGGCACCATGCGCTGAAGATATTGGAGGTGCTCTCGGAAGCACCGGTGGCAAACGCCACCGGCGCCGTGAAAACCAGCACGCCGACCATGATGTACCTCTCCGCTGCTTCAAACAGCAATTTGATGTAGTTCCAAGCCACGATGATTGTGAGGATCAGGACGATCAAGGTCACAGATCCCGATGCCAGGCAGCCGACAATGACCGTCAGAACACTCGCAAAATTCGCAAACTCGATAGGCGGGAGAGAAGCGTCAACGACCCAAGTGTACGGCGTGCCGGCAAACTGGAGGATGAGGGCCAGGATTTGGTCCGAAAAATAGGCCAGGAACAAAAAGAGGATCGACCGAAGGAGCAGTTTACCGGGGTCCTCCGCACTGAGGCCGATACCTGCGCCATAGTTCTTGAACAATTGCCAGACCAGGTTGAGCAGTATGAACCCAATTCCAATCGCCACAAAGATGTCGTACATCGTCTCCGCAGCAGGGAAGTACCGAAGGAATACGGACATATCACAGCCTAATGCACCGAGCACGGCACCAGTCGTGAGGTCCAACAGGTTCATGATCTGCTCAGCGATCCAGCCGACAATGCTGTCAAGGATGCCCATGTGAACACCTCCTGGCAGCCATCATTCCCAGAGATCCTTGTCGCTTCGAGGATCGATGGGGATCATGCTGGCGGCAGCAAGACACAGGAAGACCCCGGTAATAACGCCGCCGATCAAGCAAAGCATATTTTTCTTCATCTGTTAGTCCTTTCTCCGCTTCAGGTAGTTGTGGGGGACCAGGTGCCGCCGCTGAAGAAAGGCGTAACGTACGCCATAATAAAGCCCAGGCCGTTGAGGATCGCCCAGGTGATGATGATCCGCTTGAGCCAGGCTCTGGATTCATCCACCGTTCTGCCCGAACGAGAGAAGTTCATCAGCAAAAGAGCGATACTGGCAGTCACGATGGCGGCAATGGTAGAGATGCCGAGGATCTGGGTGTAGACATCCTGCATGATCTCAGATGCTTTGGTCCAGATCGTATCACCAGCGGCGTGCGCCTGGAGCGGAGTAGCGGCGACAGCAGTTGGGATTAGAAACGCAGTATAGAGCGCCCGTCCGACATTGACGTCCTGCACCTTTTTCCGAATCCGCTCCGTCACGGCGTTGATTTTGGTGTGCATGGTGCGATTTGCCTCCTTTACGTTGAAAATTGCCGAAAATGCAAAATGGCCCAGACAGAAAGCGTGACAGTGCGATCAGCCTTCTGCCTGGGCCATTTCAGCCAGCAAAAAAGCCACCTGATAGGTGGCGTCATGGAAGCCTTTGCAATTTTCGACGGTAAAATCATATCACAATGTAACTCTAATAGCAATTCAAGAGCCGTATAAGTTTCCTACATCTTTCGTCTAACTCAATCCGGCAAAAACTGTTTGATGATCTCGATGCAGTCCCGTGCGGTGTATCCCCACAGAATTCGGTCAATTGCGTGGATAGCCGCATTCAGGTAATTGTGGTAGGAGGCGATGGACATCGGGAAGCCCATGGAATCCAGCTTATCAATGATGTCCTCCCGGCGTCTGGGTTTGCTGGGGGTGAAGTAAGTCTCATACAGGATCTGATACATCAGTTCTCCCCGGTCGGGATCTTTTCTCACGGAATCCAGAGCAGTCTTGATGATTTCCAGCATGGATTTGCTGCGGATCACGCTCTGGGCATATGCTTCCAGCTTTGTGTTGCTCAGATCGACCCCTGCAAGTTCGGCATTGACCTCCAGAGTGGAAAGCCGAGTACCATGCTCCATCTCCATCCGAAGGTTCAGCTCCGACTCGGAGATCTCCACAGCATAGGCGACTCGGCGGTATTGCTTGAGCAGGTACTTGGTGTTGTGGGTATTATCAATCGGCTGACGGGCAGTCGTCTTCCCCTCCAGCTTTTCCACACCGACGTTCAGGCCTGTGGAGATCTCATCCCGTTTGACCTCTTTTTCTATGGCAAGCGCCGGGCGAAGGGTACGCTTTGTTTTGTTCGGCATATTATCCGCTCCTCTCATTCATTTTTCTTTGGTTTTGGTGGTCCGCGATAAGACCCTTCTGCCAGCTTGCACTTACCCCAGTCTAA
>CASEPH010000270.1 GCA_949289625.1 uncultured Clostridia bacterium | reverse complement strand
GTGCCTGTTTTTGACTGGATCACCTTTCTTGTTTTTATGGGTTCCTTCGGCACCCGCCGCTTCCCGCAGACTGTGGACAAGGGCATCGCCTACCTGTGCGGGCTGCTGGTTTGGGGATGGTACAGCTCATCCGGTGCCCTTTTTGCACAACAGGCTGCGCCTTTGGGAATGCTGGCAGCCTTTGTATTGTTCTATATCCTGTCGTGCGTTCTTTTTACCGGACTGACCTTTCTATACCGGTTCTTTCTGGTGCTGCTGTGGGATCTGGGCCGCTGCCTTTACGCCGCCGTTCTGCTGCTCGCCTTTTCGGCCCTGTGTGATCTGCCCTATCCGCTACCCCGTGTCTGGAAAGAGGCATCTGGCCAGGAATGGTTTCTTTTCATCTATGGGGGATTTGAACTGGTTGCGGCTCTGTGCCTCCGCCAGCTGCTGCGGCGGCAAGACAGGCTGCATCTGCACCCCCGGCAGCTGGTCTTGTATTTCGCTTTTCCGGCGGCTTCCTTTGTGTCGCTGCTGGCTTTTCTGCCCATGCTCAGTGGCAGGCCGGTCAATCAATGGCTGATTGGCGGATGCTGCATCGCGCTGCTGCTGGCTAATCTGGCGGTTCTGTTTCTCCTGCGGAGGATGGAACAGGCCGCCCGGGATCGGGAAAGGCTGGCGGCGCTGGATGAGCAGTTTCAGATGCAGTCCAGGAACATGGAGGCAACCCGGGAGCTTTATGAGACACAGCGCAAGGCCACCCATGATTTTGGAAGCCAGCTGGAGGTTTTGGGGCAGCTTTTGCAGCATCAGGAATATGACGCTGCCCGGGACTATCTCAAGTCGGTGTCGGACCGCAGGCTGGAATCTCAGGCCTTGGTGGACTGCCGCCACCCGGCCCTGAATGCTCTGTTCAACACTAAGGCCAAAACGGCACAGACCAAGGGCATTGAGATTCGCTTCGAGGTCAATGATCTGTCGGGGCTGCCCTTTCAACAGGCGGATCTCACCGTTTTGATGGCCAATCTGCTGGACAACGCCATCCAGGCCAGCGAAAAAAGCCCCCAGCCCTGCGCCATCGAGGTGCAGGCACTGAGGGAAGAAGGCTTCTTCTTTTCAGTCCGCAACACATCCCTGCCAGTCACCATCGAGGGAGGCTGCATCTGTACCACCAAGAAGGACGCCAAACTCCATGGATTTGGTCTGCTGAACGTGAAGTCCATCGTGGAAAAATACAAGGGCATCTGGCTGATGCAGTATCAAGAGGGCTGGTTTCAGTTTACAGGGGAAATTCCTCTTTTGTGAGAGGGGTCTGTTGGGCTCGGGGAGAGAATGAACTGCCTGGCCGGTTCCGTCCACACCGACGGATCAAATGAAATGCAGGGCTTTGGCCAGTCCAATTTCATTGTAGAGGAAAAAACGCCCGGCAAAGAGAGCGGTCACCAGGACCATGGGCTGCTTTCCCTGGAAAGCGCTGCCGTCCAGGGCAGCGGCTTTGCGCACAAAATCGCTGCGCTCCATCACGCGCTTCAAAAGCACCACGCCCAGCACAGTGCCAAGGGTGTTCAAGACAAGATCGTCAATGTCTGTTACTCTGATATTGAAAAGCTGACTCAGTTCAATCAGGAGCGAGAAAGAAAACCCATTCCACGCAATGGCTTTTTCATTGTGTACGCCCCATAACACATAAAGCAGGACGCCATACGGAATAAAAAGAACCAGATTCAGAAGGGATTCGATGGCGGCATTGACCAACAGAAGAACCCAGTCCAGCACCGTTTTGGGTGCCACAAGGGGATGAATCAGGTCCGAAACAAAGGGGATCCAGTTCATCTGATGATTGGAAAGGGTAAAAGGATAGGTAAGGCCATCCCAGATGGTTCCGGCCCCTGTGGTATGTAAAACCAAAACAATATATACAACAAAGACAGAAAGATACAAAGTAAATGTTCCGGAGGGCTTCCCGCTCAGGATACCCTTTCGATGGATTGCAAAATAGATCAAACAACCGATCAGCGAGCAGATGGCTTCATACGAAAGAAAAATCAAATCCGACATCGTTTGCATCCTCCATCCAATCCTTACAGTGGGCTGTGCCAGCCTTATATTTAAGAAATGACCGCATCAGAAATCTTTTCAAACAGTTCCTGTTTGGTTGTCAAAGAAAACCATAAATCAACAGCGCTTTCGTTGGTGCAAAACACTCCGTCAGACCAGAGTTCCATACAAAGCTGGACGTCTCCATCCGCATCATATTGGATCGCAAGGCAGACGCATTTGTTTTGATTTGCGGTGTCGTGAGACCTGGCAGTTTGATCCATCTGCCTGCGATAGGCTGTAGAGGATAACAAACTGGATAGTTCACGATAGCCGGCATCATCCGATGTAAAATGGTAAGAGGAAATTTCGGCGGCCTGCCCATGGATATAAGTCGTAATCAGAACAGACATGGAATTGCTTTGCTGGATGCAGGGTTGAATAGGAATCCAGCTGTAACAGAAAAAGGCAGCGATCAAGGCTGTAAGAAGAACACCCATCCACAGGATTTTGGTGATGTATTTCGGAAGTGTTTGGTTCATAAGTGCCTCCTGTAGCGGGCCGCGCTGTTCATTCCATTGGGCTCAAAATCAATTCTGAATCCAGTATAGCGTCGGGAAAGGAAAAGTCATTGAAATTGTAGTAAACGTTGGATTTTTAGGAATGAACCGAGGTATGGCATCCAGGGAAGGGGAGCTCGCTGGCGAAAGTCACAGGGCGATGACAGCTTCATCAGCGTCCGGGTTGGGTACAGTGCCATGACCCCGCCCCAATGCGGGCGGGCCTGACAGCGCCCCCAGGCAGGAGACATGGTGCATTTCCTGCCTTGAACGATGGGAGAATGTTTTAAAATGGAACGTTTCAATTGATGGAGTGGATTTTGGGAGACCATGCTGCAGGACGGTATTGCGCAAGTATTCCGCTTGCTTTGGTTATAGATATTGGCGCCATGGGATGTGCGCGATTTGTATCCCTCATGATAAACAAACGGATGTATGCGGAAATGCCTGTTAAGACAAGACTGCAGCGGCAAACCTGTCACGTCTGGGGCTGCTTCTGTTTGTACTTCTTGAACCCTTTTGCTATAATGAATCCAAAAACATCCACCCCAAAGAAGGTTTTTTCTATGCAGTACAAAATTCTCATGGTGGAGGACGACCCGGTGATCCGGGAGCAGCTCCAGCTTCTGCTGGCCGGCAGCGGCTACCAGGTGGAGACAGCCGGGGACGCTGCGGCGGCCCTGGCCCGGATGCAGACCTTTGGGCCCCACCTGGTGGTGCTGGACATCGGCCTGCCGGGGGCCAGCGGATTCGAGCTGTGCTCCCAAATCCGGGCCTTCTCCCAGGCACCTATCGTCTTTGTCACCAGCAGCAGCACCGACCAGGACGAGCTGACCAGCATCCTGCTGGGAGGTGACGCCTTCATCACCAAGCCCTATCACCCGGCCATTCTGCTGGCCAAAATTGCTGCCCTGCTGCGCCGGGCTTATCCCGGTGCGGGGGAGGAGGCCCTTTGCTGGAAGGGCGCGGTGCTCCACCCTGAAAGCGGCAGACTGGACTTCCAGGGCCGGACGGTGGAGCTGACCCGCAACGAACAGAAAATCCTCTGGTACCTGTTCCGGCACGCCGGGACCATCTGTGCCCGGGCGGATTTGGTTGACTTTCTGTGG
>CASEPH010000269.1 GCA_949289625.1 uncultured Clostridia bacterium | reverse complement strand
GTGAGGCTTCCATTTACACTGGTATGACCATTGCAGAATATTACCGTGACATGGGATACCATGTGGCCATGATGGCCGATTCCACCTCCCGTTGGGCAGAAGCTCTCCGCGAGATCTCTGGCCGTCTGGAGGAAATGCCTGCCGAGGAAGGCTTCCCAGCCTATCTTTCTTCCCGACTGGCGGAATTTTACGAGCGTGCCGGTTACATGAAAACCCTGTGCGGCCGGGAAGGCAGCATTACGGTCATTGGCGCCGTATCTCCCCAGGGCGGCGATTTTTCCGAGCCTGTCACCCAGAACACCAAGCGGTTTATTCGCACCTTCTGGGCCTTGGACCGGAGCCTGGCCTATGCACGGCACTTCCCCTCCATCAACTGGAATCAGAGTTATTCTGAATATTTGACGGATCTAGCGCCTTGGTATCAGGAGCATTTGGGCAAGGACTTTTTGACCCTCCGCGCCCGGCTCCAGACCACACTCAAAGAAGAAACCAGTCTCAATGAGATCGTCAAACTGATTGGTTCTGATATTTTGCCAGAGGATCAAAAGCTTACCATTGAAATTGCCCGTGTAATTCGACTGGGATTCCTTCAGCAAAACTCCTTCAACGCCACAGACACCTATGTGCCGATGGAAAAAATGAAGCGCATGATGGAGGTCGTGTTCCGGCTCTACGACAGCGCAAAAACTTTGATTACAAAGTCCATTCCCCTGTCGCAGGTAAAGGCAACGGGTATTTTTGAAAAACTGATTCGAATTAAGTACGATATTCCCAACGACGATCTTTCCCAGTTTGACGCATATGACAAAGCAGTCGACGATGCCATTGCATCTGTTGTTGCTGCCTACAAATAAAGGAGGCGCACCCCATTGAAACTTGAATATGTTGGTCTTTCTGAAATGGTCGGTTCGCTGATCTTTTTGGATGGCGTCAGCGGTATTGGATACGATGAAATGGCGGAGATTACCCTGGAAAATGGGCAGAAGCGATACGGCCGTGTGATTCAGCTTGACGGCAGTCGGGCTGTACTCCAGGTCTTTGAGGGTACCAAGGGAATTTCTCTGGAAAACGCCCGCACAAATTTCACCGGCAAACCCATGGAGCTGGCCCTCTCCAACGAAATGCTGGGCCGGATCTTTGACGGTGCAGGCCGTCCCATTGACGGTCTTGGAGAACTGTTCCCGGAGGAACGCCGGAATATTAACGGCTCTGCCATCAACCCAGTTTCCCGAGTCTATCCCAGAAGCTGCATCTATACTGGCATTTCCGCCATTGACGGTATGTCCACCTTGATTCGCGGTCAGAAACTGCCCATTTTTTCTGGTGCAGGTATGCGTCACAATGATGTGGCCGCGCAGATCGTGCGACAGGCAAAAGTTGCGGCGGACGATGGTGATTTTGCTATCGTATTTGCCGCCATGGGCGTTAAAAATGATGTAGCCGATTTCTTCAAAAAGGATTTTGAGGATGCCGGCGCACTGCAGCGGGTGGTCATGTTTGTCAACCTGGCCTCTGATCCTATTATCGAGCGTATGCTGACGCCCCGGTGCGCTTTGACCGCAGCGGAATATTTGGCCTTTAATCACGGCTATCATGTTCTGGTCATCATGACGGATATGACATCTTACTGCGAGGCCGTTCGAGAATTCTCCTCCTCCAAGGGCGAGATTCCCTCCAGAAAGGGTTTTCCTTCCTATCTTTATTCGGACTTGGCTTCTCTATACGAGCGCGCTGGCATCATCAAGGGCCGCAAGGGCTCTGTAACCCAGGTGCCCATTTTGACCATGCCCAACGATGACATCACCCACCCCATCCCGGACCTGACAGGATACATCACGGAAGGGCAAATCGTACTGAATCGTGAACTGGAGCAAAAGGGTCTCTATCCTCCCATCTCCGTTCTTCCCTCTCTTTCCCGTCTGATGAAGGACGGCATTGGCGAGGGCTACACGAGAAAGGATCATTCCGACGTTTCCAACCAGCTCTTCGCCTCCTATTCCAAGGTACAGGATGCCAGATCTCTTGCCTCGGTTATTGGCGAGGACGAACTCAGCGAAACAGATAAACTGTATCTCAAATTTGGTACCGCCTTTGAAGAAAAGTTTTTGAACCAGGGCATCCATGAGAACCGCAGCATTGATGAAACACTGGATCTGGGGTGGAAGATTCTTTCCATATTGCCCAAAACCGAACTGGATCGTATCAGCGATGAAGAGATCCAGGAGCACTATGTGGAAAACGCGGCACTTTAAGGAGGCTATGCTATGGCAGTCCTTCCGACCAAGGGCAATCTGATCGCGACGAAACACTCTCTGGAACTGGCCACCACCGGCTATGAGCTGATGGACCGGAAACGGAATATTCTCACCAGAGAAATGATGAGTCTGATCTCTGAAGCAGAGAAAATTCAGTCCAGAATAGACAGCACCTTTACCGAGGCCTATGACGCTTTGATGCTGGCCAATATCACCATGGGCAAAACCATTCATGTGGCGGAATCCGTTCCCATCGATCAGTCTGTGGAGATTCGATATCGTTCTGTTATGGGCGTGGAGATTCCCACTGTGGCAGCGGATTCCTCGGATCAGCCCCTTGCATACGGCTTATCCGTTACAAACTCCGCATTGGACGATGCCCTGATGAAATTTCATCGTGTAAAAATGCTGACAATGGAATTGGCTGAGCTGGAAAACACAATTTATCGGCTGGCCTTTACCATTAAGAAAACACAAAAACGGGCTAATGCCCTTCGCAACATTGTCATTCCTGGTTATAATGAAACGATAACGCTGATCACCGAGGCGCTGGAGGAAAAAGAACGCGAGGAATTTGCCCGGCTCAAAGTCATCAAAGCGCAGAAAAATGCTTGAATAAATCCGTTTGGTTCCGTTCATAATATCTGTGAACGGAACCAAAATTATATTTAGGAGGAACCTAGCATGGATATGACAGCACTTGTGCTGACGATCATCGGTGCGCTCAACTGGGCACTGGTCGGTATTTTCCAGTTTGACCTGGTGGCCTGGATTTTTGGCGGGCAAACTGCGATCTGGAGCCGGATTATTTATACCATCATCGGTCTGTGCGGAATCTGGTGTATCTCCCTGCTCTTCAAGGATCGTCCCCTGCGCGCTGCCGGAGATTCCACCGACCATCAACTGGGCTGAAACTGCGCGTGCTGCGTAAAACGCAGCACGCCTTTTCTATTCCCTTTCTGTAGGTTTGTCAAACATATTGGACAGTGAACGCTAAGGGAGAAAGCCAGCCCAAAGGTCTCATAGGGAAGTTATTGGAACGACGGTTATGGGCAGCAAGCTGTTTAGCAAAGTCGTCAAGTGAGAAAAAACTGTGGCAGGAGTAAAAGCGTTTCTGGTCCTCTCGGTGGCTGCGCTCCACTTTGCCGTTGTGGCGGGGCGTGTATGGGCGGATGAGCTTGTGCCGGATGCCCAGCCTTACAGCAGTGGCCTCAAAGAGGGTGGGAAGATCCCGCTTACTGTTGGAAAAGCGGTTGGTGAACTCAAAGCCATTGT
>CASEPH010000268.1 GCA_949289625.1 uncultured Clostridia bacterium | reverse complement strand
GTTCTTGGGAGATCCGGTCATAGGCCAACTGGACGGCGCCACGGCTGTCCTTATAGGAGGCCAGGGTCTCCAGCAGGCTGTCCCGCTTCTTCTCCAGCAATACCAGCTCCCGTTTGGCAAGATCATAGGTCTCCTGGGCGGCGCCGGTAAGGCCCTTGAAGGAGGTGTTGCTGAAGCCATAGGACTTGAGTACATCCAGAGCCTCCTCTTTCTGGGCCTGGTGGCATAGGAAAAACAGATAGTGCATTTCCGTGTCCGTGGAGGCCTCCCAGAGTTCCGACGTATCGGCCTGAAGACTCAAATCCTTTCGGACGGCCTCCAACTCGATGCCAGCGGGGATCATGCCAAAGGCTGTGTACAAAACGCCGGTGGGCTGGGTGCTGAGGGGAATGTCCAGACTGAGCCAGGGAGTCAGAGTTCCCAGAAGAACCTGCTGCTTTTGGATCTGGTCATAGACACTGGCAAGATCCTTGCTATAGTCTGCAATCTCTCCGGCAGCTTTCAGAGCTTTGTCCAGAGCCTCGTTGTCAAACAGGGCAGAGGCCTTCACCTGGGGCAGGGGAGAGAGCAGCTTTGTTTTCACCGGTGCGTATTGGTCCAGGGCAGTGATGGCTGCCGTAGCTTGCTCCAGCAGATTTTGCTGCTGGGTTAGAGCGCTTTCATCCGGATGGACCAGCGCCGCCCACTCCGGATCAGCGAGCTTCTCTGCCGGCTCCGATATCTCCACGCAGCCCAGCCGCTGCAGATCGTCAAACAGCCGGTCCCGATCGGCCTCCAGCGCAAGCATATGCAGCCGTTTCATGGTTACGATTGCCATATTAGCGCATCACGATCCTTTCTACGATGCGGCTGGAAGCCTCATCGAGGCGACTCTCCGCGTGGGCGCGAAGCACAGCGCATTGATTTTCCGCATGATGCATGATTTCCTCTGCATTCTTTGCAGCCTGGTCCTCAGCTTCCCGCATGAGCTGCGCTACCGCAGCGTCTGCCTGAGCCTGACGTTCCTCATAGTGGGCGCGGCCCTGGGCCTCGGCCTCTGCAATCATCCGCTTGGACGCAGCTGTAGCTTCCTGCATGGACTGTTTCGCGGCAGCTTCTGCTTCCGCGACCTTCTTCATGGCATCCAGAGACATGGTATCACCGCCTTTAAATGAAATTTCGACATCGTTCAAATTGCACAATGCATTTCGATTGCTAGTTTGAGGATGTGTTTATCTATAGTAAATTATACCGATTTTCTGGGTCAAATGTAACTAATATTACTGCACAAAAAATGCGAAGTTCCTGAGAAGGAACCATACAACTTTCCTAAAATCTACAGATGGAACTCAAGAGATGTTGTACAGAAACCGACATTTGTCCATCTTGTGTAGATTAGGTAAAAAACATTTAACATCTGATTCACCTGCTCGCAGACCTGCCAATGCAGAGCGGACGACAGGGCTTCCAAAAAAATGAAAGAAAAAAGGATCCCCCTGCCGGCCTGTGAAATAGACCGGCAGGGGGCATAGTGTAGATCAGTGATCGGCTTTGCCGTCCTTGGCAATAATGGCACGGTTGATGGCGCAGAGAATGGCGCGCAGGGAGGCCCGGTTGATATTGTGGCTCTTGCCCACACCAAAGGCGTCCTTCCCGTCGGGGGTCTTCAGATGGATATAGCAAACCGCCTGGGAGTCGGAACCGGAGGTAATGGCGTGTTCGGAATAGTCCACAAAGTGGAACTTGCCAATCTCGTAACTGGAGATGGCGTTGAAGAAGGCGTCGATGGGACCATTGCCCTCGCCGGAGATCTCCAGTTCCTGGCCTTTGTAGGAGAGAGCACCAGAGAAGCCCACACGGGAAGTCTCGCCGTGGGTGCCGGACTCAGTGAAGGTATGACGGAGTAGACCATAGGTCTTATCCACTTCCAGATAGTTTTTGTCAAAGAGCTCGAAGATTTGGCTGGGCAGCAGCTCGGTGCCCAGACGGTCCGTTTCCTTCTGGACGATGGCGCCGAACTCCGGATGCATGGCCTTGGGCAGAGAATAGCCGAAGTTGTTCTCCATGACGAAGGCAGCACCGCCCTTGCCGGACTGGGAATTGATGCGGATGATGGGCTCGTACTGCCGGCCCACGTCTGCCGGGTCGATGGGCAGATAGGGAACCTCCCACATGTCGCTGCCGGATTCCTTCATGTACTGAACGCCCTTGTTGATGGCGTCCTGATGGCTGCCGGAGAAGGCGGTAAACACCAGCTGGCCCACATAGGGCTGCCGGGCGTCCACCTTCATGCGGGTGCAGCGTTCGTACATCTCCTTGATCTTATTGATGTTGGAAAAGTCCAGCTTGGGGTCTACACCCTGGGTGTACATATTCATAGCCAAAGTCACCATGTCCACGTTGCCAGTGCGTTCTCCGTTGCCAAAGAGGGTGGCTTCCATCCGTTCAGCTCCTGCCAGCAGGCCCTGCTCCGCCGTGGCAACGCCCTCGCCCCGGTCGTTGTGGGGATGCAGGGAGATGATGGCGCAGTCACGGGAGGGCAGCTTCCGGATAAAGTATTCGATGCAGTCGGCAAAGTAGTTGGGCATCATATTTTCCACTGTGGAGGGCAGGTTCAGGATCACCTTGTTCTCCGGGGTGGCATGGAGGTGCTCCAGCACGGCCTGGCAGATTTCCACGGCATAGTCCATCTCTGTACCCATGAAGGATTCGGGAGAATACTCATACCGGAGGTTCATGCCGGAGGCAATGACGGGCTGGGACAGCTCGTAGATCAGATCTGCCGCATCGGTGGCAATCTTGGTGATGCCGTCGGTATCCATCTTGAAGACCACCTTCCGCTGCAGGGTGGAGGTGGAATTATAAAAGTGGAGAATCACATTTTTGGCCCCTTGGATGGCCTCAAAGGTCCGCTGGATCAGATGGGGCCGGGCCTGGACCAGGACCTGAATGGTTACGTCGTCGGGAATGTGGTTGCCTTCGATGAGCTCCCGGCAGATTTCAAATTCCGTCTCCGAGGCCGAGGGGAAGCCAATCTCGATTTCCTTGACGCCGATGTCCACCAGGGTGTGGAACATCTCCAGTTTTTCTTGAAGATTCATGGGGTTGATCAGGGCCTGGTTGCCATCTCGCAGATCCACGCTGCACCATACGGGAGGGGCGGTGATCTGCTTGTCCGGCCAGGTGCGGTCCGGCAGGGCGATGGGCTGGTAGGGAATGTACTTCTGGCAGCCTGGTTTCATAACAAATTCCTCCTTGAAGTTCTGGCTGAGGCCACAAAAGCCCCGGAACGCATATGCTGCGTTCCGGGGCGTAAAGTTTTCTTACGCGGTACCACCCGGTTCAGTCGTTTCCGACCCTCAGCCTCTGATAAGGCTTAGACCTGTAACGGGGTCTACCGTTCCACCCTACAGCAAGCCTTCAGGCGGACAGCTCCAGGGCCAGTAATCCACAGGAACTCCGTCCCCGGCTTGCACCCACCGCCGGCTCTCTGACACGGAAAAACCTGTCTTTTTCCCCTTCATTGCTTTTTTCGTTTGTTGTATCGTACCACGGAGAAGGGAAAATGTCAAGGCCCGCCAGAGATTTTGTCGCTGCCATCGGGCGAAAGGATTGGCAGGTGCTTTCAGTAAAAATATATAAATTGCACAAAACATATTTGTGGAAAATTGATTTACTTGGTATGATTGACAAAAATGAAAAATATGCCTATACTGGAGACGAAGGAGAAATATCTTCTTGACCAAATAATGCCGAAATGGCAGAAAGAGGGGTACCTATGGGCAACATCAACAAAAAGGTAGATAAGCTTATTGCCAAAAGACAGTGGGATAAGCTGCTCCACAATCTGGGGGAAGCGGATAGCGCTTCCAAAATGAAGATCGCCAAAGCTTGCGGTAGCGCAGGCGGCAATGGATGCATTGATCTGCTGTCGGTCATTCTCAACGACCGGCAGGCGGACGACGAACTCTTGATGGAGACCATCAGTTCTCTGGGTAAGATCGGCAACGACAGATGCATCACGCTCCTGCGGTACTTCCGGGAGAATGTGGATCAGGGCAAGACACCCATGATCTCCGCTGTGGATTCTTCCGTCCGTCAGATCAAAGTACGCGTCGCGGAAATGGAGCGCGCAGTTCAGTGATAGGGATTTGTTTGGAGGCCGCCCTATGGGGCGGCCTCCACTTGCGATAAAGCTGCCGGTGTCCGGGCTTCCCATGGGAAAAGCTCGGATGTTTTTGCGTACCAAATAAAAACAGCATCCTGGGAAGTTTACAGATTCCTTACATAATATGCGATATATTTTTTACTTTGATGTGGTATAGTAACGACAATATGCAGTGCAGATTTGCGGCACTGTGTCAAAATAATCAATCGAGGGATAGTATGGGAAAATATGCTATTGTGGACCTAGGTTCCAATACGATCCGCCTTTCGGTGTATGAAAAAAAGGCGGAAAATGATTTTCACCTGTTGTTCTCTGAAAAGGAGACGGCGGGTTTGGCAAGTTATATCGAAAAAGGCGTATTATCGCCCCAGGGAATTAGCAGAGCCTGCGAAGCACTGGAGAATTTTCATCATCTGCTGCGGCTGTTTGGGATGGAGGAGATGCATGTGTTTGCCACGGCGTCGCTTCGTAACATTTGCAACACCAAAGAGGCTGTGGAGGAAATACAGCAACGGACCGGGCTGAAGATTGATGTGATTTCCGGAGAGCAGGAGGCCCGGCTAGGTTACTATGGAGCGCTGGCTTCCTCGCATCTAAAGCAGGGAGTGCTGTTCGACATCGGTGGTGGAAGCACGGAATTGGTGGCCTTTTCTCACGGGGAGATTTTAAGCGCCCAGAGCCTGGCCATTGGCTCACTGAACCTGTTTCGGGAGAATGTTTCTGGAATATGGCCCAAAGATTCCGAGATCAAGACGATTACCGAGCAAATATCCAAAACATTGGAGCAAGCAAATTTGCCGGAAAAAAGTGTAAAATATCTCTGTGGCGTAGGTGGAACCGCCCGGGCAGTTTTGAAAATTGCCAACGTCTATCATCAATTGCCGGCTGACAATAGAACACTGACGCGGTCGCAATTGACAGAAGTCTGCCTGCGGCTGCAGCAAAAAAAGAAAAAGACCAGAGATCTGGCGCTACGAATTTGCCCGGAACGGATTCATACCATTATTCCGGGGACGCTGCTGATGAAAACACTGTGCAACATGCTTTGCAGTCATGAAATCTATATCAGTCCCTACGGGGTACGGGAGGGTTATTTATGTCGGAACATATAGGCATGCATGACCTGAGCTATACGCAAAATCGGGAATTAAGCTGGCTGAAATTTAACGCAAGAGTTCTGGAAGAGGCCCAGGATCCCACGGTGCCTCTGCTGGAGCGACTCAAATTCATCTCCATCTTTACCAGCAATTTGGATGAGTTCTTTATGGTTCGGGTGGGAAGTCTGTTTGATTTGTCCGTCATGACCCCCCGGGTGGTGGAAAACAAAAGCGGCAAGACGCCGCGGCAGCAGCTGGATCTGATCTATGATGCAGTGCGGCCTATGATTCGCTCCAGAGACGCAGCATATGCCAAGCTGCTCCAAGAACTCAAAGCCTATGGGGTGGAAGACATCCCCTACGAGTTGCTGGAAGAAAAACAGCGTGGCTATATCCATCAATACTATAAAGAAAATATCCGGCCGCTGCTGTCTCCTCAAATTATTGATCCACGGCATCCGTTTCCACACCTCAAGAACAAGGCGCTCTATGCCGCTGCGCTGCTCCGAAATAAGAATCATTGGCTTTTGGGGATTGTTGCTGTGCCGGATTCCGTTCCCGATATTCTGCGGCTGCCGGATGAGCCTGGGAAATTTGTACGAGTGGAAACCATTGTGCTTTATTATCTGAAAAAGATCTTTCATATCTACACGGTAGAAGAGCAGGCCATCATTTCTGTGACCAGAAATGCGGACCTCAGCTATGATGAGGAGAAATTTGACGAGGATAATCCGGATTTCCGCAGTCATATGTCGAAGTTGCTGCGCCTCAGGGACCGACTGGCACCGGTACGTTTAGAGATGCAGGGAGAAATGCCGACACTGCGTCAACTTCTGCTGGAGCGGCTGAAGCTGACGGCGGAGCAGAGCTATACCTGCCAGTGCCCGCTGGTGATGGGGTATGCCTATGAACTCGGCAATCTGGACAAGGCGCTGTATTATCCGACCCATGTGCCCCAATATCCCAGCTACTTAACGCAGGATGTTCCTATGTGGGAGCAGATCAAGCAGCGGGACGTGCTGTTGTTCTATCCCTATCACACCATGCAGCCTTTTTTGACACTGCTGCGGGAGGCGGCCCTGGATCCCAATGTCTGCTCGATTCAGATCACGATTTACCGGTTGGCGAAAAATTCCGCCGTCGTGACACATCTGTGCGAGGCCGCGGAGCGGGGCAAGGAGGTCACGGCACTAGTGGAACTGCGGGCCCGGTTTGACGAGCAGAACAACATCAACTGGGCCAAAACCCTGGAGGATGCGGGCTGCCGGGTGATTTATGGTATGGACTACTTTAAATGCCATTCCAAGATCTGTCTCATTACCCGCCGGGAGAAAAACGGTTTGAGCTATGTCACCCAGATTGGCACCGGAAACTACAATGAAAAGACCTCCGCCCAATATACGGATTTCTCCATCATGACCGCGAAGCAGGAAATTGCCCAGGATGCCATTGCGTTCTTCCAAAATATGCTGATCGGCAACCTGTGGGGAAAATATGACCATCTTTTGGTGGCGCCGGTGAATATGAAGTCCATGATTCTCCGATTGATTGACGGGGAGATCGCCCGGGGAAGTCAGGGGAGAATCATCATCAAAGCCAATTCTGTCACAGAGCGAGATCTGATCGACAAGCTGGCTCAGGCTTCTCAGGCCGGTGTGAAAATTGACCTGATTATCCGCGGCATCTGCTGCCTGGTTCCGGGGATTCCCGGAAAGACCGATCACATTACGGTGACAAGTATTGTGGGACGTTTCCTGGAGCACAGTCGGATCTACGCCTTTGGAGACGGAGCCTTGCAACAGCTGTACATTTCTTCGGCGGATATTATGACCAGGAATCAGACCCGCCGGGTGGAGATCGCCTATCCGGTGGACAGTCCCGAGCTGAAGGAATGGTTCCACTCTTACCTGGAACTGCTGCTGCGGGATAATACAAAGGCCCGGCGCTTGCAGCCGGACGGAAACTATGTACCGCTGGATGCGGGAGGGACTAAAGTGGATGCCCAGGATTATTATCTCCGGCATCCGGTAGAACTGGCCCCCACGGTGGTGCCGCGGAAATCGCTGTTGCGGCAAATTCTGGGACGGCTAGATTCTCTCCGAGGGGAAAATCACCAGCATTATCGGCCGGAAAACTGATTCATCTACCAGCTTAAAGGCTGCACTGCGAAAGTATTTTTCGCCGTGCAGCCTTTAAATATTATAGAAAGGGCTTCATCTGTTCGATGTTGCTCTGCTCCGTCTCCAGCAGCTTTTTGGACAGGTCGGTGACCCGTTCATCCTTGCCCATATACTGTCGGTGGTGCTGAATGGATTTGATGACCCCCTTGGTGTTGCCGGAGATCATCATTTCTGCGATCTTGGAGGTGGAGGGGGGAGAAAAGACCTGCATGGTGCGGGTCATGGCGGTGTCCATTTTAATTCTTTGGTTTATTCGATCTCTTCAGGCTCTAGGGAGTTGAATTCGTCCGTATCAAAGAATTCTGCGAGAGTAATGCCTAGCCCGTCGCATATTTGTTTGATTGTCAGCAGCTTGGGGTTTTGACTTTTTCCGTACAGAATATTCTTAATGCTCGATGGTGGCAGTGCGGAAAGTGTTGATAGCTTGTTAATTGTAATGTTTGACTGTCCGCAAAGTTGTAGAATGCGGTTTTTTACAGCGGCTTGAGTTGTCATAGTCCAATCCTCCTTGTGTTTATTGTAGAAGAAAAGGCTTGACAGTGTAGGCTATACATGCTACCATATAGGCTATACATAGCCTATATTTGGAGGAGGTAGAAATAAATGAGCTGTTCCTACTACACGTTTCGAAACAACGACTATTACTGCTATAAAAAAGAGGATTATGTAAACTCGGATGTGTACAACCGATATTGCCGGGGGTATTCCTATGATGAGTGTCCCATTTATAAAGGGGAGACCAGCAGCGGCGGATGCTATCTCACGTCAGCCTGCGTGGAGGCCCGGGGGCTGCCCGATGACTGCGAGGAATTGACCATACTGCGGAGGTTTCGGGATGAGTGGCTGAAAAATCAACCAGGGGGCTTGGAAGAAGTGGTCGAATATTATGCGACTGCGCCAGGTATTGTGGAGAGGATTAACGCCCAACCCAATGCCAAAGTGATCTGGAATGAATTGTATGAGACATTGGTGGCACCCTGTGTACAACTCATTCAAACGGGTGAAATGGAGAAAGCGCATGAGCAGTACCGAGATACTGCAAAAAAGCTCGCGCAAAGGGCGTGAATAAAAAGGAGGGGAATGAAAATGACGTTTCATGACTATCTTTGCAATGCGGAAGCTGGCGATGTTGAAGCAATGCTTTGGCTGAGCCATTATTATCATGATAAGAATAGTTATGAGGGAACAGAAAAATCCATATATTGGGGCGAAATGGCTGCTGAAGCAGGTAGTCCACAAGGAATCATGATAACTGCCACTGGCTATCCTTTGCTTGCGTTGATCAATGAAGCTTCAAATGTTGGTGAATATAAAACTGCAATCCAATATCGAAAGAAAACGATAAAATGGTCAAAGCTTGCTTTGGAGCGACTTGAAGTAGATTCCAAAGGCCGAGAGATATTACTGCAAGAAATAGATGAGTCAAATTATGGAATTGCAGCATCGCATTTTTTCATGGGGAAGTACGATGAAGCACTGGATTATACGTATGGGCTATCTGCAATCAATGTTACAATATTGAGAGGATGCTGCTTTTTCAGGTTGGCTAAGACCAATGCCGAATATTACGAGGCATACAATGATTTGAAAATATTAGAAAATGCAAGAGAGTATAACCTTGAAATTTCCAGCACGTCAGAAAGTGAACAGCGTATATTTGTGTATGGCATTCAATTCCTTGCAAACTTGTATCGGACTGGACTACCAGAGAGATTAACAATCGACATAAATAAGTCTGCGTCACTGCTTTACGATGCATTTACATCCCTGACAGATGAACAGTTAAAAGCACAACTGCAAAAAGAGATTGATCATTACAGAAAGAAGTTGTTTGGCGGTTATAGATATATTCAATAGTTTAGTGGCAGCTCCAAATTTTGTGGAGCTGCCATTTTTTACAGAAAGGGCTTCATCTGCTCAATATTGCTCTGTTCCGTCTCCAACAGCTTTTTGGACAGGTCGGTGACCCGTTCATCCTTGCCCATATACTGTCGGTGGTGCTGGATGGATTTGATGACGCCCTTGGTGTTGCCGGAGATCATCATTTCTGCGATCTTGGAGGTGGAGGGGGGAGAAAAGACCTGCATGGTGCGGGTCATGGCGGCGCCCATCTTGGCCCCCATGGGCAGTGGCTCCGGCTGGCCGCCCCGCTGAATCAGCATTTTTGTGGCGGCGTCGCAGATCTCACCGTACTCCGCCCGCTGCTGCCGAAGCGCGTCGGTGAGGGGCTGGCAGGCGGAGTATTTCATAATCCCATCAATGCCAGTGCGGCCCATGAGGGTGGTCTGGCGAATGTAGTTGAGCAATTCCGTATCGGTAATCATGGCAGTGGCTCCTTTTTCTTGATCTGGCCATAGTATGTATCTCCCACGGAAAATTTATTCGGAAAATCCCTGCCTCTTGCGAAAGGGATCGTTTGGTGATACCATAGAACACGACAATGCCGCTACAGGAAAATGATGCGGTATTTTGCCATCTTACACATTTTGGAGGAATTCGTATGTGGATGGTTATGGCGGTGCTCTCGGCATTTTTCGCTGGAGTCACAGCGGTGCTTGCCAAGTGCGGCATTCGGAAAACAGATTCCGATGTGGCAACCGCACTGCGGACCATCGTTGTGCTGTTGTTTTCCTGGATTATGGTGTTTGTGGTGGGGTCCCAAAATACCATCACCCAAATTGAACCAAAGACCCTTGTGTTTTTGATCCTTTCCGGGGTGGCTACAGGTGCTTCCTGGCTTTGCTACTTCAAGGCGCTGTCCCTTGGAGATGTGAACAAGGTCGCGCCCATTGATAAGTCCAGCACGATCCTTACAGTCATAATTGCAATCGTCTGTTTTTCGGAAACGGATCACATTGTGCCTAAGCTACTGGGTACGCTGCTGCTTGCAATTGGCATTTTCCTGATGGTGGAGCGGAAAAACGTGGATACGGTACATCAGAAAAACAGCAGATGGATGATTTATGCCATCTTTTCCGCCGTGTTTGCAGCGCTGACCTCCATCTTGGCGAAAATCGGAATTTCCGGGATTGAATCCAATCTTGGCACTGCCATTCGAACCGTGGTGGTGCTGCTGATGGCGTGGCTGGTGGTGTTCGTCAAAGGCAAGCAGGGGCAGATGAAAACACTGGATCGGCATGAATTGGTCTTTATTATTCTGTCCGGTATTGCCACCGGCGCCTCCTGGCTATGCTATTATTACGCAATTCAAAATGGCATCGTCAGCGTAGTGGTGCCCATCGACAAGATGAGTATTCTCGTTACTGTGGCATTTTCCTATCTCTTCCTGAAAGAAAAAATCAGCAAAAAGGCCGCTTTGGGACTGGGCCTGATGCTGATTGGAACGTTGATTATGGCCATATGGTGCTGAGATGTAGTTTACATAATATGAATACCGCCCAACCGGACGCAATTCCGGTTGGGCGGTTTCTATCCTCCAAGCCTGGCAGCAGGGAGAAATGTCATTAGCAATGGTAAAAAACGTCGTCGCGAACTTCAGTCCGCGACGACGTGGCAGGGGATGAGGGATTCGAACCCCCGAAAACGGAGTCAGAGTCCGGTGTGTTACCGTTACACTAATCCCCTATATTCATGCGCTCTAGGAGGAA
Organism: uncultured Clostridia bacterium; assembly: GCA_949289625.1. Next base: position 42 of record CASEPH010000268.1, on the reverse strand, counting down.
AGCTCCAAAGCGCATGATTTATTATACGCAAAAAAATCCGTT
>CASEPH010000267.1 GCA_949289625.1 uncultured Clostridia bacterium | reverse complement strand
GCCACTGAAGCCATTGCCTGGGCAGTGGACAACGGCTATATCACCGGCAAGCCCGGCCAGCTGCTGGATCCTCAGGGCGTGGCTACCCGTGCTGAGGCTACCGTGATCATTGGCCGCTTCCTGGCCGAGTGATCCCATCCTGATGGGACCGGATATAACGGTTCAGAATGGAAATAGTGCACATGAGCCGGAGAGGCGCCGCATATGTGGCGCCTCTCCATTTTTATACCTCAAGCGTGAGCGCAACGCAGCAAGGCTAAAGCCTGTTTTTGGGCAAAACAAAATCCCCCAAAGCCTTGCGGCTCTGGGGGATTTCTCTCTATTTCCACTGAACAAGTGCCAAGGTCCGTTCTACCAGATCATCCAGCGTAATTTCATGGTAGCTGTGCACGCTGGTGCGTATGACCGGCGCAAAGGACTCCCGCCATGCTGGCCCGATCTTGGCCAGCCCGTGGCACAGGCCCAGCAGGGAACCCGCGGTGGCACCGTTGCAGTCGGTATCAAAGCCGCTCAAGACCGCTGCACCGATGGCCTCTTCAAACGAGGTGTGCCAGAGAATACAAGCCGTCACCAGCATGGCATTGGGAATGGTCAGACACCAGTCAAACTGTCTGGTCTCATCATACCGAGTGTGGACCGCATCCACCATCCATTCAAAGCTTTTCCCCTGCTCAAAGGTGCTGCAAACCTGCTCCAGCGCCTCACAGAGTCTGGACCGAGGCGGGATCTGCTCCATGGCACAGCGCACCCGCTCCAGCATGGAGAGCTCCTCCACCGGGCAGAGGCTTATCAGCGCGGCGATAAACATCTCTCCGTATATACCGTTTTTGGTATGGGATACTGCTGCGTCCGCACAGGCCAGCTCGGCGGCCCGCCTGGGCTGCCCCGGACAGATATAGCCGTAGAGATCCGCTCTGATCTGGGCTCCGATCCATTCCCGGTAGGGGTTGCAGCGCCGGGCGGACTCCGGTGGGAGCACGCCCTCCATCAGATTCCGGATCGCCGCCCGTTCCGCCGTACAGGCGTGGAAGGGCGGAATCCCCAGCAGCCAGGTTTCGGCCACCTTCTCGGAGGTCAGGGGCAGACCGTACCGCTCCAGTGCTTTCAGTGCCAGGACGGTGTAATTCAGATCGTCGTCGTTGGGATAGCTGTCTAGGCACTCCCGCCAGCATACCAGCTGACGGTCATAGGGTGTGGTGGGGTCCTCCTCATGGATATGGTATTTTTCCCGCAGCTCCGGGTCCGACGAGGTGTGCAGGTAGTCTTTAATAGGAAGCTGCCCGCTTTCCTCCAGGTAGGCCCGGATTTTCGTTCGGGGCCACCCCTCCACCGGAATCCCCAGCACGCAGCCTGCTGCCCGGCCCTGCCAGGCACCTGCCAGTTTGTCCCGCAGGGAGGACTGTTCCACCGCCCAGGTCCGGCCTCCGGAAGCAGGCAGCGCCCGGAGAATGTCCGTCCAGGTTTCCGGCTCCCGGTAGGGATATGCCGGGTCCATGGGCGCGCCCTCCAGTGTCAGCAGCAGAGCCCTTGCTGCCTCTTCCCGGACAGTTTCTTCCGGGATTGCCTGTACCCGCTTCAGCTCGTCCAGCAGGGGCTCCACCAGGCGTCCCTCCTGGACACACTGACGGTATTCATCTTCCAGCATATCAGTGAAAAAGGTCCATCTCATTTTTTCACGCAGCATGGCATAGCCCCCCTATTCTTTGGAGCCGGACGTAGTCAGTCCGGCAGTGAAAAAGCGCTGCAGCGGCAGGATGATTGCCACCGGCACCAGGAACGCGATCAGAGAACCGGCGAAGATCTGGTTCCAGTTCTGGGTATATTGCGTGCTGAAATTGCTCAGTGCGATCTGTACCGTGTACATATCCGGAGAGCGGGTCACCAAAATGGGCCACAGGAAGGATTCCCACTGGTTGATAAACAGCACCAGGCCGGCGCTGACACAAATGGCTTTGGAGTTGGGCAGCACGATCTTGAAGAAAATGCGGATCAGCCCCAGGCCGTCAATCCGGGCCGCCTCAATCAGATAGTCCGGAAAACTCATAAAATATTGCCGGAAGAGGAAAATGATCATCCCGTTGGGGATGCTGGGCACAATGAGTGCCAGATAGCTGTCGATCCAGCCCAGGTCGATCATCATGGCATAGAGGTTGATGGAGATCAGTTCAAAGGGAACCATATAGGAGAGCAGCACCAACAGAAACAGCACGCCCTTCCCGCGAAAGGAGAATTTGGCAAAGGCGTAGCCTGCCATTCCGTTGAAGAGAATCCCCAGAACCACGGTAACGATTGCAATCAGGATGGAATTGAGCAGGGCCCGACCAAAACCGTGTTCCACAAAAATGGACCAATATGCCTCCAGGGTGATGTGCTCGGGAAAGAAGGTCTTCCAGCTCAGGGGGCTGATATAGCGGTAGATATCCTCCATAGGCCGGAAGGAGGAGGAAAAGGCAAATATCAGCGGCAAAAATACAAACAGAATCAGGACAAAGTGAACCGCATACAAGGGTATCTTGCGGCTGGTCTTAATCCGTTCCCCCATATTCCTCACTCCTTTTCCCGCAGAAGATAACTCTCCAGCCCCACGATCACCGCCAGCAAAACCAGCAGAATTACGATCATGGCGGAGGCCTGATTGACATCGGAATACTTATACGCCGTCCGGTAGATGCGGTACATCAACAGATCCGTGGCGCCCTCCGGGCCGCCGCCGGTCAATACATAGGCCGGCACAAATAGGATGAAGTTGGAGATGGTGTCTGATACGATGACAAATTTAAACGTCCGTTTCATCTGAGGCATAGTCACATAGCGCAGGCTCTGCCAGTATCCCGCTCCGTCCAGAGAAGCCGCCTCATAGAGGGAGGGGGGCACCTCTTCCAGTCCGGTGATGAAAAACAGAGCCCAATAGCCCAACCCCTTCCAGGTTGCCAGCACCATGACCCATCCCAGAGCCTGCTTACTGTCGTTCAAAAAGCTCTGATTGGGAATCCCAAAGAGATTTAAAATGGAATTCATCAGTCCCTGCTCTGGACTGAGCAGCACACCCCACAGGGTGCAGGCAATGGTAAAGGAAACCGTAATGGGGATCAGGTGAATGGTTCGGAAGACCCGCTGTCCCTTCAGCTTTACCATCAGCAGCAGGGCAAGGCCAAAAGACAGTACCACCTGGATGGGGTTTACCACCACGTTGAAGAGGAGGGTCACCTTCAGAGAATTCTGAAAGGATGGATCCTGCAAGACCTGAAGATAGTTTTCCAGCCCGGAAAACAGGGTCTGCTTATTTACAAAAGAGTAGGAAAACAGGCTGTCATAAAAACTCAGAAAGATCGGATAAACCTTGAAAATGATTAGAAGCGCCATGGCCGGGACAAGGAAGGCCGCAACCACAGGATATTGCTTTTTCATACTACACCCACCTCTCTAAAGAGGCAGGGGAGATCCGCTCCGGCGTTCTCCCCTGCCCGGCCTATATTCCTTTTACTGCTGATACTTTGCGATCAGACTGTCGATCTCTACCACTGCCTCATCCAGGGCGGTCTTGGGATCGGCTCCGTTCTTAATGTCGCTGTAGGTCTCCTGCATCACGGACTGCCATTCCTCATATCCCACCATCTGGGGACGGGCCACAGCGGTGTTCATTGCCTCATAGACATTCAGAGCTGCCACGGTTCCCTCGTTGGCAGGATCATCCTCGATCCCCTGCAGCACAGACAGGTTGCAGGGCAGGTTCTGCATAATGTCATAGGTCTCCTGACAGACCTCATCGTCGGTGGTCAGCCACTCCACGAACTTGGCCGCCATCTCCTTGTTGTTGGAGTAGTTGGAAACGCCCATATACCAGCTGCCGGTAGGTGTCACGGCCTGTCCGCCTTCAAAGTAGGGATGGGGTGCCACGCCCCAGTTCATACCAGCGTCCTCCATGGAGGCAATCTGCCAGGAGCCGCCCACGAACATGGCCACCTGGCCGGCTGTAAAATAACCAGTGGACTCGGAGCCGTCGATCTTGGGGCTGATGTTCCAGGTGTTAAAGGTGTCGTAATAGAACTGACAGGCTTGCACCACTTCGTCGGCGTTGGTATATCCGTCTACCGAGGTCTGGTCGTCGCTGATATACTGATCGGCCCCCAGGCTCTGGGACAAAGGCAGAAGCTGATAGGGCGTGTCGATCTGCTCAAAGGTCAGGCCGTAGATCTGAGTACCGGCGTCGTTGACATACGTCAGCTGCTGGGCGAGGTCCACCACCTGCTCCCAGGTCAGGCGCTGCTCCGGATCAATACTGGGATATTCCAGATTTTTTTCATCGAACAGGTCCTTGTTGTAGTAAAGGTTTACACAGCTGCTGTACAGCGGGAGTGCGACCACCTGACCGTCAACCGTTCCTCCGGCCAGGGAGGCCTCTGTGATCCGCTCCAGCGAGTCGGCCGATACATAGTCGCTGATGCTGCACAGATAGTTCTTTGCGGTGTAGTTTGTGATCAGCGGCGCATCCGCCACCAGCACATCCACCGAGGACTCACCTGCGCCCAGACGTACCTCGATGGTGTCAAAAATCTCTGCGTAAGGAACTGATTCCACGTTGATGGTGATTCCGTTTTCCTCGCCGAATTTCTGGAATACGGGTTCCAGAGGTTCCAGATCAGACACAATAAGCACATTCAGCGTTTCCGTTCCGCCCGCACCCGTTGCCTGTCCCTCGGAAGGCTGGCCTGATGTGCAGGCAGCTAGGGAGAGCGCCAGGCCGGAGACCAGTGTCAGAGCAAGAAGATTCTTCCATTTCATTTGCGAGTCCTCCTTTTTATTGTTTTTTACATAGCAGCATCACAGATGCGGGTCATCATCAGGTTTAGAAAGCGCTGGCTGTCCACTTCCAAGCATACCTTTGTTTTGGGAGGCTGTACCTCCTTATCCAGCAGTTCCGGCGGTGTCCAGGGTGTGCGGGGCAGTGTACAGATGGTGTGGCCTGTAGGATGGCGGTGATCATACATCACTTCCACATTCATCAGGGGCCCCCGACAGAACGTAGGATCAAAGGCCAGAGCCACACACAGAGGATCGTTCATAGCGGTATAGTCCCGCTTCCAGTACCGGAACCAAATGCGCATCATACGGGCCATGGCCAGATTCAGTTCCCCGCCGCTCTGCTCCAGCTGACGGATCTGCGTCTCACCCACCAGTACCTGACGGGTTACGTCATACCCACACATGACAATGGGCGCCCCGCTCCGGAACAGAAGGGCTGCCGACTCCGGGTCCCGGCTTACGTTGTGGTCGGCATATTCCAGCTCCGCGCCATTGCACCCCAGGCGGGCGCTTCCGCCCATAATGATAATCTGCTTTACCTCCTGTGCGATCCGGGGTTCCCGGGCCAGGGCGATGGCGAAGTTGGTAAAGGGGCCAATGCCGATGAGCGTGATCTCTCCGGGGTTGGACATTACCGTATCAATGATAAAGTCCACCGCGTGCCTGCTGTCATAGGTAAGGCCCTCATCCGCCTCGCTCAGCAGTCCCTCGCCCTCGTGGCCCAGCCACCAGATCTCCCGGTTGCGCAGCAGTACATCCCTGGATCCGGCCATAACCGGGATGTCGCTGCGCCCCAGCAGCTGCAGAACCTTGACCACCATTCTGGACCGCAGGTCCACGTCTCCGTAGACCGTTGTGATTCCCTCTACTTTCAGCTCGGGAGAGAGGACGGCCAGCGCCACCGCCATAACGTCGTCCACGTCTGTCCCGATGTCCGTATCTAAAATGATCCGTTCCATACTCATCCTCTTTTCTGCCCCTCCGGCGTCCGCAGCCACATCGTAATCTCTTCTCTGTCCGGCATGGACTGAAGGGCGCCATGCCGGGTCACGCTCAGGGAGGCGGCCGCATTGGCGATGTGCACAGCCTGTTCCAGCGGTGTTCCCGCTGCCAGTTCCGCCGCCAGCACCCCATTGAAACAATCTCCCGCGCCTGTCGTATCCACGCAGTCCACATGATTGCCCGGAATATGTACGGTCCGGTCCTTTTGCACCAGTAGCGCACCCCTGGCGCCCATTGTTACCACTACGCTGCCCACGCCTGTTTTCTTCAGACGCTGAGCGCTGTCTGCGATCTCCTCCAGGGTTCCTGTGGGACCGCCGGTGAGTGCTGCAAGTTCTGTCTCGTTGGGCGTTATGACGTCGATCTGCGGGAACAGGCTCCCGGGAAGATCTGGACAGGCTGGAGCGGGATTCAACAGCACTGTTTTTCCCAGCTCTTTGGCCTGATGAACCGCGGCACAGACGCTCTCCAGCGGGATCTCCAACTGACAGAGGACGCAGTCTGCCCAGGCAAAGTAATCACGATACTCCGCCAAATAGGCCGGGGTACATCTCCAGTTGGCGCCTGAGATCACAATGATGCTATTAGCACCGCTTGTTTCCCGCAGAACAAACGCCGTGCCGGTCGGATGCTGTTTTTCTCGGCGCACCGCATCTTTCCGGACCCCTGCTTCCGTCAGCTTTTCCAGCATCGTCGTTCCATAGAGGTCTTCTCCCACGCAGCCGAGCATGGCCACATCCGCCCCCGCCCGACCGGCGGCATAAGCTTGGTTGGCGCCCTTTCCTCCAGGGCTTTTCCAGTACCGGTTTCCCAATACGGTTTCCCCCACCAACGGCAGATGTTCCACGTCTACCACAAGGTCCATGTTGAGACTACCGACCACTAATACCCGCTTCATTTTGCAACCCCTTGTCTTCTTCTGGTACTCTCCCGGAGCACCAGAGTGGTGTGCATCCACTCGCTCTTGTCACAGCCAGGTTCCCGGCGGATCTGAGCCAACAGCTTCTCCACCGCCCGGTATCCGATCTCATAAATCGGCTGCGCCATGGTAGTCAAAGAAGGACTTACGTCTGCGCTGATCGCGATATCATCAAAGCCCAGCACACTGATCTGCTCCGGCACTGCCACATGATGTTCACGCAGTGCCCGCAATGCTCCCAACGCAATCATGTCCGCACCGGCAAATACGGCATCTACTTCTAGTTTTCGTTCCAACACTTCTGTCATTCGTTCGTATCCTGACGAAGTGCTGTACGGACCGTAGAAAACATACTCCGGACGGAAAGGAATTCCCGACTCCTTCAGTGCTTGCTGATATCCCCGCAAACGTTCAGAGGTGGTGTTTACCCCTTCAGGACCGCCCAGAAAACAGATGCGGGTGCATCCGTTTTCTAAAAGATGACAGGTACCGGTATAGGCGCCCTCCTCATTGTCCACGTAAATACCTGGTGCCCTGGGAAAATCCTTGGAGCGGCGGTCTAGCAGGACCACTGGAATGTTGCTTTTCTGAATAGAACGGCGCAGTCCCTCTTCCATGCTCTGACCACAGGTGTTGATCAGGATTCCGTCCACCCGTTTTTCAATAAAGGCCCGCAGATACTGCTGTTCCTTCTGAATGTTGGAGTCGGAGTTACATAGAAACAGGGTATAGCCATTTTCCATGGCACAGTCCTCCGCTCCCCGCACCATCTGGGGGAAAAACATATTCTGGATATCAGGGATAATCAAACCCAACATCCTGGTCCGCGCCAGCGTGATGCTCCCGGCCATCCGATTGGGTACATAGCCAACCCGCTCAATGATCTCCAGAATGTGTCTTCTGGTCTCCTCAGATACCCCTCTGGGGTTATTATTGATTACGCGGGACACCGTACCCTTGGAAACACCGGCCATGCGGGCAATATCATTGATGGTCACGCAAGCTCACCCCTTTTACTAAACTGGTTTATCTAATTTCAAATATACCTTAGCACTTATTGTAATTTAAATCAATAATTTAATTTATATATGCGATATTTTTGTTCTATTTGTCAGTAAACAAAGATAAAATTTGTTATTTATTCTGGTTCGGCAAGATAATAAACCAGTTTATTATCTTGCGCTTTGCTCCATCCTCTGCTCCTGCCTGGTCCTTATTTCTGAACATAGGATGCTCATATGTCAGATTGGAATCACCGTGTTCTGCACGGCTCCAATGGCGGGATTCAGCTTTGCTACAGAAGTATAAGTGGGTGCAGCACTATGGAGAGAGCGGGGAAGTTCTGAGCCGGTTGTCTCTGGCATCCTGCGTACCTCTGGGTGTGGATGAGTCAAACTTGGAAGTATGTTGATCAGATCACTGCCTGCCGTCAGAGCCTGCAATAAAATCTATAAACCAGTGTGGAATGGCCATAGTCTCAAAAGATGCGGGGACCGTAAGACTTTACGCCTGGAGGTTAGAGTAGAGTGAGAGAAATTCTTTCAACAGACTGCACTTGGAGAGAACAGACAATCTGCAATATCATGCTCAGAGCAGGATATGACAACATTAGTATATCTGTCCGTGGTCTCCTGCTGAAAAAATGAGCCGCGGTGCCCGACAGGACTCCGCGACTCAAAAATAAAAAACCCTGGAATCTCTACGATTCCAGGGTTTATGTTTGGTGGACGATACAGGACTTGAACCTGTGTCCTCCCGCACGTCAAGCGGTTGCTCTTCCAGCTTAGCTAATCGTCCGATCAGCATGGTTTTTTATAGCGAAAATAAAAGAGTTTGTCAATAC
>CASEPH010000266.1 GCA_949289625.1 uncultured Clostridia bacterium | reverse complement strand
CGGTGTTTTTCACCTGGGAGGGTTCGAGGCGGATACCGGCTTGACGGGCCGGAAGCTGATGGTGGACACCTACGGGGGATTCGCACCCCATGGCGGCGGTGCCCTGTCCGGCAAAGACGGCACCAAGGTGGATCGCAGCGGAGCCTATATGGCCCGGTACATCGCCAAGAATATCGTAGCGGCCAGACTGGCGGAGGAATGCACCGTCAGTCTGGCCTATGCCATCGGTGTGGAAGCGCCGGTGATGATCCAGGTGGACACCCATGGCACGGGCAAGTACCCCAAGGATGTCCTGGAAGAAGCCATCGGCCTGGTCTTTGATCTGTCGCCCACGGGCATGATTATGACGCTGGGGCTAACGGAACCGGTGTTCGCCCGGTTTTGCAACTATGGCCACTTCATGCACCGGGACGCCCCCTGGGAGCAGACGGACTGTGTGGAACTGATGCTGGAGGCCTGCAATCTTGCGGCAGCGGGCGAACTTTGAAAAAAGGATAGCCTTGTTGTGCCACCATTGTGTATGATATAATAACACATATTCCGATTAGAATATTTATTTGGTAGGGGGCACCAACATGCACATTCCAGCAAAAGAAAGTAGTGAGATCAATATATTGACCTTTGATGAAGCTCGTGCAAGGAAGGACGATAGTCTTGAGTATGATAAACGCAAGTGGATTTACATACCTGATTTCTATTCGGAGTATCGATATATACTTGGAACAGTTGGAAAGAAAACGTTAATAACAATTGGTGTTAATCCATCAACAGCTGCTCCAGATGCACTGGATAACACACTAAAATCAGTGGATAGAATTGCACACGCCAATGGCTTTGATTCATTTATCATGTTCAATGTATATGCACAGAGAGCGACAAAACCCGATGATATGGATAAACAGTTTAATCAGCAGTTACACAATGAAAATATGAAAGCATTTCGGTGGGTGATGGGGCAGGCGGGGAGAAATCCTACCATCTGGGCAGCATGGGGAACAAGTGTTGAAAAAAGGGCTTATCTAAAGGATTGCCTTGAGGATATGATTCATATTGGCAATGAATTTAATGTAAAATGGTGTAGAACTGGGAATCTATCAAAAAAAGGTCACCCACATCACCCGCTTTATCTAAGGAAGGATTCGAGACTATGCGATTTTGATATAGAAAACTATTTGCTCACCTTATAAACAGCAGAAAACGAATAGCCACTGTATCCTTGAAGCTCCGTTATACTTCGGTATGACGGAGCTTATTCATTCAAAACGAAAGAAGGTCTGTATGGATAAAAATACTCTTTTTCCCGCTTGGGAGATCCTCCAGGGCGACGCCCTGCAGATCATCCCAACCTTTGCCCCCAACACCTTTGACGCAGTGATCACCGATCCGCCCTATGCCTCCGGCGGCAGAACACAGTCAGAGAAGAACCGCTCCACTGCGAAAAAGTATTCCAGCATGGGCGAAAACGCGCCTCCGCCTTTTGACGGAGACGCCAAGGATCAGCGCAGCTGGACCCGGTGGGCATCCGAATGGCTGTCTGAGGCACGCAAAGTCTGCAAGCCGGGCGCGCCGGCGTGTATGTTTATCGACTGGCGCCAGCTCCCAGCTGCCACCGACGCCCTGCAATGGGCAGGCTGGATCTGGCGGGGCACCGCCGTCTGGGACAAGGGAAACTGCCGTCCTCAGAAAGGACGGTTCCGGCAGCAGGCGGAATACATCGTCTGGGGCAGCAACGGAGATATGCCCATCAGCCGTCCCGTTCCCTGCCTGCCCGGTGTGTTTAAGTACGGCAATCCTCAGAATCGCATCCATCTCACCGAGAAACCGCTCCAGCTCATGCGGGATGTGGTGAAGATCACGGAGCCTGGCGGACATATTTTAGACCCCTTCGCCGGCAGCGGCACCACGGTGCTGGCGGCTGTGCTGGAGGGATACGCTGCCACAGGAATCGAGGTGTCCGAAACCTATGCGACGCTGGCCCGGGAGCGAATCCACAGAGCGCTGTCCGCATGACCGCAGTTATTTCCCCCGGCCGGTTTTCCCTTTGTCAATGCCCAGCTCCTCATTGGGCTGATACCCAAAGCGAATGGCTGTTTTGCCGTACTTCTTCCGAATCACCGCCATGGTGTCCTCCAGTTTTTCCTGATTGGCATTTCCTTCGTAATCGTCAAACAGGGTGGTCTGCTCCATTGGCTCGTCTGCGGGGACCAGGCCCGTGCCGGTGATGGACAGCAGCCGCACAGGATTGCGGAGGTTCCAGTTTTTACGGATCAGCTCCATGGCGATCTCCGTCAGTTCCTTTTGGAGATAGGTGCTGTGGCTGAGGGAAACCTGCCGGGTGATGTATTTGAATTCCGGGCTTTTGATGCCCACCTGGACCACCGTGCATTTGAGATTTGCCGCCCGGAGCCGGGTGGCGACGGAATCCGCCAGGGCCGCGATGCCCGACCGGATCTCCACCTCGCCCCGGAGGTCCCGGCGAAACGTCATGCTGTTGCCCACGCTTTTGACCTCCCGGTGGGTATCGTATGGGAGAACGGGCTCCTTGTCCAGACCGTTGGCGTAGCGCCAGAGGGTGTCGCCCTGCTTTCCCAGCGCCTTTCCAAGGAGAACCCGGTCTGTCCGGGCCAAATCCCCGATGG
>CASEPH010000265.1 GCA_949289625.1 uncultured Clostridia bacterium | reverse complement strand
CGGTGTTTTTCACCTGGGAGGGTTCGAGGCGGATACCGGCTTGACGGGCCGGAAGCTGATGGTGGACACCTACGGGGGATTCGCACCCCATGGCGGCGGTGCCCTGTCCGGCAAAGACGGCACCAAGGTGGATCGCAGCGGGGCCTACATGGCCCGGTACATCGCCAAGAATATCGTAGCGGCCAGACTGGCGGAGGAATGCACCGTCAGTCTGGCCTATGCCATCGGTGTGGAAGCGCCGGTGATGGTCCAGGTGGACACCCATGGCACGGGCAAGTACCCCAAGGATGTCCTGGAAAAAGCCATCGGCCTGGTCTTTGATCTGTCGCCCACGGGAATGATTATGACGCTGGGGCTAACGGAACCGGTGTTCGCCCGGTTTTGCAACTATGGCCACTTCATGCACCGGGATGCACCCTGGGAGCAGACGGACTGTGTGGAATTGATGCTGGAGGCCTGCAATCTTGCGGCAGAGGACGAAGTATATGAATGACAAGCACGGCATCAACAGACTGTCAGATCCGATTTTCCTCTCCCCAGATACACAGCTGGTCGAGAACTTTCATCAGTGATTTGCCACGGTCACTGAGGCTGTATTCTACTTTGGGCGGAATTTGAGGGTATTCCTTACGGATAATGAGTTGATCCGCTTCCAACTCTTTCAGATTGCTGCTCAGCGTTTTGTCACTAACGTTTTTCATATACCGTTTCAGTTCGTTGAACCGCACTACCTCAAATTCCATCAGACAGTAGAGAATCACCATTTTGTGCTTGCCAGAAATAAGGGACAGGGTATAACTGAACCCGGTTTCTTCAAAGTTTGCGTTTTCAATATAGTTTTTGATCATTGGAACACTTCCGTTCTGGATAGTACCTTACATAAATATCAGTACTTGTTTTTTGTCCGATGGCAGCTATAATTATATGTGATGACACTCCTGGTGTCAATCCAAGTTATGAATCGAGGTAAGCAGAATGAGAAAACAGCTTAATATTACGGAAGGCATTTTCCCCATGCCGGTTTTGATGGTAGCGACCTATAATGAAGATGGCAGTGTCAATGTGATGAACGCGGCGTGGGGAACTATGCAGGAGCGTAATACCGTTGCACTGAATCTCACAGAAAGCCATAAGACGGTGAAGAACATCAAGGCCAGAGGCGCATTCACGGTGAGCATTGCAGATGCGGCTCATGTGACAGAAGCCGATTATTTCGGCGTAGTATCCGGCAATCGTGTTGCGGATAAGTTTGCTGCCAGTGGTTTGACCGCATCCAAATCCGAAATCGTAGATGCCCCGATCATCAACGATTTTCCGCTGTGTCTGGAGTGCGAATTTATTGAATATCAGTCGAACGAATTTGGCTGTGGCGTCATTGGCAAAGTCGTCAGAGTGACTGCGGATGAGAGTGTGATGGAGGGAGACAAGCTGAATATGTCTCTGGTGAATGCCATTGCCTTTGATCCATATACGCACGGCTATTACAAGGTCACCGAAAGAGTTGGCGAAGCATTCAAGGACGGTCTGAAACTGAAAAAGTAAAAATGATGATATGGCTTGGGGCCTCGCAGGAATGCGGGGCCCATTTCTATTTGTGTACAGAGCGGTAAGCTCCAAAAGACAATACAACGAGGAGGAATCCAATGATTCAAACACCTACCTGGGAGATCCTCCAGGGCGATGCCCTGCAGATCATCCCAACCTTTGCCCCCAACACCTTTGACGCAGTGATCACAGACCCGCCATACGCCTCCGGCGGCAGAACACAGTCAGAGAAGAACCGATCCACTACGAAAAAGTATTCCAGCATGGGCGAAAACGCGCCTCCGCCTTTTGACGGAGACGCCAAGGATCAGCGCAGCTGGACCCGGTGGGCATCCGAATGGCTGTCTGAGGCACGCAAAGTCTGCAAGCCGGGCGCGCCGGTGTGTATGTTCATCGACTGGCGCCAGCTCCCCGCTGCCACCGACGCCCTGCAATGGGCGGGCTGGATCTGGCGGGGTACCGCCGTCTGGGACAAGGGAAACTGCCGGCCCCAGAAGGGACGGTTCCGGCAGCAGGCAGAATACATCGTCTGGGGCAGCAACGGAGATATGCCCATCAGCCGTCCAGTTTCCTGCCTGCCCGGTGTGTTCAAGTACGGCAATCCTCAGAATCGCATCCATCTCACCGAGAAACCGCTCCAGCTCATGCGGGATGTGGTGAAGATCACGGAGCCCGGCGGACATATTTTAGACCCTTTCGCCGGCAGCGGCACCACGGTGCTAGCGGCTGTGCTGGAGGGATACGCCGCCACAGGAATCGAGGTGTCCGAGACCTATGTAACGCTGGCACAGGAGCAAATCCGGAATGAGCTGCCGACACAACCGCAGTTATTTTCCCCAGCCTGTTTTCTCTTTGTCAATGCCCAGCTCCTTGTTGGGCTGATACCCAAAGCGGATGGCTGTTTTGCCGTACTTCTTCCGAATCACCGCCATGGCGTCCTCCAATTTTTCCTGATTGGCATTCCCTTCGCAATCGTTAAACAGGGTGGTCTGCTCCATTGGCTCGTCTGCGGGGACCAGGCCCGTGCCAGTGATGGACAGCAGCCGCACTGGGTTCCGGAGGTTCCAGTTTTTGCGGACCAGCTCCATGGCGATCTCCGTCAGTTCCTTTTGGAGATAGGTGCTGTGGCTGAGGGAAACCTGCCGGGTGATGTACTTGAATTCCGGGCTTTTGATCCCCACCTGGACCACCGTGCATTTGAGATTTGCCGCCCGGAGCCGGGTGGCGACGGAATCCGCCAGGGCTGCGATGCCCGACCGGATCTCCTCCTCGCCCCGGAGATCCCGGCGAAACGTCATGCTGTTGCCCACGCTTTTGACCTCACGGTGGGTATCGTATGGGAGAACGGGCTCCTTGTCCAGACCGTTGGCGTAGCGCCAAAGAGTGTCGCCCTGCTTTCCAAGCTCCTTTCCAAGCAGAACCCGGTCTGTCCGGGCCAAATCCCCGATGGTGCGGATGTTCAGCTTCTTGAGCGATTGCTCCGACTGGCGGCCCACAAACAGCAGGTCCGTCACCGGCAGGGGCCACACAATGTCCTGGAAGGAATCTCTGGGGATCACAGTGGTGGCATCGGGCTTTTTCATGTCCGACCCCAGCTTGGCAAAGACCCGACAGAAGGAGACGCCCACGGATATGGTCAGTCCGATCTCTTTACGGACCCGTTCACGAATCTGGTCTGCCAGTTCTTTTGGGGTGCAGTGGAACAGGTGGATGGAGTGGGTCACATCCAGAAAGGATTCATCCACGGAAAAGGGGTCCACCAGATCTGTATAGCTGAGATAAATCTGGTTGATGCGCTTGGAGTATTCCCCATAGAGGCCGTGGTGGGGCGGCACACAGACCAGGTCCGGGCATTTCCGTTTGGCCTGCCAAATGGGTTCCGCCGTCTCCACATGAAAAGCCTTGGCCTTTTCGTTTTTTGCCAATATGATGCCGTGGCGGCTGTTTGGATCTCCGGCCACCGCCATGGGGACCTGGGAAAGCTCCGGACGCAGAATGGTCTCCACAGAGGCGAAATAGCTGTTGCAGTCGCAGTGCAGAATGATACGGTCCATGGAATCCCCCCTTTTCCGGTTTCTATTTCCAGTATAGCGGAAAGACTGAAAAATTACAACCGCATGCACCAGACCGCCAGGGGTCAAGACCACACTATGTTCCTGATTGATTCTCCCGTTTTTCCGGTTTAGGGGTCAACATGACACTACGGCAGGTTCGATCTGGTGGTGGGACAAGGGAAACCGCCGGCCCCAGAAAGGGCGGTTCCGGCAGCGGCACCACGGTGCTGGAGCATATTAGGCGATTGGCCCGGAGCCGTCAGAGAAATATGCAACACTGGCCAGACAGAGAAAGGCCGAGAACACATCTATAACATCAAAACGCGGCAAGATTTTTGAAGTGACCCCAAAAAGTTAGACAAATATTTGGGAATAAAATTGTTCAAGCAGCCGAAAGGGCTTGTTGTCTGTGAAGAGCAGGCGGCAAGCCCTTTAGCTTTGCCTTGATACGACGGTTGTTATAGTAATCGAGATAG
>CASEPH010000264.1 GCA_949289625.1 uncultured Clostridia bacterium | reverse complement strand
CGCCGGATACCAGTACCGCAATTTTTACCATAGTTCGACTCCCTTTTCTCCGGCAACACATTTGCCGATGAGGTAGGGACGTTCGCCGCAGCGGACCATGGCTTCCATGACGGCGCCGGCATCTTCCTTGGCCACGGCCATTACCAGGCCCACACCCATGTTGAAGGTGTTGTACATATCCCGCTCGGGAATATTGCCCTTCTCCTGAATCAGAGAGAAGATGGGAGGCACGGGAATGGCGGAGGTATGAATTTCGGCGCAGACGCCCTCAGGCAGCATACGGGGCACGTTCTCGTAGAGACCGCCGCCGGTGATATGGCTGATGCCTTTCACCTTCAGCTTGGAGTCCAGCAGGTTTTTCACGGGCCGTACATAGATCCGGGTGGGCTTCAGCAGCTCCTCTCCCAAAGAACAGTGGAGCTCCGGTACCACAGACTTGAGGTCGGCATGCTCAATGTCCAGCACCTTCCGCACCAGACTGTAGCCATTGGAATGGATGCCGTTGGAACCCAGGCCGATCAGAACATCGCCAGGGATGATATCACTGCCGTCCAGAATCTTCTCCTTGTCCACCATGCCTACGGCGAAGCCGGCCAGATCATATTCGTCCTCGGGATAAAAACCGGGCATTTCTGCGGTCTCGCCGCCGATGAGGGCACAGCCGGCCTGCCGGCAGCCCTCGGCAATGCCGGAGACGATCTGCTCGATCCGGGCGGGTACGTTCTTACCGCAGGCCACATAGTCCAGGAAGAACAAGGGGCTGGCGCCGGCGCAGACAATGTCGTTGACGCACATGGCCACGCAGTCGATGCCCACGGTGTTGTGCTTGTCCATGAGGAAGGCCACCTTCAGCTTGGTACCCACGCCGTCGGTGCCGGAGACCAGAACGGGCTCCTTCATACCGGACACATTGGGGGCAAACAGGCCGCCAAAACCGCCCAGTCCGCCGATGACGCCAGGAATATTGGTGCTCTCCACCAGCGGCTTGATCCGATTGACCGCCTCGTATCCGGCGGTTACGTCTACGCCGGCAGCGGCGTAACTGTCACTTTTGCTAATGCTCATCATGATCTCTCCTGATTTTGAATTGGGACCGGGACGTTATAACGGCCGGTGAAACAGGCGTCGCACACGCCGCGGGTCAGATTGTGGGAAATGGAGGCCAGATCCTCTAGGGACAGATAGTCCAGAGAATCCACGCCCAGAAGTTGGCGAATTTCTTCGTTGGTTTTGCCATAGGCGATGAGGTGCCGGCTTTCCGGAATATCCGTGCCGAAGAAGCAGGGGTATTCAAACCGGGGAGAGGCCACCCGATAGTGGATCTCCTTGGCACCGGCCTCTCGGACCAGCTGCACGGTGCGCTGACAGGTGTTGCCACGGATGATGGAATCGTCCACCACGATGACCCGCTTGCCGTGGACCGTGGAGGCCAGGGCATTGAGCTTGATCTTCAGGGCCTTTTCCCGTTCCGCCTCCGAGGGCTGGATAAAGGTGCGGCCGATATACCGGTTTTTCACAAAGCCTGTCTGCAGCGGGATGCCGGATTCCCGAGAAAAGCCCATGGCCGGGGTAATGCCGGAGTCCGGTACGCCGATGACGCAGTCCGCATCCACCGTATTCCGGCGGGCTAGACACCGTCCTGCTTCCAGCCGGACTTCGTCCACATGGGCCCCATCCACCACGCTGTCGGACCGGGCGAAATAGATAAATTCAAACATGCAGAGACTGCTCTTTGCTTTGATGCCGCTGGGAACGGACCGGAAGGTGCCGGTGCCCAGATCTGCCACCACCACTTCGCCGGGGTCCACCTCCCGGATGAGATGTCCGCCCAGCACCGGGAAGGCACAGGATTCCGAGGCAAACATAATGGAGCCGTTGACTTCGCCGATGCACAGGGGCCGGAAGCCGTTGGGGTCCCGGAAGGCCACCAGCTTGCCCTGGGTCAGAACAATGACGGAGTAAGCGCCGATCATATACTGCATGGCATTGATGACTGCGTCCTCGATGGTGTTGGTGCGCATCCGCTCCCGCACCAGCAGGTAGGAGATAACCTCCGCAGAGTTGCTGGTCTGGAAGATACCGCCCCGCAGCTCCGTTTCCCGGCGCAGTTCCGCCGAGTTCACCAGTCTGCCGTTGTAGCAGACCGCCATGGAGCCGGAGGCATGGGTGATGACAATGGGCTGTGCGTTAACGGTGGCGGTGTCCCCGGATGCAGAATACCGTACATGGCCGATGGCGGCGGGACCGGTGAGGGTCCGAAGATTCTTGTCGTTAAATACGTCGGGAACCAGGCCGGGGCCCTTATGGAGATGGAACCGACCCTGCTCCACAGACGCGATGCCGGCGGACTGCTGTCCCCGGTGCTGGAGGGTATAAAGGGCCGTATAGACGCTGTGGGCGGCGGACAGGTTGCTGCCCTCCTTCAGCGCAATGCCGAAAATGCCACATTCCTCTCCATACTGGCGGAATTTGGGGCAGGCTTTTGTCTGTAGCATGTCCATCTTACTTGCCCAGAACCCGGCGGAGAACCTCCTGATAGGCGTCCTCTACGCCGCCCAGGTCCCGACGGAACCGGTCCTTATCCAGCTTTTCGCCGGTCTTGGAATCCCAGAGCCGGGCAGTATCGGGAGAAATCTCGTCGGCCAGGATGATGGTGCCGTCGGGCAAACGGCCAAACTCCAGCTTGAAGTCCACCAGAGTGACGCCTACAGAGGCCCAGAAATCCTTCAGAGCGTCGTTGACGGCGAAGGCCATCTTCTTGATGGTTTCGATTTCCTCAGGCGTAGCCAGCTTCAGAGCCACGGCATGGTAGGCGTTGATCAGAGGGTCGTTGAGGGCGTCGCACTTGGAGGAGAACTCGATGGTGGGCTTGTCAAAGACGATGCCCTCTTCCACGCCGTACCGAGCGGCAAAGCTGCCGGCGGAGATATTGCGGATGATGACCTCCAGGGGGACGATTTCCACCTTCTTCACCACTGCGTCGGTGTCATTGAGCTCCTCCACAAAGTGGGTGGGGATACCCTTTTCCTCCAGAAGTTTCATGAAATAGTTGGTCAAACGGTTATTGATGGCGCCCTTTCCCAAAATGGTGCCCTTTTTCTGGCCGTTAAAGGCTGTGGCGTCGTCTTTATAGGAAACGATGCAAAGATTCGGGTCGTCGGTGGCATAGACCTTCTTGGCCTTGCCTTCATAGAGCTGTTCCAGTTGTTTCATAGTTTTGCTACCTCCAGCTGTAAATTTTCGTCTTTTGCCAGCACGGCTTCCGCCATGGACTGCTTGTAGGCCTTCAGCTTCTCCGCCAGGGTTTCATCGGACAGGGCCAGCATCTGGACTGCCAGAATACCGGCGTTATCTGCAGCGCCTACACCGACAGTGGCCACGGGAATCCCTGAGGGCATTTGCACGATGGACAGCAGACTGTCCAAGCCGTCACAGAACGAGGATTTGATGGGAAGGCCGATGACGGGCAGCGTGGTCATTGCTGCCAGCACGCCGCCCAGATGGGCTGCTTTTCCAGCGGCGGCGATGATAACGCCAAAGCCGTTTTTCTCCGCGTTTTTGGCGAATTCCTCCGCCTGGGCCGGGGTACGGTGGGCAGAGAGGACCCGGGCCTCAAAGGGCACACCGAATTTCTTCAGCTGGGTCAGGGCGCCCTTCACCACGGGAAAATCGCTGTCGGAGCCCATGATAACTGCAACCTTTTTCAAAGACATAACCTCCTGACAAAATGAAAGCGCAGGCGTGACGAGGCACTCCTGCGGCGGTTAACGGTTCTCAATGGGTATACGACGCCCGCTGCCCTTCCGGTCCAAGGAAATCAACAGCATGGTCGTCACCCGCTTTCACAATGAATCTGACTTCATTTTATCGTATTTACCTGTAATTTGCAAGGGGATGGGGACGATTGGGGGGATTTTTGTAGCCCTGCACAGGGAAACGCGCCCCACCTGAAAAATCTTGTTTAAAATGAAAAGAATCCTTCAAATCTCCGTGAAGATCCGGAAAAAAGTTGGGGAA
>CASEPH010000263.1 GCA_949289625.1 uncultured Clostridia bacterium | reverse complement strand
GGTGGCTTCCCGCAGCCAGGATTTTTCTTCTTCGGTAAAATAGGGGGACAGCGTCTGAAATACCTTCTGGTGATAGGCATTGAGCAGTTCTTTTTCCTGTGCCGTCATTTCCTCCGGCAAAATGGCCTCCAGCTCGAAGGGGCACATGGTCAGCGCCTCAAAACCCAGGAAGGTTCCGTACTCATTTTTCTCTTTTTCCACGCAAAGCAGCAGATTCTCCAGCCGGATGCCGTATTTCCCCTCCAGATAGAGTCCCGGTTCGTCGGAGGTAATCATGCCTGGCTCCAGAGGCGTGTCCGGCCCATGGCCGGATGCAGAGCGATACCGGATGTTCTGAGGCCCCTCATGAACCCCCAGCAGATACCCCACCCCATGGCCGGTACCATGATTGTAGTCCAAGCCTTCGTCCCACAGGGGCTTTCTGGCGATGTAGTCCAGATTCGCTCCGGAGCACCCCGCCTTGAACTTGGCTGCCGCCAAATTCAGATGTCCCCGCAGCACCAGGGTGTAATGATGTTTCATCTCCTGGGTCAGCGGGCCCAGGACAAAGGTCCGGGTCACATCGGTGGAGCCCTCCAGATAGTGTCCGCCAGTGTCCGACAGCACAAATCCCTCCGGTTTCAAAGCCGCGTCAGATTCCTCCGTAGCAGAATAATGGACGATGGCCCCATGGGGTCCATAGCCGAAGATGGGTGCAAAGCTGGGCTCCAGATAGTGCTCCTGCTCCGCCCGAAGCTGCTCCAGCTTGTGAGCTGCGGAAATTTCCGTGATAGGTTCCCGTCCCACATGCTCCTTGAGCCACTTCATAAACCGGGTCAGAGCCACGCCGTCCTTGATGTGGGCCAGCCGCTCATTCTCCTGTTCCGCCTGGGTTTTCACCGCCTTGGGATACTCCGTGGGATTCGCCCCTTCCACAATCTGTACCGCAGCGGGAATGCTCTTTACAATGGCATAGCTGGCCTTGGTGGGATCGATCAGCACACGGCTGCCCCCAGGCAGTTCCTTGACCGCCGCAAACGCTTCCAGATAGGGCCGGAAGGTAATGCCGTCCGCCTCCAACGCTCCACGCAGCTCCGGAGAGAATTTTGCTTCATCCGTATATAGCCGGATGCCAGCAGCGTCCAGGATCAAAAAGCCCAGCACCACCGGGCAGCTTTCCACGTCGTCTCCCCGAATATTGAGCAGCCAGGCCAGGTCGTCCAGAGAGGTCAGAATGTAGCAGTCTGCGCCAGCCTTTTCCACGTCCTGCCGCAGCGCTGCCAGCTTGTCCTTCCGGGTCCGGCCCGCATAGGCCGTATCCAGCTCCCAGGCCGGTGCCGTGGGTAGGGCAGGCCGATCCTTCCAAATCTCTCCCACCAGATCCCGGTCATATACCAGCTTTACGCCTCGGTCGGTCATGGCCTGTTCCAATCCCCGGCCTGTCTCCAGCATCATGGTTCGCCCGTCAAAGCCCAGAACCTGTCCGGCATGAAGATGGGCTGCCAACCACTCCCGCACGGTGGGCACTCCCGGTTCTCCCATCTTGCACAGCTCGATGCCAGTGCCCGCAAGCTGCTGGGCGCCCTGCAGGAAGTATCGGCCATCGGTCCACAGTCCGGCCCAATTTTCCGTCACCACCAGGGTTCCGGCCGAGCCGGTAAAGCCGGACACATAGTGCCGGCACTTAAAATAATCTCCCACATATTCCGCCCCATGGAAATCGTCCGTGGGGATCACATAGGCGTCGATTCCGGCCCCGGCCATGGCAGACCGCAGCTCCAGCAATTCCTTTCGCATGATGAAAACCCTCTTTCTCATGGTTGTTTCAAGGGTAGTATACGCCTAAATTGGCAAAAGTGCAATGGCCTCAGCGGCGTTTCCTTGGATATGGAGCCTTGCTATCTGTAATCCCCAGCAAATAGTCCACACTGGTATCATAAAAATAACTCAACCGAATCAGCACCTCCGTCGGAATATCCCGTCGCCCAATTTCATAAAACGAATAGCAGACTTGGGAACATCCCAAGTATTCTGCCAATTCCCTTTGTTTCAAATCTCTATCTTCTCGCAAATCTCGAATTCGCGGATACATTGTGCACACCTTCTCGATTATAGCATACACATAAATTAGTCTAAAACATTTTGTTATATTGACTTTTAAAACAAAATGTATTATACTCATGCCATAAAACAATGAAACGGAGGGTTTACAATGTATCAGAAGACCGGACAAAGCATAAAACGTGTTGCGGAGATTTTTGCTTACATTGGTGTCATTGTATCTTGCATTGCATCAGTAGGCGCTTATCGGCTTGTTTGGGCTCTGACAGGCGGATCCAGTTATCATAACGGAAATTATGGATTTTCCATTATTTCAGCTATTGTCGTTTTAGTCGTCGGCATTCTTCTTGCTTGGCTTTCCAATTTGGTGCTTGCCGGTTTCGGTGAACTGGTCGACAGAGTGTGCAGCATAGACAGCTCTGTACAAATGCATCTTTCATCCCAGTCCGTTAATTCAGACCAGAGTACGCACAAATAAATGTTTACAATCCTTATCGCCAATCAACGCATAATGTAAAATCGGGTGGCTCACCATGTCCGCGGTGATCCACCCGATTTTTGCAATTATATGTTTAATCTAATCGTAAAGTCTTCCCTTTGTAGTCAGTCCGTGCAACATATTGCCGGCCAAAACCACCTTTGCTCTATGGCGTTACCACAATTTCACCCACATAGCTTCCCGGTGCATCCACCTCAGTACCATTAACCGTGATGGTTCCGCATACCTTGCTATCCTTGGAGAAGGCCAGACCTGCCAGATAGCTGGTTCCAGTCACATTCCACACGGAACCATCCTCCAGGCTCAGTTTCACCGGGTTATTGACCGCAGGAGCCGGGGTGTTTTTCAGCCGCCCCGCGTAGAGATACGCCTTGGGGTCGATAATCTTATAATCTGCTGCCGTTTTTGCATCCCAATGATTGTCCTGCTCAAACACCGTGCCGCCAGGCGCTACCGTGCCATCGGCAAACAGGTGATTGGCGTTGGAGGAGGAAACGACGCCCGTGAGGGTGGTATTCTTCAGCGTGACGCTAAGGCCATGCTTTGACCCATAGACAGAGTTAAAAATATCACCCTTCAGCGTCTCATTAGTAAACACCGCCGTAGAATCCGGGATCTCCTGCTGGGCCGGCGCCACAGTGGACCAATCGTCCTCCTGCATGGGCACCTCATATTTCCGGGTGACGATACCGCCGGCATCATCGCTCTCCAGCTGCTGGATCAGCACACCGCCATCCCCCAGCTTCAGCGCCGCATCCTTCATGTCGATATGGACATAGGCGCCGGATTTGATCTGGAAGGCGCACTTCTCAATGTCGTAGGAGCCGCCCTCAATGAAGAGCTGTCCACCACGGGCTTGGTGCCACATGGCCAGGGCCCGGCCTGCCTTACCGGTGACGTTTTTAAAGGTCATGGGCTGAACGCCGGTGCAGATCAACAGATAGTCAGGAGAATAGAACTGGCAGTCCTCGAAGGTATCCACCACGCCGCCGTCGCCATAGGCAATATAGCCGCTGCCGCCCATAGTGTAGCCCCAGGTCTTTCCGGCCACCGTCTTGGTGGCAGTATAGGTTTTCCCGGGCTGCGCTTCCTCCAGACGGCCCACACCGGCCAGCACGTTTTTGACCGTCAGGGACGTGGGGGGATGGCCGGAATCCGTGGAGAGGGGCGCCCAGTTGTCCGCCACAACAATGCAGTTTTCATAGGTCACCTGGCCGGCATCCAGCACATTGGTGGCCCGGCAGTTTCCAATGAGGCCCAGTGCAAAGGGCACGGATTTCATCATGGGCACAGACAGGCTGCGGAAATCCTCGTCAAAGGGATCCGCGTCGATGGAATCAATGACGGAATCCTTCACTATAAGATGGCTCTCTCCACCGCACCAGACCGCAGAGCGGATGGCGCCCTCCACATGGATTCTGGAATTCTCCACCGTAACATCCGCGTCGCCGGTGGTCATAATCCCTGCGCCATAGCCCTGGAAGTCGTTTCCGCCATGGCCCACAAAGGAGAGGTCCGCCCCCTCAATGGCATATTTGCCGCCGGTCACCATGACACCATTGAACAGATGCTGATGATCGTCGATCTTCAGGCCTTCAGCCTTGCTGCCGTCGGCCGTACCTGCCAGAATCGCCGCCTTTACGGACTTATTTTCCTCAATGGCCCCGTCCTTGACAAACAGCGCGGCACGGAAGTGGTGGGTATGTACGCCGCCAGGACCGCCGGTGGTCTTGGTATAGGCATCAGTGACCGTAAGGGTCACGTTCTGATAGGTACCGGGCTTCATGTTGGTTCCCACCCCGGAAACCGTCATGGTCAAATCCTTTCCCGGCGCTGCCACATAAAGTTCTGTTTCCCCAATGGTCAGGGAATCCAGCTGTACCGTTTCCGGCACCAGCTTCAAACAGGGAAGTCCTTCCGTTCCGGACTTCATGGCCTCCACCAGCTGGGCACAGGCTTCATCCAAGGAAGGACCAGCAGGAACATAGGCCGTCTCCAGCTTTTTCAGCTTGGCCGCCTTTTCCGCCATGATCTTTCGGTCCTGGGCCTCCATGGGTGCCTGGGCCTTGAGATAGAACTTGCCATCCTCCTCCACTGGTTCAATCAGCTCCAGGTTGTAGCACAGGGCCACAGCCTCCTTGTGCTGAACTTCGGCAAAATCCTCCAGTTCCGCAGGATCGCCGGGCTTGGTGGGTCCCATGGGCGGCGGTCCTCCCGGACCACCAGGACCACCGGGGCCACCAGGACCGCCAGGGCCTCCCGGTCCTCCCATGGGCATGCCCGGGCCGCCAGGGCCTCCAGGACCACCAGGGCCTCCCATAGGCATTCCCGGACCGCCAGGGCCTCCCGGTCCTCCCATGGGCATGCCCGGGCCGGGGTCCATTACTTTTTTGAACAGACTCATCTGGTATTCCTCCTTTTGGGATTTGTCCCCATCATAGCACAAAATAGTTCGTTATGCAACGGTCCGAAGTCAAAACAAGAAATAAAATGCTTTCGGTCATTTTCACAGGGCAAAAGCTGTGCTATAATGAACAGGAGTGAAATTATCCCAATCGAAGGAGGCACACCCATGAAAGAACTCGATTTCAACAATGAAGCCATTTTGCAGTGGCTGGGCTATTTTTCCCAGTACAGCCAACTGGATCTGGGAACCTTAAAAATTCTGGACATCACCCGGGAAAATAAAAATATTATTCCCGCCGTTCAGTCCTCCCGGCAGGTTATGGTCCTCACCGATGCCGGCCATCCGGATATTTTCTATGACATGTGGGACGCCGGTCTGGGGGACTGCGACATCTGGTACAATGAGGGAAGCGAACCCACAGGCCCCATCAAGCACGACAAACTCCAGGACATGATCGACCGAGGCATCAACGCGCCTGCTGGAATGCTGATCATCAACGAGGGCTATCGCAGCACCTATCAGATCGGCCTCAGCAACCAGCAGTTCTGCAGCGGCTCCATTCGGTATGTGAGCAGTGAGATCCGGGCCGTTATCATGTCCAAGCTGCAGGCGGAGCTGCGGGATTCCATCCTCACCGTGGGGGCAGCCAGCATTGCTGTGGAAGCGGCTCTGGTGGCAGCGGAAGGCTCTCTGGTGGCCGTAGAGCATGATCCCCGGGACTGTGCCACCATGGAAGAAAATGCGAAGAAATTCGGCCTCAACAACGTCACAGTGGTGGGCAACATTGACGACGCCGAAAACCTGCCGGTACCAAATACCGCATTTCTGGTGGCTTCGGAACATATGGAACGGGAAATTGCTGCGCTGATCCGCCGCAATCCCAAGGTACGCCTGTTCGTATACACGCTGGACTTCCACTGGCTCTCGGAAACCCCCGCCATCTTCGCACGTCATGGGATCGCCCTCACTGAAGCCATTCAGATCGGTGTTTCCCGGCTGGGCAGTAAGGGCAACATGGAACAGGAGCCTGCTCCATGGCTTCTGGCTGGTCAGGTGAAGTAATTTGTTTCAAAATCTTCGATCTGCCCGCAGTCTGCTCATGGGACTGGCGATCTGCGGCGTTGTCTTTTATCATGCGCCCTTTGTGATCCATAATCCCTGGCTGAAGCTGCTCCACGATATGCTCTACTGCGGCGTGGACATGTTTCTCTTTTTATCGGGCTTGGGCGCCTGTCATTCCATTCGCAGCCGGGGCGGCTGGGGCTACCTTCGCCAACGTGCCCTGCGGCTATTGCCGGGCCTCTACCTGATTTTGATCCCCTGGTGCCTGATCATGTTTTTGATGGGCCTGATGAGCGGCCTGGCCGTACTGGGCAGCATCACCCTCATCGGCTGGTGGTTCGGCCAGATGAATCAGCTCAACTGGTATTTCTCCGCCGTATGGCTGTTCTTCCTGCTGGCCGTCCCTCTCTACCGCCTGTTTAGCCGGGTCAAACATCCCGTTCTGCTCTGGCTCTGTCTGACCGTCCTGTCATTTCCCCTGTGCCTGTTTTGTCCTGCGGACCGTTTTTTAGTGATCGTCACCCGGCTGCCTGTATTTTTCACAGGGATTCTCTTCGGCTGTCTGGAACAGCGTGGCTTTTCAAAGCAATGGCTCCTGCGGGCCATTGCCTACCCCCTGGCCTTGGTGGGCCTGTGGTTGGTCCCTGTCACCTTCTGGGGGATCGGATGGACTTACGGCAACTCCCTGGGGCTGTGGTGGTATCCCTTTGCCCTGCTGATCCCTGGCGGTGCTATCATGGTGGCGGATCTGGCCGCGCTGCTCCGAAAAAGCAGATTTCTTTCCATGCTGATGCGTCCCGTGGAGCGGTGTGGAGAAGCCTCCGGAGAAATACTGATGATACATATGGCAATCTATAAGATCTTTCTGGCAACAGTCTCCCTGCGGAACCGCTACTGGGCCTGCATCCTTCTGGGTTGTCTGGTGCTGGGCTGCCTCTATCGCCGGTTTGTGACCAGCCGGATTTCGCTGCCGGCCCGGCTTACCAACTGCCCCAACCCAGTACCGGTGATTTTCGCCCATTTTCGCCGAAAAAGGTATTGACACATCCGTACGACTGTGGTATGATGGCAACGTGGTCGAAACGTATGTAACAAGTGGTACGTTTCAAGCCAGTGATATGCCAGTATCACAGAAGGCCACACACTCATATCTCCTTCTTTTGGGATCAGACGGCTGCCAGAACCGTCTGTCCGGCACAGCTGATCCGGCCCTTGCCAGAGGGCCGGGGCTGCGCAACACACACGACCAACACATACACTCCTAAAAATCGCAGGCGGACAGTTCAAGGGGACTGTCCGCCTGCACCTGTATATTCTGCCCTGTCGTAAAATCGACGTAATTGCCCGGCCTTTTCCGTTCTGAATTTGTATTGTGCCACAAAAAGCCCCAAAACACTGGAAAAACCATGAATCGTGGTTGACTTTGGCCCGGGAGCGGTTATAATGTTATTATTGGCATATCTATGCCAGATTTATGAAAGAATGTTGCTGAGGAGGCAAATTTCATATGAAAAACACGGAAAAAACCATGGATAAAATCGTTGCCCTCTGCAAAAACAGAGGCTTTATTTTTTCAGGCAGCGAGATCTACGGCGGCTTGGCCAATACTTGGGACTTCGGACCGTTAGGCGCGGAGCTGAAAAACAACGTCAAGCGGGCCTGGTGGAAAAAGTTTGTCCAGGAGAATCCCTATAATGTGGGCCTGGATTCCGCCATTTTGATGAATCCCCAGACCTGGGTTGCCTCCGGCCATCTGGGCGGCTTTTCCGATCCTCTGATGGACTGCCGGGAATGCCACGAACGGTTCCGGGCCGACAAGCTCATCGAGGACTGGACCGGAGAAAACGGCGTCACCCTGGACAAGCCCATCGACGCCTTCTCTCAGGCAGAGATGAAAGCCTTTATCGAAGAACACAACATTCCCTGTCCCACCTGCGGCAAGCACAACTTCACTGACATTCGGCAGTTCAACCTGATGTTCAAAACCTTCCAGGGTGTCACCGAGGATGCGAAAAATACCGTGTACCTCCGTCCCGAAACGGCCCAGGGCATCTTTGTGAACTTCGTCAATGTTCAGCGCACCACCCGCAAAAAGCTGCCCTTTGGTATTGGCCAGATCGGCAAATCCTTCCGGAATGAGATTACTCCCGGCAACTTTATTTTCCGTGTACGGGAATTTGAGCAGATGGAGCTGGAGTTCTTCTGTGAGCCCGGCACTGATCTTCAGTGGTTCCAGTATTGGCGTTCCTTCTGCCATGATTGGCTGCTCTCCCTGGGTATGACCGAGGAAAACCTGCGGCTGCGGGATCATGATCCCGAGGAACTGTGCTTCTACTCCAAGGCCACCACGGACTTTGAATATCTCTTCCCCTTCGGCTGGGGTGAGCTCTGGGGTGTGGCGGACCGTACCGACTACGACCTGACCCAGCATCAAAACACCTCCGGTCGGGATCTGACCTACTTCGATCAGGAGAAGAACACCCGCTATATCCCCTATGTCATCGAGCCTTCCCTCGGTGTGGAGCGGTCTGTTCTGGCCTTCCTGGTGAACGCCTACGACGAAGAGGTGGTAGGTCAGGATAAAAATGGCAAGGACGACGTGCGCGTGGTCATGCACTTCCATCCCGCTCTGGCTCCCTTTAAATGCGCGGTACTGCCCCTGTCCAAGAAGCTGGGGGACAAGGCCACGGAAATCTATACAGAGCTTTCCAAGCACTTTATGTGCGACTATGACGAGACCGGCTCCATTGGCAAACGGTACCGTCGGGAGGACGAGATTGGCACACCTTTCTGCATCACTGTGGATTTCCAGACCGTGGGCGACGAAAACACACCGGCAGACAACTGCGTCACCGTCCGGGATCGGGATACCATGGAGCAGGTGCGTATGCCCATCGATCAGGTAGCTGCCTATATTTCTGAGAAAATTGCATTTTAATCATTTAGACGTTTTGTAAGGAGTGACAGAAAATAATGGATCAAACGCAGAAAAAAGCCTTGGCCATCACGGCTGCTAAGGGCCGCCTTCTGGCGCTGCAGTGCGTCTATGAGGCAGCCTCCGGCCATCCCGGCGGCTCCATGTCCGCCATGGACCTGCTGACGGTTTTGTATTTTGACGTCATGCACATCGACCCAGAAAAGCCCCAGGATCCGAATCGGGACCGCTTTGTGCTGTCCAAGGGACATTGTACCCCCGCCCTCTACTCCATCCTGGCACTGCGGGGCTATTTCCCCGTGGAGGAGCTGCACAAGTTCCGCCGGATCGACGCCCATTACTCCGGCCATCCTGATATGGTCCATGTCAAGGGCGTAGATATGTCCACCGGCTCCCTGGGACAGGGCATTTCTGCTGCCGTTGGTATGGCCATCGCCGGCAAGCTGGATCAAAAGGACTATCGGGTCTACACCATTCTGGGTGACGGCGAGATCGAGGAAGGACAAACCTGGGAAGCCGCTATGGCAGCGGCCAAGTACAAGCTGGATAATCTCTGCGCGGTGGTGGATGTCAACGGCCTGCAGATCGACGGCAAAACTTCCGACGTCATGCCCTCTGAGCCTCTGGACAAGAAGTACGAGGCCTTCGGCTGGCATGTGATCCACTGCGACGGCCATGATTACGAGGCCATCGAGGCCGCCTTTGAAGCCGCTAAGACTGTCAAGGGCAAGCCCACCATGATCCTGGCCAACACCGTCAAGGGCAAGGGCATCTCCTATATGGAGAACAACGCCGGCTGGCACGGCAAAGCCCCCAACCAGGAGCAGTACGAAACCGGCAAAACAGAGCTCACGGAGCTCCTGAGCAGATTGGAGGCGGAATAACCATGAAAATTGCAACCCGTGCTGCCTATGGTCAGGCTTTGGCCGACCTGGCAGAGCAGTATCCGGAGCTGGTGGTATTGGACGCCGACCTCTCCGGCTCTACCATGACAAAAACCTTTGCAGACCGGTATCCTGATCGGTTCTTTGATATGGGCATTGCTGAGGGCAATATGGCCGGTGTGGCCGCCGGTCTTGCCACCTGCGGAAAAAAGCCCTTTATGAATTCCTTCGCCATGTTCTCCGCCGGCCGGGCCTGGGAGCAGGTCCGCAATTCCATCGCCTATCCCGGCCTCAACGTGAAGGTCATCGGATCCCACGGCGGTCTCAGTGTGGGCGAAGACGGCGCCACCCATCAGTGCATCGAGGATTACGCCATTATGCGTGCCATTCCCGGGATGCTAGTACTCTCCCCCTGTGACGGACCGGAAATGGAGCTGGCGGTCAAAGCCCTGCTGGAGTATGACGGCCCCGCCTATATGCGTTTGGGCCGGCTGGCTGTGGAGTCCGTCACGGATACTATTCCCGGCTACACCTTTGCCCTGGGCAAAGGCAGCGTCCTGAAAGACGGAAAGGATGCCACCATTATCGCCACCGGCATGATGGTCCAGTGTGCCTATGAAGCTGCCAATACTCTCTCCGCCGAGGGACTGGATATTCGCGTCATTGATATGCACACCATCAAACCCATCGACCGGGACCTGGTGCTTCAGGCTGCCCGGGAAACCGGTTGTATCATCACCTCCGAGGAAGCCAATGTAATGGGCGGTCTGGGCTCCGCTGTTGCGGAAGTGGTTTCGGAAGGCTGCCCCGTCCCTGTGGTTCGTCATGGCGTAGAGGATGTCTTTGGCCGTTCCGGTAAGGCTCAGGCCGTGCTGGACGCCTACGGACTCAATGCCGCAGGCATCGTAGAAAAGGTACGGCACGCCCTGACACTGAAAAAATAATCGCGCTTGCGGGAGGGGCGGTGCAGCCCCTCCCTTTTTAGATTGGAGGACAACATGAAACAGGCTCTGATGACAGGATTGCCCGGCCTGGGACTGGCCCTGACCGAAACACAGGTAGAAATGCTCTGTGCCTTTGGTCAGGCGCTGCTGCAAAAAAACGAGGTCATGAACCTCACCGCCATTACTGAGCCGCAATCTGTAGCCCGGCTGCATTTTTTGGACTGTCTCGCACTGCTGAAGCTGTGGGACTTTTCTCAAAAGTCTGTGATTGATGTGGGCTGCGGCGCAGGCTTTCCGGGCGTTCCGCTGAAGATCGGGGAGCCTTCTCTGCAGCTGACCCTGTTGGACAGCCTGAACAAGCGGATCACCTGGCTGTCCCAGGTACTTCCCACGCTGCAGGTAGACGCAGACTGTGTCTCGGCCCGGGCAGAGGAATATGCCGCCGATCACAGGGAAAGCTATGATATTGCGGTATCCCGGGCTGTGGCACGGCTGAATATGCTCTCAGAGCTGTGTCTGCCGTTGGTGCGGGTAGGGGGCGCTTTCATCGCCATGAAATCCACGGATTGCGACGAAGAGATTTCCCAGGCTGCCCACGGCATCGAGCTACTGGGAGGAAAGCTCCTGCGGATTGAAGACTATGAGATTCCCGGCACGGATACGGTCCATCGTGCCGTCATCATCCAAAAGGTGCGCAAAACCCCCGCCCAATACCCAAGGCGGTTCTCTAAGATCAAGCAGGCACCTCTTCTGTAACTGTCTGGAGGATTCCTTGGCTCCATCCCGCATCTACAGGTTTGCACTTCGTTTTCCCGTTTGCTGGAATGATTTCCCTGGCTTATGAATACGCTATGCTATGGCTGCCCGTATCCCCTGGAAATCCAGCAAAAACCGGCAGCCATTGATGCTATATTTTTACAAATTCTACACATTTCACAGAAGATATCACAAGAATCCTGTTGAAATTTGCCGAAATGCTGGTATAATGGTAATGCATGAGCAGAAGGAGGATCCCAACATGAGCGAGGTTTTAGTCATCACGTCCGGCAAGGGCGGTACTGGAAAGACAACGCTGTGTGCTGGAATCGCCTCATGTCTTGCCGCAATGGGACAGCGGGTCTTGGCCATTGACTGCGATATTGGTCTGAGCAACCTGGACATCGCCTTGGGTATGACGGATTGTGCCACCATCAGTTTTCTGGATGTTATGATGGAGAATCACTATCTGTCCGACGCCCCGGAGCATCCTCTGATCCCAGGTCTGCAGCTGCTCACCGCTCCCACCAAAACCCGCGCTGGTCTGGTGGATGATATTATCTTTGGGCGGCTGATTGAAGAAGCCGCAGAATCCTATGATTGGGTGCTTCTGGACGCTCCCGCTGGAATTGGTTTTGGCTTTGATTTGGCCACTAACTACGCCACCCGCGGAATTGTGGTCGCCACAGCAGATCCCGGATCCCTTCGGGATGCCCAGCATACCGCCACACTACTGGTGGAGCGAGGTCTGGATCCTATCCAGTTGGTGGTCAACCGGGTTACTCGGCGGCTATTGGGTTCCATTCGGTCCAACGTGGACGACATGATGGACCTGGTGGGACTGCCGCTTTTGGGGCTGATCCCAGAGGATCAAGCCGTTCCCGTGGCCGCTGCCCATGGCAGTGCGCTGGTGCTGCGCAGCCGCAAGGGCGCAGCTTTGGCCTGTCTCCATATCTCCCGGCGACTGCTGGGCATGGAAGCCCCCCTGATGCACATACGATATTGACGAACCTTTGGAGTTGGAGGAAAGCACTTTGAACATTGCAATTATGGCTCAAGATAAGAAGAAGGAATTGATGATTCAGTTTTGCATCGCGTATAAAGGGATTCTGGCAAAACACAATTTGTCAGCTACCAACACCACAGGCCGTCTGGTGGCCGAAGCAACCGGCCTCCCCATCACCCTGTATCTCTCCCGGGCCCAGGGCGGTCAGCAGCAGGTGGGCGCACGCATTGCCTACAACGAGGTGGATCTCCTGCTGTTTTTCACAAACCCCACCTGCAATGACCCGGTGCAGGAGCAGAACCTGCTGCAGATTGAACGCCTGTGCGATATGCACAACGTCCCCTATGCCACCAATCTGGCCACGGCGGAAATGCTGATTCTGGGCCTTGCCAGAGGCGATCTGGATTGGCGTGAGGGCAGCGGAAAATCTGCGCCCCTATATTAAGTTTACAATGAGGAAGGACGCTGGCAGTTTGCCGGCGTCCTTTTTGGAGCGTATGTCATGTATGAGGTTTATATACTATCCTGTGCCGACGGCACCCTTTACACCGGCATTGCCCGGGATGCAGAGCGAAGGCTTCAGGTTCATAACAGCGGTCGAGGCGCCAAATACACCAGGAGCCGTTTGCCGGTACTTCTGGTCTATCGGGAAACGCAGCCGGACAAATCCGCCGCTCTTCGGCGGGAAGCGGAAATCAAGCGTTTATCGAGAACTGAAAAACTTCGGCTGATTGCCGCATATCAAACGCCGCAGGTCTAAAACCTGCGGCGTTTGCATAGTTAATCATATTCTACAATGTATCCTTTTTTGCCGGAATACTCATCCACCAGATCCATAGTATCATTGTAATACCAGGTACCGCTGACAGAGAACATACAGAGGAAATATTCATCTCCACCGCTGGGTTCGCCGTCATACCATTTTTGATAATCGAAGCTCTCACCGGTAATCCAGGTGGTGCTGTCCCATTCGGAGACGTCATCCACATAAGCTCCCAGCCTCAGGAACACCACATCGTTGGCCGCCGCCAGTTTGGCGCAGGCATTGAACTCTTCCTCGGAGTTGATGGTGACCAGATGGCCGCCTCTCTCTTCTGCGTCCTGCTTGGCGCCCCACCAGCTATAGTCATTGATGACCAACTCATATTTGTGCCCGTTGAGTTCAAAGGTAGTGGGAACGGGCGTTGGGGACGGAGAAGGCGACGGAGAGGGAGCGGGCGAGGGGGACGGGGAGGGAGAGGGCGAAGGAGACGGACTCGGTTTTGTCGAAGGCGACGGAGAGGGCGACGGTGTTGGCGTGGGCGTTGGCGTCGGGGTTGGGGTTGCAACTGCTTCTTCTCCTTCCGTTACCGTATTCTCGCTGGTAGAGGGAGAAGGCGGAGCGATGGTGCCACCGCCAGGAGACGGGGATGCGCTGACAGTAGGCGTCTGTGAGGTCTGCGTCTCGCTGTCGCTCAAGCTGGCCAGTCCCGCAATGGCAGTGGAATTGCTGGCGTCCAAACGTTCCAGCACGGTGTTATAGTATTCCCGGGCCGCTGCCAGATCACCATCCTCCTTGGCCTGGTCTCCCAGCTTTAGGTAGGCGTCCTGGGCCGCTTTTTTCAAGGTCCCATCCTGGGTGGTCTCATAGCCCTTGAGATAGGCTTCTGCTGCCTTCTGCTGTTCACCATTGGCGCTGAACGCATCGGCCAGAAGCTGATAAACCTCTGTGGTGGTGGTTCCCTCCTGGAGCATCTGTTCCAGCTGGGTAATGGCATCGTCATATTTCTGGTTGTCATAGGCTTCCTGGGCCAGGGTCATGGGATCTTCCGTATCCTCGCCCCCAACAACGCCCAGCTTAAAGGCCATGACCACACCGGCAACCACCACAGCGATCAGAAGTACCGCTGCAACGGCTGTAACGATAATCCCTTTTCTGCGACGATCATCATCCGGTCCTCCAGGTCTGCCGCCCATAGGGGGCGGTGTGCTGCCGTCATCGTCGTCAAAGTCCCAGTTCTGCTGGGCCGCCTCGGCCATGGTAGGCCCTGACTGCACACCATGATAGCCCTGCTCCTGCTGGTCCATGGAGGCTCCATCCTGGAACAGGCCGCCTCCGAACGGATCCGTCTGTGCCGGAGCGCCTGGAGCCACCGGTCTGGGCTGGTTTACGGCACCACTGCCACTGTGATCCGGTCCCACATACAAAGAGACATTGGGTGTAATCCCTTCCGTGTTTCCCTGCTGGGACTGTCCCGCAAAGGTGCCGTTTCCCGGTTGCCCGGACACAGGCGTAAATGTCATGGTGGCATCCGTCATCTGCTGGGTGGGCTGTTGCGTTTCCGGTGTGGAATAGCGTTCATACGCAACAAAATCGGAGCTTTCCGCCGTAAACGGCGAACCGCAGGTGGGGCAGAACTTTGCCGCCACCGATACGGACTGTCCACAATGCGGACAAATCTTATAAACAGAGGATGTGTCAGCCATATGCTTCCGTCCTTTCTTGCATGGATTATCCGGCTGATGCCGATTTCGGGCTTATTATAGCATAGTTTCCCGGCTTTGTGTTGGTTATCTGCGAAATTTGTCGAAAAAAGCAGGAAGTTTCTTTCCATTTAGACAGCCTTCTCGCCAAGCACAGCCGGGATTTCTTAAAAATATGTAACTTTTCCCGGGAATCAGTAGAAAATCCACGGGAAATGCGCTATACTAGGAAAACACACTGGATCATAAATTATGGAGGTTCTCCTTTATGGGTAAACGTTTTTTGGTCTCTCTGCTGCTGTTTCTTCTCATCGTCGTCGGCGTTGCAGCGGGGGCGGCTTTTATCTTTCACCAGGACTATCAGGATCTGTCTGCGCTTCAGTCAGAAGCCGCATCGACGCCCAGCGATGAGACCTTTGGCCAGACCGACGAGCTACCTGTGGTCTCCAACACCCCTGTAGAACCGGCTGCCTCTGGTTCTGATTTGGAATCCGATGCAACACCAACTCCGGAAGTTTCCCCAGAACCAACTGAAAACACGTCTGTCGCCTCTTCCGAGCATACCGCTCGTGCCGAGGCACTGCTGTCAGAGATGACGCTGCAAGAAAAAATCTGCCAGATGCTTTTTGTCACACCGGAAGCCCTGACCGGCTATGGCCGGGTGACTCAGAGTGGAGATGCCACACGCACCTCCATTCAGGAATATCCGGTGGGCGGAATCATTTATTTCTCCGAAAACTTGGTTACCATGGATCAAACTACCGAAATGATCGAAAATATTCAATCCTACGCCCAGGAAG
The DNA here is from genome assembly GCA_949289625.1 of uncultured Clostridia bacterium. The sequence goes on along the minus strand of CASEPH010000263.1, from coordinate 4,673 downwards.
ACGGTGGATTGGGTCTGTTTATCGGCGTGGACGAGGAAGGCGGCTCTGTGGCGCGGCTGGCCGACAGCCTGGGCACCACAGAGTTTGAGGATATGTCCGTTTACGGCGCAGAAGGCGACACCCAAAAGGCCTATGAAATCGGTACCACACTGGCGGCTGATCTCAAATCCCTGGGCTTTAATGTGGATTTTGCCCCGGTAGCCGATGTTCTGACCAACGAGGAAAACACAGTGGTCAAGGATCGGAGCTTTGGCTCTGACCCGGAATTGGTCTCCTCCATGGTCTCCGAGGAAGTCCGGGGCTTTGTGGAAAGCGGGATCCTCTGCGCACCCAAGCACTTCCCCGGCCATGGCAGTACCGGCGGCGATACCCACGACGGTTTTGCCGCTTCCTCCAGAACCTTAGAGGAATTGCAAAACTGCGATCTGCTTCCCTTCCAGGCTGCCATGGATGCTGGAGCACCCATGATTATGGTGGGCCACATGACTATGACGGAGATCGACAGCGAAAATCCTGCCTCTCTGTCCAACGCTGTGATCACCGGAATCCTGCGGGAACAGATGGGTTATGACGGAATCATCATTACCGACTCTTTGAGTATGAGCGCCATCACCGACCTTTACACTTCCGGAGAGGCCGCCGTCAAGGCCATCGAAGCCGGCTGCGATATGCTGCTCTGCATCTCCAATGTGTCCGGCGCCATCGACGCCGTAACCGAGGCCGTAGACACCGGCTCAATCTCCGAGGCCCGCATCGACGAAAGCGTGATGCGCATTCTGACCGCAAAACTTCAATACGGGATTATTTCCTAAGCGCTTCTTTGCTGTGCGCAAAGTCAGACGTTTCCGGTCCTTGCGATTGTGAATCCGAATCAGAAATATTTGTGACCCAATGGCCTGTCCTTTCCAGACATCCGCCGTTGGGTCACATTTTTTGTTCAGAAATCATCCGACACTTTCTTCCCAAAAACGACTTGACAACCTTTTCAAAATCGTATATGATAACTGTATTAGAACACTTAATACAGAAGTGAAAGGGGTGCCGCCATGCTGAGTATCAACTACAAGGACCCGCGGCCCATCTACGAACAGGTTCGGGACGCCTTGCGGCAGCTTATTCTCAGCGGAGCCATTAAGCCGGAGGAGAAGCTGCCATCGGTCCGGGAATTGGCCGGAACGCTGGCCATCAATCCCAACACCATCCAGCGGGCCTATCGGGAGCTGGAAGGAGACGGTCTGATTTATACGGTGGCCGGCAAAGGGGCCTTTGCCGCCTCCGACGGCAAAGCTGCCGTCAGACGTAGGGAAGAATTGACCACCATACTGCGGCAAACGCTGCAGGAACTCAAGCTTCTCGGTATGACATGGCAGGAGCTTACGGAGGAAATACAGCGCGTCTATGGAAAAGAGGTGCGGGAATGATTGAAATTCGAAATTTACGAAAGTCCTTTGGCTCTACTCAGGCCCTGAATGACGTCAATCTGACAGTACCTACCGGGACAGTCTATGGTCTTGTGGGGCCAAACGGCGCTGGAAAATCCACTCTGATTCAGCACATCACCGGAATTTACCGTCCGGACGCGGGAACCATCCTGGTGGATGACGTCCCCGTGTTTGACAACCCGGAAGTGAAGCGAAAGATCTTTTGCATTTATGATGACATCTATTATTATATGTATGCCACCACCCGGGATCTCAAGCGCTTCTATCAAGGACTTTACCCCAACTTTGACGAAAAACGCTATGAAGCACTGCGGGAGGCTTTTCCCGAAATCAAGGATAATCAGCCCCTTCGCAGCCTGTCCAAGGGAATGCTCAAGCAAAGCGCCTTCTGGCTGGCACTCTGCTGCCAGCCGGAGATCCTGGTGCTGGACGAGCCGGTGGACGGGTTAGATCCGGTAATGCGGCGGCAGGTGTGGTCCCTGCTCATGGGAGACGTGGCAGAACACGGTACCACTGTGCTGCTGTCCTCCCACAACCTGCGGGAATTGGAAGACGTCTGCGACCATGTGGGTATTCTTCACAAGGGCAAAGTACTGCTGGAGCAGAGTCTCAGCGATCTCCAGGACAGCGTCTCCAAAATCCAAGTTCTTTTTGAAGGAGATCCCCCGGAGCAAACGGCGGAACTTGAGGTGCTCCACTGCTCCAATACCGGAAGAATGCGTACCTATATTGTCCGCGGGAACCACGAGGCGGCACTGCAGCGGTTTTCCGCATACAATCCGCTGTACCTGGAGGCCCTGCCCCTGACACTGGAGGAAATTTTTATTTACGAGTTGGGAGGTGCCAGCTATGAGGTCCAAGACATCCTGCTTTAATCCGGTGCTTTGCCGGAATTATCTCCGAAGATTTTGGCCCCTGCCTGTGGCGGTGCTGCTGTCCGTCTTGCTGCTGCTTCTGCTGCCCATGGTGGGCCAGCTCCAGCCCAATGGGCTGACGGACACAGAGCATCAGATATCTCTGCTGACCCAGATCTGCAACGCCTCTACGATGATGTTCGTTTTGATGCTGCTGGCCTCCCTTCTGGCCGCAGCCCTTACCTTCCATCATCTCCACAGCCGCAGGGAAATCCAGTTTTATCACGCTCTGCCCCTGAAACGCCGCTGCCTGTTTCTTTCCTGCTATTTGACCGGCCTGGGGATGCTTGCGATTCCCTTTGCCGTTGGCATCGGACTCTGTCTTGTGACGGTAGCGGTCTCGGGCGTCAGCACAGCAATCCTGCCGCTGCTGGAACTGCTGGGAGCCGGCATGGCTGCACTGCTGATCTTCTATGCTCTGGCCGTGATCGCCTGCTGCGTTGCAGGACAGACCTTTGGCACGGTGCTTGTCTATGGCGGGCTCAATTTTGCCGTATTGGTCATTGCAGCTGGGGCCGGCAATCTGGCATCCATGTTTATGCCCGGACTCAGCTTCACCCATCGGACCGCCGAATGGCTGACGCCGGTACTCCGCCTGATTGATGCCGCTGCAATCCGGTATCCATCGGCAATCACGAATACCATGCCTCTGCCTGCCGGATTCACAGAACCGGCCGTGTTCTGGATCTACGCCGGGGTGGGTATCCTGCTGAGCATCTTGTCCGGGGTCCTTTATCAGATCCGCCGCAGTGAAATGTCCGGGGAGATGATTGCTTTCCCTGTGCTACGGCGGCTGTGCAAGCTATTTGGTGCCTTGGTGGTGACCATAGGCGGTTCCAATGTGCTTTTGGCCAGCGGGATGATTCAGAACAACATTCCATTTTTCCTGATTCTTCTTTCCATCCTGGGCTTTGGCGTTATCGGCTGGTACGCTGCGGAAATGGTAATTCAAAAGACGCTGCGGGTGTTTCATCGGCGCACTGCCGCAACCTGCTGTGTGTATCTGCTGCTGTTGGCATGTGTTTCCCTGGCCGGCCATTTTGATGTTACAGGTGTAGTCCGCTATATTCCGGAGCCGGAGGATGTGGTTTCCGCCAAAGTCACTTGCTTCTACGGCAACTCCGTACAGATAACAACGGAGGATGCGGAGGCAATTCACGAAATTGTATTGGAGAACCGCCAGGCTCTGTCCAACAATCCGGCAGGAAACTACTATCCCCTAGAGATCAGCTACGAGCTGGAAAACGGGAAACAGATCCAGCGCTGCTACTGGGTAGAGAGCGACTATGGTGAAGACGGCTACCGGCTTCCGGACCCTATCTCCCAGGCCGCGTTGGAAATCTTCCGCACACCGGATTACTGCCGGCAGTCCTGGTTTGGCGATCTGGACGCCGTCACCGAGGATAATTACCACTACGGCGGATTCCAGGCGTATAACTGGGACGAAAATGGGAACCAAAAAGAATATGTGACCACAGACCTGGCGGTCTGGCGGGGAGATTTTATGGAGCTGACAGCTAAGCAGGCTGCAGCCCTTTATCAAGCGATTCTACGAGATATTGAAAACGGCTCTCTGACGCCCTGGGGTTTTGAGGACTCGGATCGGACCAAAACCTTTGGCTGCGTGGATTTTCAATGCTTTAAAGAGCCCTACAGCCCGACTTACGGTACCTATCAGCAGTATGTGGATACCGTGGAGACGACGTATGCCTCCGTGGATCTGAATGTGAATATGGCAGAAACTATAGCATGCCTGGAGGAAATGGGCTTTACATTCCATTTCGACTGAAACGATCTTTTAAATGCAGTGGGCCAGCCGCACCGGTTGCGGCTGGCCCACGTTCTTTTTACGGCGCAAACTAATGCCCACGCCTGTATGAATTTGACAACCTGTGTTACAATAGCTTCAAGCATCACAGAAACAGAAAGGAAGGATACCCATGACGGAACTGGATTTATCCATACTGGATTGGATTCAAGCCCATTGGCAGTGTCAGTTTTTAGATACAGTCACTCCCTGGATCACCAAACTGGGAGACGGCGGCGTGGTTTGGATCCTTTTGGCGCTGGTACTCTTGGCCATTCCCCGGACTAGACGCCTGGGAATCGCAGTGACGGCAGCGCTGCTGGTGGATCTGCTGCTCTGCAACATCCTGATCAAGCCCCTAGTGGCAAGGACCAGGCCTTTTGTGCTGCGGCCGGAGATCCAGCTGCTGATTGCACCGCCGGGGGATTACTCCTTTCCCTCGGGACACACCGCAGCGTCTTTTGCGGCAGCGGGTGCGCTGTTCTTCGCCAAAAGCCGGGGATGGATCCC
>CASEPH010000262.1 GCA_949289625.1 uncultured Clostridia bacterium | reverse complement strand
GAAGCGTATGCGTCGGATCATGAGTCTTGCGGCGTCTGAAGGGAACGAAGTTGTGATTCTTGGCGCATTTGGCTGTGGGGCATATTCCAACCCGCCGGAGGTCGTTGCAGAGGCCATGAGGACAGTGGTCCGGGAGTATCGTTCGCTCTTCCAGATTATTGAGTTTGCGGTGTTTTGCCCGCCGCGGGACGACTCCAACTACCGCGTGTTTGAGCGGGTGTTGGGCCGTATTTGATTGGACAAGTCGATTTGCAGTTGGGTATAAATTCTACAAGTTATCCTATCGCAGTCACCTATGCTTTGTTATCCGCTGCCTATCGTTCATGAGGGAGGCAGACACGGAAGCTAAGGTTAATAATCAAAATCAGAGAGGTGTTAAGTTATGCTTGAGACAATAAAAGGCAACTTCTTTTCCTATTTGTTCAGCCAGCCGGAGTATATGCTGCAGCTGTATCAGGTGATGCACCCAGAGGACACGGAGACCCGGGAAGAGGACTTCAAACAGATAATAGCCCAAGGAAATTCCCTGGCCGTCGAGCGGTGCAGCGACCTCGGCTTTCAAGTGCGGGACAAGCTCATTATCCTCATGGAAGCACAAAGCGAACTTTCTCTCGATATCCCGATGCGGATGCTGATGCGCCTGGCCGACACCTACAAAGATTTTGTTGTAGAAAACAAGATATCTCTGTATCGTGAAAAGCCCGTCTCCATCCCGCGGCCGGAATTCTATGTGGTCTATACTGGCACCGAAGAGGCTGTTCCAGAGGTGCTGAGTCTCGGCGGACCTGGGTCCGTAGAAGCTGAGGTTAAAGTTCTGCGAACCAATGGATCTGGGAACATCCTCGACCAGTACATCCAATTTTGTGAAATTCTTAAGAAGCAGATGAGCCTCCATGGCAAAACAGATGAAGCCCTGAGCAACACCCTGCATATCTGTATGGAGCAGGGGGTCTTGGCATCTTTCCTCAACAGCCATATGGGGGTGGTGGTGGAGCTTATGGCAACGCTGTTTGGTCAGCAGAAGTCCTAGGAAAGCAGGCGGTATGACATCAGGGCGACAGGGGCCGGCCCATTTGGGCCAAGCCCCGTTGTTTGATACATTTAGGCGTTTGCTGCCCTGCTAAGCCACCATACTGTTGTTCCCAACAGGGAAGAAGGTTTTCAGATTATGACTGCACCGCAAATTCAAAGATATATCGACTTTTTAAGCCATGATACTTTTGGCAATACAACCCTTATCTACGATGAGGTGACATGTCACAACATCGACCAAATATTCGCAGTTCTGGCCCGCCTAGAACCCAATCGAATGGATGGCTACGACCTGTGGCTGAAGATCCCCAGAGGCGCCATCGAGGACTACGGAGACTATCAGGAATGGCTGGCGGATGGAGATGTTGAGAACTACGCCGAGTTTGAGGATATGTGGCGAGCTGAATATCCTGACGAGTTCGTATGGTGTAATTTTACTGCAATCGAAATCAAAGACATTGGCTGCCGGCTTATCTTCCTGGGCCAAAAGCTAGTGTTGGAGATCGATCCCAGAAAAGAACAGGGTGATGCCACTGACCTTGCCGAGTTTTCCGGCTGGCTCCGAATTGCCGTTGAGGAAACTGTGCAACAGGTTGCTACAGGGATCTACAACGACTTAGTGGAGCGAGAGCTGCCGCCCCAGCACCGGACGGGCACTATTCGGCGGGCGCAGATATGGGAGGTCTGGCCGGAGAGTAAAGCGCAGTTCTTCGAGGAGATCACCCCCAATGATATAACGGAGTTCCTTGCTGTTGGTACCGATAAACTACCCTTGAGCACGCCTCGACTGACATCTGTGTCCGCCAGCGATTTTTTCCGTTTCTGCGCCATGGGTTACGCGGCTAACCACTATTCGGATGCCGACAAACCACCGCTGGAGCAGTACCGGCGACATGCGGACGGACGGGATGACGGCCTGCGTGAGATCAGCCAGGATTCCCCGGAGGCCTTTGATGACTGGTACCACAATCGGGAACGGCGCGGCGGCCATCCCTGGGAGATCTGCCGGGGCGGCAATTCCAGCCATATCTCGCTGTATGTTATGGAGGACGAGCAAGGCTACTACTTACAACTGGCCGGATCAGCCTGGAGCCGCACCATTGAGACGGTGATCTTCTTCCTTGCCCTGCACCGGGCCGGTTTGCCTGTGACCATCCTGGATGTGGACATCCTGAAGGAGCGGCTGACTGGTACTGAGAAGATCGGCGTGGTCCCGGAGGGTATATTCCCGGACTATTGCCAATCACTATTCCAAAGTGAGAAGATCATTGCCTTTATGAACTTGCCCTACGAGAACCGGGAGGAGTTTGCGAAGCGGTGTGTGT
>CASEPH010000261.1 GCA_949289625.1 uncultured Clostridia bacterium | reverse complement strand
GGAGAGTAGCATCCCATCATCCAGTCGAAGTTCCACGCAGGCTGTGTCTAGGTTAAACTCACAGGACAAAATTTTTCTCATACTCGTTACCTCCCAATGCTTAAATTTCGGTTGATTTTCCGCAACGGCACAAGGGCCGTTTCGGTTGTTTTAGATACAGGCAAGCAATGCTTGTGGCTATCCATCGCCACAAACCGCTTGTTGAGGGCTGTGCCCCCAATCCCCTTTTGATCACAGAATTTCATTCTGTGGCTACGCGTTCTGCGAACGCTTTTTGTCTGTACCTGGCACCCCGTTTCGGAGCATAGGGATACATGAATCGCTCATCCCTTTTGTTAAGATGGTACGCCCTGAAATAGAGCTCTACTTGGAAGATGAGGTGGCAAAATACCACCTCATCCGAAATACCTTTCAGTAAGAAAAATCCTCTACAATGGGCTTTTCAAAACGGGAATTCCTTGTCCGAAACAGCAGTTACATCTTTCTCTCTGCCAGCAAAAACAGGAGCGTGACACGCTCCTGTCCCTGCCGACAAGGAGAAAACTTTTGTGCTAATCTTGACGGTAAAATTAGTCCGAACGGAAACCTATCTCACCACCGAAAATCCGGGAATACACCACGCTTATCCAGGTATTCCTGCCGGGCCTGTTCCCGTTCTTCTGCGGTGGGGGCAGTCTTATATTTTGCATACAGCTCATGCCGCACCAGCGCATCCAATTTCTGTTCCAGCCCCTGGCGAATTTCCCCGGCACAGTCATCATCATAGGCCAGATGGTACTCCACCAATGCCACAAAAAGCTCATAGGGAATTTGTACACTTTTCATATCTATTTTCCTCCCGTGACGGTCGTGACGATGGTGACGGTGTTTTACACACCATCAAAATCACCGTCACGACCGTCACCATCGTCACGCTTTCTCCGAAATAGGAGTCAGCTTAATCCTTCGCCCTGCATGGATACGAGAGTTCGTATACTGGATACTGTACGCCAACAGCAGACGTCCCGAATTGACATTCAGGTGTTTGGTCAGGGTGTTCGGCAGCATATCTATTTGCAGGAAAGAAACCAGCTCTGTAGGGCTGCCGCTCCAGGGTTCCTTTACCAGCTTTGCGATCACTTCCAGCACCGGGTCCGGCGGCTCTTTATACAGGTCGTTTTCCATGCGTTCCAGGTTCCAGATCTGGGTTTGAGGGTCCTTCTTCAAGTAGAGGATCTGATCCGGCTGATCTCGTCCTACCACCTTGATGGTGGCGTCCAGTTCCGTGCGCTTTTTCTTCTGCATCAGCAGTGAACCGTCCGCACATCCCAAAAGCCCTGTGGTGCCGGAAATCGTCTCAAACGAATCATCAGCCTGCTGCTTCCGGGTGTGGTGGACGGTCAGCACACAAATACCGTGCTGATCGGCAAACTGTTTGATCCTGCCGATGATCTCGTAGTCACTGGCGTAGCTGTATGCTTCACCGCCAACCTCCCGGATCTTCTGCATAGTGTCGATGATAATGAGTTTGGTGTCCGGATACTCCTGCATGAAGTTTTCCAGTTGTTCGTCCAGCCCGTTCCCAATTTTTCCAGCCGTGGTGGCAAAGTGGAGATTGGGAGTGTCATTCACACCATACATCATAAACATCCGACTCTGGATGCGCTGAAAATCATCTTCCAAAGCAAGGTAGAGTACCGTTCCCTGATGGACTTTATAGCCCCACAAGTCCTGCCCGGTGCTGACATGGTAGGCGATCTGAGCCACCAGAAAGGACTTGCCGATTTTAGGCGCTCCGGCAAAGATATATGCCCCTGCGTAAAGTAGCCCTTCCGCCACCGGCGGCCTGCTCATATAGGCGGTCTGGAACAACTCCGTCATGGTGAGCGTATGCAGGTATCGAGGGTCTGCCATACGCTGCATCCTGCGGTACACTTCTTCCAGGCTCTCCGGGAAATTTACAATTTCATCGTTGATTTCTTCCCCGGAAGTGGGTATACTATTTTCAGTGGTTTGAGAGATTGACTGCCCATCATCTGCGCCAACAGATGAGCCCTGGGCGGTCATTTTCTTTTTATCATCGGTCATAGGCAAAATCCTCCTGCATCCCGTTCATAATGGTAGCGATCATCTGGATGGTGTCCAGCAGCTCGTCGTTCACGCCCTGCCCGGCTTCGATCCGGCGCAGCTCGTCCAGCACGGCGGCCAGCTGATCCCGCAGGGCCTTGTAGACCCTAGGGTTGCCCTGGACCACTACATCCCGTTCCAGCAGCCGCCGGATGATGTAGTCCTGCTTGGTCAGGCCGGTGAGCTTCACCAGAGCTTCCAGATGGAGATCTTCCTCCGCCGATACCCGGAACGCCACCGTCTTGTTTCTCCAGCGGTTGTGGTTATCATAGTTCTTCTTGGACATTTTCTTACACTCCCTTCTCATTTTTCAGTGAATCCAGCTTGTCGGCCATTTCCACCTGACGGGTGGGGAACAGATGGGCATAGCGGTAGGTGATGTCGATGCTCTCGTGTCCCACACGCTCCGCAATAGCCAGAGCGGTAAAGCCCATGTCGATCAACAAACTGATGTGGCTATGTCTCAAATCGTGTATGCGAATCCTTTTCACCCCGGTTTGCTTGCAGCCACGGTCCATTTCCCGGTGGAGATAGCTTTTACTGATGGGGAACATTCGGCTGTCCGGCTCCACTCCATAGAGTTGCTTGAGGTAGTCCTGCAACTCGTCACACAAGAACTGGGGAATCTGGATCACTCGATTGCTCTTGGGCGTTTTGGGCGTGGTAATAACATCCTGCTTGTTGAGCCGCTGGTACGACTTGTTGATGGTGAGAGTGCGCTTCTCAAAGTCGAAGTCTGCCGGGGTCAGAGCCAGCAGCTCTCCCTCCCGAATGCCGCACCAGTAAAGCACCTCAAAGGCGTAGAAGGACAGCGGCTTATCCATCATGGCCTCGGAAAACTTGGTGTACTCCTCGCGGGTCCAGAACAGCATCTCCTTCCGTTCTTCCGCCCCCATGTTGCCCGCCTGCCGGGCCGGGTTGATAGTCAGGCCGTAAAATCGGGCAGCGTGGTTGAAAATGGCGCTAAGTTGATTGTGAACTGTTTTCAAGTAAGTTTTCGACAGAGGCTTTCCGTGACAGTCCCGTATCTCCCGGATCTCGTTCTGCCAGCGCATGATGTCCTTGGCCGTAATTTCCGACAGCTTCCGCTTGGCAAAATAGGGCAGGATCTTCTTTTTGATGATGCTCTCCTTGGTGAGCCAGGTGTTGAGCTTCAACTTGGGCTTAATGTCCCTCTCATAGAGAGCAACGAAGCTCTCAAAGGTCATGTT
>CASEPH010000260.1 GCA_949289625.1 uncultured Clostridia bacterium | reverse complement strand
GTCTACGCCATCGGCAACCCCCTGGGCGAGCTGACCTTCACCTTCACCGGCGGCTACGTCTCCGCCAAGGACCGCTCCGTCACCATGAGCGACGGCACCGTCATGAACATGCTGCAGACCGATACCGCCATCAACAACGGCAACTCCGGCGGCCCCCTGTTCAACGAGTACGGCCAGGTCATCGGAATCGTCTCCGCCAAGCTGTCCGGCAGCTCCAGCTCCGAGGCCACGGTGGAGGGCCTGGGCTTCGCCATCCCCATCAACGACGTGCGGGACATGATCACCTCCATCATTGAGCACGGCTATGTCACCGGAAAGCCCAACGTGGGCGTGCTGCTGGACGATGTGTCCCAGGAGGCCCAGCGCTACGGCGTGCCCGCCGGCGCGGAGGTCATGGCCGTCCTGGACGGCTCCGGCGCCGACAAGGGCGGTCTGCAGGCGGGCGATATCATCACCGCCGTCAACGGCACGGAGGTGTCCAGCGTCAGCGCCCTGCAGGAGGCCGTCAAGGAGTACAAGGCCGGCGACAAGGTCACCTTCAGCGTCTACCGGGACGGGGATACCACCACCGTGGACGTGACCCTGGATGAGGAGAACCAGGAGCGGGAGGAGGCCATGAACCAGCTCCAGCAGGACTACTACGAGGAGCAGCAGGCCCAGCAGCAACAGCAACAGCAGCAGGGCGGCTACTTCCAGTGGCCCTTCGGCTGGTAAGGGACAGCCCCCGCTCCGGGGACGGAGCAGAAAAAATAAGGCGGCGCACGGAACATCCGTGCGCCGCCTTTTTATGTGTTATTCCCCGCCGCGGTACTTCCGCCGGGTGGCGATGCCCCCCCGGATGTGCCGCTCGGCCTTGTTCTCGTCCAGCACCTGCTTGACCTGGAGGTAGAGGGGCTTGTTGAAGGCGGGCAGCCGCTCGCTCAAATCCTTGTGTTTGGTTGTGATGAACTAGAACGGTATGATCCAGTCCAAGATCGCCCAGCAGCCGGAGATAGATCTCCACATGGCCTTCCTGATCCACCTCGATTTTCTGAACAATCCGTCTCAGTTGGGCGTTGGTCATCTCACGGACATCAGCGATCTGCTCCAGCTGGGAGAAGGTCTGCTGGATCAGCTGTTCCAACTGCTCCCCCTTCTCCAGATTGAGCTCGGCTAGAGACAGCTCCTTTTTCAGCCGGGAAAGCTCCTCGCGCATTCCGCCCAGCTTCTGGTTGAGCTCTTCCCTGGAGATCAGGTCGTCCGTGTACATGTCCATGTATTTACTTCGGACCTTTTCCAGTTTAGACAGCTTATCCCGCAGTTCTTGGCTGTAGTCCTGATTTTCTTGCTTTGCCCTGTAGATCCGGTTGAACTCACCCACCACGTACCGGATCACTTGCTTTTTCGACTGGAGAATTTGGGTAAAATAGGCCTGTAAGACCTGGATCAGCTCCTCCTCATCTACAGCCACAGCGTTGGGACAGCTGTCCGGTCCCTTGGCGTTGTGTCCGGAGCAGACCCAGCGGACATAGGTGTTCTTATAGGTGCGGACAGTCCGCCGGAAGGACCATCCGCACTCTTTGCATCGAATCAAGGTGGAAAACAAATACTTGTTGCTCTGCCGCATCTTCTCCACCTTGAACTGCCGCCCCCGCTCCGCCATCAGACGCTGGGCCTGCTCAAACTGCTCAGGCTCAATAATGCGCAGCTCCGGCCGCTCTACCACCATCCAATCCCCTGCGTCCCTGTCCACCCGGCGCCCGGTGAGGAAGTCGGCTACCTCCTGTTTGCCGTTGATGATCTTCCCGGTATAGAGCTCGTTGGTCAGGATACGGCATACGCCAGCTTGACTCCACTGACAGCCGCGCTTGGTGCGGTGGCCCTGGGCGTTCAGCATGTGGGAGATCTTGGCCGCTCCGTATCCGTCCTGCAGATACCAGCGGTACATCTGGCGGATCACCTCTGCCTCCCCCTCATTGATGGCCAGGTTGAAATAGTCCCCCGGCGTCTTGTCATAGCCGTAGACAATATTGGGGACCCGCCCCTTTTCCGCGTTCAGTTTCTTGCCGAACTTCACGCGTTTTGAGGTGTTGGCGCTCTCCTCCTGGGCCAGCGCCCCGAAGATGGTCAGGACAAATTCGCTGTTGCCCATGCTGGTCATGTTGGCGGTAAGGAATTGGGTTTCAATGCCCAAGGCCTTCAACTTCCGCACATTTTGCAGGAGATCCACAGTATTTCGGGCAAATCGGGAGATATCCTTTACGACCACCATATCGAAAAGTCCCCGCTCGGCGTCAGTCATCATCCGCAGAAATTCCTTGCGGTTCTTAATTTTTGTTCCAGAGATTCCCTCATCGGCATAGAGGCGGATCAGAGTATCGCCGGTGCGTTTTGTGTATTCGGTGAAAAATTCCTTCTGGGCCTCCAGACTGTTCAGCTGATCTTCTTTGTCGGTGGACACCCGACAGTAGGCCGCAATATTCATGGCATATCCCTCTGTTAAAATATTACCATTCTGTTATGACCGTATTATATCAAAAGTTTCAATTGAATACAAGAAAAATTCGATTGCTTTTTGACTTATTCTGATTATAATAATAATTAGAATCATTAGAATAACTGGAAAGAAAGTGATAGATGCATGTTGACAGAGAGCGGGACGGTTGAGCTCAAACGGAAGTATGTGGATGACATCAAAAAAACAGTAATCGCCTTTGCCAATGGAGACGGCGGCACCGTATATATCGGAGTGGAGGATGACGGCGCTGTCACCGGCGTAGAAGACCCGGATGGAACCATGCTCCAAGCGGCCAACACCCTGCGGGATGCCATCCGTCCGGATGTGACCCTCTTTGTGGCGTGCAACGCGGAGGAACTGGAGGGAAAAACTATAGTAACACTCCGGGTACAGAGGGGAACGGCCCGCCCCTACTATCTGGCGGGAAAAGGAATTCGGCCGGAGGGGGTATTTGTCCGCTTTGGGGCCTCCACAGTACCTGCCACAGAAGCAGCCATTCTGGACATGATTCGGGAGACCAGCGGGGATTGTTACGAGGCATCCCGCTCTCTTAACCAGCAGCTGACCTTCCAAAAGGCAGGAGAATACTTTCAAAAACAGGGACTCGCCTTTGGGGAACAGCAGAAGCGGACGCTGGGACTGATCGGGTCAGACGGCACCTATACAAATCTGGCTCTGCTGCTCTCCGAGCAGTGTATCCACACGCTGAAACTCGCGGTGTTTCAAGGGAGCCGAAAGACCGTATTTCGAGACCGGGCAGAGCTCACCGGCTCCCTGCTGAACCAGCTAGACGAGGCCTTTGCTTATATTGACCGCTTCAATAACACCCATGCAGACTACCGGGGCCTGGAACGGGTGGATGTGCGGGATTATCCGGTACAGGCCATCCGAGAGGCGCTGCTAAACGCCATTATCCACCGGGATTACAGCTTCCGCGCACCTACCCTCATCAGCATCTTTGACGACCGGATTGAGTTTGTCTCAGTGGGCGGTCTGGTACGTGGTTTGACAAAGGCGGATATCCTGCTAGGAGTATCTGCCCCGCGGAATGAGCAGCTGGCCAATGTGTTTTACCGCCTGCGCCTGATTGAGGCCTATGGTACCGGGATGCCCAAGATTCAGGAGTGCTATCGGGAGCAGCCGGTGCAGCCGGTGATTGAGATTGCAGATCACGCCTTCAAGGTAACCCTGCCCAATCTGAACTACGGCCGGGAAGCCCAAACGGCGGAGACTCGGCGCACCAGCGGCCTGACGGAGCGTGAGGCCACGGTTCTGGCTTTGCTGGAAGAGCGTGGATCCATTACTCGGAGAGAGGTAGAGAAGGCCCTGGGTGTCTCCCAGGCCACGGCAATCCTTGCCCTGCGGGAGATGACCCGGAAGGGCCTGTTGCGCAAGACTGGCGGAGGCCGCACCCAGGCGTACTGCCTGCCGGAGAGATAAAAAAGTTCCGCCATCCAACAGATGGACGGCGGAACGGCGTTATGTACCAGTTTTGGGCAGTTCCTGCCCGCTCTCCTCTTGCACCCGTCGGAGAATCTCCTCCAGCTTGGGCTGGTTGACTTCCACAAAGAGCTTGACCAGAAAATCGGCGGTGGCCTCCACCGTGTTGGGATTGTGGAACGTATAAGTCAGCTTGGGCCGCTTCAAGGCGGAAGCCACCTCCTCTCATTCAGTATCCCATAGATATGCGTGGTCGGCCTATCGTATGCGTCCGTTTTTTCAATCTCAGTATGCCTGTGTGGCCGCTTTCAGATTTGAAAAGTGCAGCTCCAGATACCGCTTTCCCCCGATTTTCTTTGTCGCGGCGCGGCGCTCTTTGTGTTGTGCCAGGACTCCCTCTCCTGCCAGACGCCGGCTCATGTCGGTCTTGGTCAGTTCATGGTACGGCGTGGCCGTGTGGAAAAACTGCAGCAGGGCCTCCGCGCGAATACACAGGGCATCGTTCTCCACAACACAGTCGCTCGAATCGCGGATCTTTTTGCGTGGAACCACATGGAAGGCGTTGTTCCGATAGCCCCGCAGGATGTACCAGCTCAGGTTTCCGGCCGGGGCAGGACGCGTCACCCGCTTGACGCTTTGGCGCTGTCTGTCGAGCAGGCCGTTCAGGATGGTTTCGGCACTGGCCAATGCCTGAGCGGAATACTTTTCTGTGACAGCACCGAGATCCTCGGCAAAGCTGTAGAACAGATGGATCGCCCAGAGCAGCACCATCCGGTTTTTTCGCAGGCGGATGTCAACGCCCGTTGTGACCGCATCCAGTGCCCGGCGGAGCTTCTCGATCTCCTCATCCAATCGGGGCAGCAGCCACAGAAGGAAATGGTGAAAAGCTGTAGCCGCTAACCTGCGGTCACCATCGTTCCCGCCTTTGAGTTGTTCACGGAGTTCCACCGAAACCAGCCGTGTCAGGTCGGAGGGGTTGTCCAGCTGAAATTCCCCAGTAAAAGCCAGCCCTGCCTGGCAGAAGCGCTCCTCGACCAACCTCTTGGACGTCATCCGCACACGGTCCACGTCGTTGGAGGCAAAGCGCAGCACTTCGGCGATCAGCTCCAGCCGGGCCCTCCGCTCCGCCGCTGACGCGCTCCTGGCCAGGTCATCCACCAGAACCACTTGATCCCGGTAGAGGCACACTTGGTTGATGGTGGCCGCCGCCGTGGAGTGCGCGTCGAGCTGGGCCCAACAGCGCCCGGGGCGATGCTTGTCGTCATACAGCAGCAGGTATCGCTGCGCCAGAGTGGTCTTCCCCAAGTTTTGCCCGCCAACGATGGCCAGCGACGGCAGGGTGGTCAGGTTGAGCTGCCGGACACAGGAACGCAAACTGCTGAAAATGGTGAACCCCCAAACCGGCAGCAGGATATGGTCGTACTGTCCCAACCGCTGGCATAGTTCCTTCACAGCGTCAATCGCCGGCAGCTCAGGATCCCAGGCCAGGTGGGCCCTAGCGACCTTGTCCGCAACCTGATACTTTAGACTATCTGGCATACCGAGCACAGTGTCTCCACAAACATAAGCCCAATGTCCACCTTCTAACTGGCAGAGGCCGTGCTCCCGGAAGTAGAGAGTTTTGGGCTCAGTCGAGCTCTTTTCGACTAGCGAGATGAGGTGCGCATCGAGCGTCGCCCGCGCTGCTGACTGCAGGAGCCTGCAGACTGGAATCTTGCGGAGGATCTGTCCAGTCAGATCTTTCGCGGTGATGTCAAGGAAAATAGTGGAGCATCCGTCGGGGTGGCGGACGCTTACTTGGAGCCCAGACAGGAAAGCTGGATGAACCGGGTCATAGAGCGGCCGGACGGTATCAAAGGAGAAGTTGGCCAGGGGCACCTCATCTCGACCTGAACAAAGGATATCCCCCTTGGCACTAATGCCGAAGTGTGGGGCAGTCATGGGTTGCCACCGCCTTCACCGTCCTGAGACAGATCAGGCAGAGGAATTTGCCTCCCTTGGGCCATCACCTTGAGGAGGAAGACGGCACACTTCAGGTCGGCCTCCGCTTGGTATCGCCGCTCACGCTCCTCGTTTAACCGTTCCGCTGCTTTGTACGTGGCCTTCAAGTATTTTTTCCTGTGCTGTTTAATGGATTTTTTCAATTTTTTGATTTTTTTCTTTCCCTTGCAGATATCCGTAACGTGCGGTGTGCTGTCTCGGGATGGATTGTAGTCGTTCAGCGGTGCGCTCACAGGGCATACCTCCAGCGAAAAGTGTTAACACCCAATGGCCATTGGCGTTGAGGATAGTATAGCATTTGAGGGACTGGATTTTAATGCCGCTGAACCTCGAGTTTTTTAGCTGATTTTTTGGAAGCTGGGAGGGGTGTAGTTTGAAGGGGTCTTTAGCAAAGATAGTGTCTGACTTAATCTATACAGGCACAATTGTTGAGCAGCAATCGGCTTGTATCGAGTCCAAAATTATATACACCGTTGAATGTAATACAAGCTACTATAGAGAAGGTGCTGTAGAAGAACTGGACAATTTTTACTGGATTTGCAAAGAACTCAGGCTGCCTACTCACAATGCCCTGGCATTTTTCGATGCTGTCGAACAGAATATTGAATCACTTCGTAAGAACAACAAAAACATGTTGAAGGAAGTATTGACTTATGCAATTGCAGGACGTGGTTTTTTGTTTGGCACATATGTTTTGCCGGAGGAGCGTACGCATGTACGCCCCTGCGATTTAAGCATGTTTACCAAGGAGTGCGAAGAGAGTGGAAACTGCGTCAAAATATATATGGGTTGCCTCGATGAAATTGCGAAGAGACGGACTTATGGCCATTTTGGGGATGAATATCGATGGTTGCGTGACCGACTACTCAATCCATTAAATGAAGGGAGTAAATTATTTGGTAATTGGAGTAATTTGATGCATGAAAAGGCCGAAATAGCTCCTTCTCATATTGATATTCCAAAAAGAGCATATGAGGCATTCTGGAACATCTACAGTCAGTATAGTCTTTCGCAGTATCTAGAGGTTCAAGAGATAGAGCGCAAAACAGCGGAATCTTGTTTGGAACAGATCAAAGAAATTGGTGTTATTATACTTACCTTAGATCGATTTTGGAGAGTACTGAATAGAATTATGCAAGTCCAGTCCAATATTAACTATAAGGGGAAATGGCTTTATAGCTATAAAAAGTATCTTAACGAATTAAATGCTAAGGTTCGTCAAATTTCATCGCCTTTTGATGAAGACCTTATTGTTACATTAGGATTAACAGAATTTCTACATATTGCCAGACTAAGTAAAATCACACCTAATATTATGGAGAAATATCCTTTATGGAATGAGGAAAGGCCTCTGAGAGGGCTAAAGCGTACAGAGCGTAATATTCTTCAGAGCTATCGGAGACACCCAATTTATCGATTTATTAAAGGAATGGAGAGCGTCTTTTCATGGAAGGGAACCCTAGAAGCTGCATCATTTTTCCTGAGCAAGTTTTTAATGCATAATCAAAACCCAGTTGCCCCGTTCCTTCGGACCAGATTTGCCGTTAACGAAAGCCATACAGCTTTTCAATCGGATCTCTGCAGTTTGGATCGCCGATCTATACAGCTTCAAACCTGTCATCAGTGGTTATTTGCCGCACTTTGCAAGTGGTGGGATTGGAAGTGCCCTTTTATTCAAAATTCGACTTTGAATTATTATCTTTTCCAGAGATGTCAACGCCATATGCTGAAACGTGGATCTATTACAACAGACATAGAATTGGGAAGTAACGACTATTCTATGGAAACGATGTATATCATTCAGGATCATATTGATAAGTTATTAGAGTTTGACTATTCTATGCTACCGCAATATGCTAAAACATGGATTGAGCAAACAGACTTTCAATTTTTTTATGAAACAGTTGCGAAAGAAAAATCGTCGAAAAGCAAAGAATGGAAAATACGTAGAAGGTTAGATCATATAGTTACAAAAGCAGTTGCAGAAGAATATAAAAAACTCGCGTTCCTTTCCCCATACGGAATTGGTATGAGTGCTCCGACCAGAACATGGCATAGAGAGCTTGCAGTATGGCTGGAAAAGTTGATTCGTAGTGATGATGAAGTTTCTAAATATGTAGAAGGGGAAGAAAATGTCCTTTATCCGGGATCTGATTTCACAATAGATGAATTAAATGCCTCGTTTATATGTTTGCAGGGCAACGAATTTCACGCAGAGGACTATCAGCCTTATTTAGCTCAAGTAGAGCTGACGATTCAAAAGCTCTGTTGTGAACGAATTCGGGAGGACATGCTTAAGAAGGTAGTCTCTCTATATCGGAAGGTATTCTTGGATTAAAAAAGGTGGGAAAGGTGGGAACTTCCCACGTTTCCCACCTTTTTTATATCTTTACCCGCCGGTAGAAGGTCGCCTTGCTCATACCCAGCCGCTTCATGGCCTGGATAGCAGTAAGTTCCCCGCTCCGCCACTGTGCGGTTACCTTGTCAAAATCCGGATGGACAATCGGCTGCCTGCCGGTGTACTTTCCCTGTTGCTTGGCGATCTCGATGCCCTCCCGTTGGCGCTGCAGA
>CASEPH010000259.1 GCA_949289625.1 uncultured Clostridia bacterium | reverse complement strand
CTATGGCACAATGAAAGCAGAACCATATTGCAATCAGACCGACCTGCAAAACGCCTCAGCCATACCATACGGAAGGTGATGAAGATGAAAGCCAGTCATACCGCCGACCCCTACCTGTTCCAAATCCGTTCCTATGATATCCGTCGCCTTCTGCCCCAGGTGAGCAGGGCCCTTGAAAAGAGATCGGAACATCTTTCCCGGGAACGCTATCCCGACATGTGGCGATACATTGACCGCCTCCCCTCCCTCTCTCAAAGAGCCAGCCGGAGCCGGCTGCGCACCAGGCTGTTCAGCATTCTTTGCCTGGCAGCGGGGGTAATTCTGGTTGTGCCCGGCCTGATGGAACCAAAGGAGCTGCTGGTGCCTCTTGTAGTCGGTGCAGCCGCTGTGGTGCTGGGCGTCAGCGGGTTATGGCGCACCAGAAAGAGTCGGGAAAAAACATTTGACCGCTCCGCCCGGCTGCTTCTGGAAGGGAAAGATCAGACACCAGAAAGCCCTGCTCCGATTGTTTCCTTCTCCGATCAGGGAATGAGCCTTTCAGCGAAGGGCGGCTCAGAGTTTGTACCGTACAGTAATTTTGAATCGGCATGGGAAACAGAAGACACCCTGCTTCTTGTGTTCGGGCAGCGGGTCACCCTTTTGCAGAAGCAGGATTTGGTACAGGGTGATTTTTCCGCCCTGTCCCGGCTACTCGCTGAAAAAGTCGCAGCGTATCAGCGCATGGATTGATTCCCATATCAATCAAGATTCCACCGGCAAAGAAAGGTCAAAACAACATGGCGCTCACATATCAAACATTTTTGAAGAAAGGCATCGACCTGGCCCCCTTGGGCTGGAGAACAGATGGAGCATTCATTCCTTATTTCTGTACCCCAAGAGGAGTCAAGGTTCTTGGCTGGGCCGGTGTGGATGGCATCCACTACTGCACCATTCGCGGCTTTGGGGATATGATTTTTGCAGTCAGCCCTATGAATATCGGGACGTATGTCCATCCCATTGCCCGGAATTTTGAAGATCTATTGCGGCTGCTCCTGTCTTGCACCGATATGGCCGCCCTGGAACAATGTTACGCATGGGATGAGGAGCAGTACAAAGCCTTTCTGATGGATTGCCCTGCGACACCCGAGCAGCAGACCGTGCTGGACGCCATCCGGGCAAAAACCAACCTTAAACCAATGGATGATGCCTTTCACTATGTAAAGCAGCTCCAGGCGGCGTTTGATCTTTCTGCCATTCCTTATACAGAGGATTACTACGATGAGGACATGAACCCTGTCGCGCCAAAGGAAACTCCACAATGGGAAGTAACTTTTGACGGCAGCTTTTGGGGCCATCCGAAAGGCCAGCGGCCCGGCAAAGAAATTCCCGTAAACACGCAGTTTGATTGGGCCGGGCGGCACTGGATCATCCCTTCTGTCTATTCCTGC
Organism: uncultured Clostridia bacterium; assembly: GCA_949289625.1. Next base: position 1,674 of record CASEPH010000259.1, on the reverse strand, counting down.
TCCAAAGGGTTGGTGGTTGATTTCTGTATGCAGGTCGAGCCCGCAGACATCCTTGCCTTCATGGACAAGTGGCATCTGAGCGCAGACGCCGATGAAGAGCAGTTTACCCGGGAACAACGGATGCAAATGGAGCTGGACAATCCCATGCGTTTGGATTTTCGCCCCGTCTTCCGGCTGAACGGGAAAGAGCTCCATTTTTCTCATGGCTGTGGAACGTCCTACATTCCCTGTCTGCCGGAGGGATTTGCAGCCGAGGCAGAGCAGGATTCCAAGCAGGCGATTGCGCACTATCAGCTTGATACAGCTTTGGGATGGGTCATCCAACGCTTCAGCTACCCCTGGGCAACCAGGAAAAAGCCGGAGATCAAGCACCTGTCGGTGACCATGGTACAGCAGGAAGTTTCCATCCCCGGCCCCCATTTCCAGGCAGAGAAACCAGGTGACACCTTCTCTTTTGTTTACCCCGAAGGCGGTACAGAATACACCCTGACGGTACAGGAATACCAGTCGCAGGTCCTGGATACCAGCCGGATGATGCAGGATATGGAGTATCCTACCCATTATCACCTTATGAGTTATACGGTCACACCGGAATTTTCAGGCGGCAATCTGGATGTGGCGGATTGTTCCGACGGAGACCATCCCAGACCAAAACCTCGCCCGAACAATCCATTTGAACCTGCAGCTCTCCATGATGCTTTTGTGATCGGCATCATCGGCGGAGCAGACGGTCCCACTGCTATCATAAGTGGGCGGTCTGCCGCCCAGGGTAAACTTCGCGCTGCCTGCTCCAGCCTGCATTTTGATCCCGTTGATCGTGTGGAATGGAGACTCGTGTTCCGTGAAAAGCGATATGAAGACAAAAACTTTGACATACAACTCTGATCCATATTGTCCTGACCAAAAAATCAGACCGGTTCAACCTATTGCTTTACTGCGGAAAAGGAATCAACCAGGAGGTAAAACCGTCATGATTGCTGCACTCTTTTCGATTGGCCAGGCCCAGGGCGGTGAAGTCTGGCTGGCCGGATGGGTGTTGTGCGCTGCCTTTTACTTTGCACTTTTATTGTTTCAGAAAGCCAATCAGACCAGCGCAAACGCCAAAAACATTGTGTTCTGGTTTCTTGCGGCTGAGTGCTGCAATGACTTGATCTGGGCGGTTGTCTCCTATGGCAGCCCCGCCTACATCCATTACGGAATCGCCGCTGTCTATGGCCTGCTTCTGTGGCCCGTCCTCCTTCTGGCTGCCGGAGCCATCGCATCTGTTCAAAACAGAAAAAGCCATCACTCCCTTTGAATCCAAGCCGGTCCCTTGGACGGGTTTTGAAACCGGCCCACAAAAACTGGAACGCCCGGCTTGACAAACGCCGCTGAAATGGCAGAGGCAGAGCTATCAACCAGCTGCGTTTTCGCACACAAATCTATTGGCATCTTTCTGACCGCCGCAGAATAGGAGGCATTCGATATGAAAAACAAGAGATCACTTGTGATCGGGATAGCAGCAGTCCTATTGATCCTGACCGTTTCTTTTTTGGTTGGAACTGGATTTTGTAAGCGGACAGATGTGATTTTAACCGGTTATTCTGTTTCGGAGGACGGCACAGAAATCACGTTAAAAACTTCGGTTCAATCATCTATGGGGTATATCAGAGGATTTAAGGACGATGGTGGCGG
>CASEPH010000258.1 GCA_949289625.1 uncultured Clostridia bacterium | reverse complement strand
GGCCACCCCCGTGATCAGCAGGGCGGGGATGAACATGTCGGTGAAGCCGATCAGGGCCGCCGGCGCCACCGCAAAGGCCTCCTCCACCCCGAACAGCTGCAGGTACAGCCCGATGGGGTAGGAAATCCACTGGAACACCGGTGTGTAGGTCGCAATCATCAGGGCTACCATACCCCAGGCCATGACCACCGGCACCAGGTCGAAGAACATACCCACCACGACTTCCATGCCGCTGGAAACAATCTTGCCTACTGTGAACTGTTCGGCACGCTGGCAGCTCAGCTCCAGCGCATAGGGCAGCAGCTTGGTATTTTCGGGCAAATCCTCATTGAGTTGCTTACCGGTTTTTTCATGGTAGGTGTCAGGGATGGTGCTGATGGGCGGGATGCGGATGCCAATCACAGCCAAAATTACGCCTACAATACAAATGCACAGATAGAAGGACGGAAACAAGTTGCTGACGTTTACGGTATTGGCAATCATCAGGCAGAAAGGAATGGACACCAGCGAGAAGTTGGTCATGATATAGCCCGCTTCCCGCTTGGTATAGAACCCCTTCATGTACTGTTCGCGGGTAAGAATGACAGCGGCGTTGGAAGCACCGAACCAGGATGCAATCAGGTCCACCGAGGCGCGGCCCGGGACCCGGAACAGAGGACGTACCACAGGGCGCAGCAGGACACCCAGGAACTCCATAATGCCGCAGTCGGTGAGAAACGGCAAAATAAAGCTGAAGGATACCACAATGCACAGCAAAGTATTGCACAGATCCAGCATGGTGACGCCGGTATCCGCCGAGGTCACTGCTTCCGGTCCGAAACCAAACACCACCATACAGGCAAAGACGGCGCCCAGAATCTTGGAGCCCAGATAGAAGGGAGTAGTGTGGAATGCTTTGCTCATATAGGAATTCTTGCGGATAAAGTCTGGCTTGGCTACCAGGTCAATGATGCCCATAACGGCCGAGACAATCATAATGGCTACAATGATGTAGTTCATGCTGACGCCCATGAAATTTTTCAACCCAGTCTTGAGAAAGTCCAGCGGGGTCGTAAAAGACTCCCCTTGCGGGATAGGGACCAGGAACATCAGAACACCAAAAGCGGAACATAAAATAAATTTGAGCAGGTTTTTGGGGTTGATGGCAGTTGATTTGTTCATTGTTTCTCACTCCTCCTACACTCCAAACAGGATTACAGCACTTCCACCCGCTGCATCGCTTCAAACAGCATATCTTCGGTGACAGGATACGGAATATGTTCCATATCAGGGCTGTGAACGGCTTCTACCAGAACAGGTTCCAGTATCTTCCGGTCCAGCGAGACGTTCATTTGCCGCAGGGTTGCAGGAATTCCCAGTTCGTCCATGAAATGCCGGATTTTTTGCATCTCGTGGTCCTGATGGTCCAAGGCCAGCTGAACCAATACGCCATAGGCTACCACATCCCCGTGGAGAAAGGCCGCTTCAAAACCAGGCAGCAGAACCAATCCATAATAAACCGAATGAGCTACTGCACCGTTATAATTTTCATCCACCAGCAGAGAGACCAGCCCTGTGCTCACCACATTGGCGAGGACGGCCTCTTCCAGCGCCGGTGTAGCCTGGTTGGCATGACAGTCAGCTAGGGCAGCCGCGCCGTGTTCCAACAGCGGGAAGCAGCACATCTCGCTGATTGAACGGGCCAGTGCTGAGCTGTGAGGCAGTGACTCTCCGCGAGAGGAAAACTGGCACTCATAGTATTTCCCCAAGGTGTCTCCCATACCGGCCCGCAGATAGCAGGACGGAGCCGCGGCAATGACACCAGTATGAATGAAACAGTGCACCGCCGGGCGATCAAAGTAATCAAAATGGCTGAAACTGCCGTCTTCCCGATAAACCACCGACAAGGCTGTTGTACCGGCGCAGGTTGCCGCAATGGTAGGGAATGTAAACACCGGCAAACCTGCCCGCCATGCTGCTCCCTTGGCGGTGTCCAGAGCCTTGCCGCCTCCCATGCCAAAGATCATCTCGGCTCCGTTCTGTTTGGCCAAAGCAGCCAGTTCTTCCATCCGGCTGACCGTACAGTCGGTACCGAATCCCTCTTGGGCCACAATTTCCAAATCGCTGCCTTCCAGTGCCTGCCGCAGGGCAGGAGCTGCAGCCTCCATGGCTTTGGGACCACCGATCAGCAGAGCACGGCTTCCATACAGTTTACATACCTGCGGCACAGCGCGATAGGCATCGGTGCCGATGGTGTAGTTTGCAAAATAGGTTGTTGCAGACATCGTGTCCTCTCCTTCCCACTCATTATTTGAGCAGTTCCGACATCCGGCTCAGACGGCGGAGAGCTTCATCAATGGTCTCCTCCGAGCGGGCAAAATGCAGACGAATCAGATTGTTGACCGGCTCACGGAAGAAGCTGGACCCCGGCACTGCTGCTACACCGATTTCCCGGATCATCCATTCACAGAATTCCAAATCACTGTATCCTGCAAACTGGGGCAGGTTCAAAAAGTCCTGGATGTCCACCATCACGAAATAGGTGCCCTGGGGGATATTGTGCTTGAGGCCGATT
>CASEPH010000257.1 GCA_949289625.1 uncultured Clostridia bacterium | reverse complement strand
GTGCTTCCCTGGTGAAATTGAACACAACCGGGAAATCGATCGCCGTGCCAATGGTATTCCTGTGCCCGTCAGCACCCTGGAAACACTAGCGAAGCTACGGACAGAATATGGGGTATCCACCAGCCTGGAGGCATAAAAGCGCCGGAGGTGGCAACATTCATGCACACGTTGAATATAGGGCCAACTGCTTTATATGAGGAGTTGCTGCGGAACGTCCGATTTCCCCATATGTTTGCCTTCTCTCAGCAAATCCTGGATGATGCCGTTCCAGATCCTGCAGACGCGCTGCGTCAGTCTATTTCCCAGCAGAATCTGCTAGACCGAATCCCTGCCGGCGGGCAGGTTGCCATCGCAGTGGGAAGCCGCGAACTGGCAGAGATGATCCCCATTGTACGTACCGTGGCCGATCTGGTCAGGCAGGCTGGTTCCGAACCCTTTCTGGTTCCGGCTATGGGCAGTCACGGCGGTGCAACCGCAGAAGGGCAGCGTTCCGTCCTCACACATCTGGGGCTCACCCCGGAGCATGTGGGGGCGGAGATCCGCTCCTCCATGGATACCATTCTGGTGGGTACCTCTCTCAGCGGCCTGCCTGTGCGGGTAGACAGGCTGGCAATGGAAGCAGACGCAATTATCCCCATCAACCGGGTCAAGCCTCACACAGACTTCCGTGGCCCTTATGAAAGCGGGCTGCTGAAGATGCTGGCTATCGGATTGGGCAAGCAATATGGGGCTGATATCTGCCACAGTCAAGGCTTTCCCAATATGAGCCGGAATGTACAGGAATTTGGGACCGTTATCCTGCAGACTGGAAAAATTGCATTTTTTGTGGCAACCGTGGAAAATGCTCTTCACCACATTGCCCAAATCGAAGCCGTCTCCCCTGAGCAGGTATTGGACCGTGAACCGCGTCTGCTGGATCTGGCCAGGGCTAGGATGCCCAGACTCCCCTTTGAAAAGGTGGACCTGATTGTTGTAACCCGGATGGGGAAAGATCTGAGCGGAACCGGGATGGACACAAATGTTATCGGCCGCTCCGGTCCCCTCGGTTCCTTTACTCCTTATGCAGAGCGTGTGGTGGTTTTTTCCCTGACAGAAAAGACTCAGGGCAATGCCAACGGGATGGGGCTGGCAGATATTGCTAGCCAGCGGCTGGCGGATGCCATTAATTTTGCCGCAACCTATCCCAACGGTATTACCTCCAATGAGCCGGTGCCCATGCGGATGCCCGTTATTCTTCCCAACGACCGCCTGGCCTACCTGTATGGAATCAAGGCATGTGTCGGCCATCTGCCAGGGTCGCTGCGGATCGCCCACATCCGTGATACGCTGTCTACGCAGCACTTCTACATCTCAGAAGGGCTTGCTGCCGCATCTGGTGAATCAGCCGCTCCTGCTCTTTCTCCCGTCTTTGACGAACGTGGAACCTTCCTCAGATATGCTTGAATATGGAGGGACTTGAATGTCGAATCTTTCCTTTTCAAAGGTAATTTCTTCCCTGCCGGCCTATGACTGCGCCCAGGTTGAAGAACGTTATCAAGCAGCTCTGTCCGGTCTGATGCATAAGCTCGTGGTATTAGACGATGACCCCACCGGTGTGCAAACTGTCCACGATGTATCTGTATATACCAATTGGTCCCTCGAGAGTCTTCGAGCTGGCTTTGCAGAATCCCGCCGGATGTTTTTTCTCCTGACCAATTCCCGCAGCTTTTCCGCCGAGCGGACTGCCGCCGTTCACCGGGAAATTGGTCAGCGAATCGTCGCTGCCGCCCAGGAGCCGTACCTGGTTGTCAGTCGGGGCGATTCGACTTTGCGCGGTCACTATCCTCTGGAGACAGAAACCCTGCGGCACGTTCTGGAGTCCGCAGGCCATCCCCATTTTGACGGGGAGATCATCTGTCCCTTCTTTCAGGAAGGCGGGCGGTATACCATTCAGGGCGTTCATTACGTCCGGCGGGACGATCACCTGATTCCAGTGGCTGAGACAGAATTTGCCCAGGATCAGACTTTTGGGTTCTCCTCTTC
>CASEPH010000256.1 GCA_949289625.1 uncultured Clostridia bacterium | reverse complement strand
GATGACGGCGTTTTTGATCTGCCGGAATTCTTTCTCCTGGGACAGCTTTTTCTTCTCTCTGGGACTGTCGTGGTAGTAGCTGTCGACTTCATTTTGGAGGACGCACCACTGGTCGTAGCAGGATTTCACTACTGGTATCTCTTCCAGATGATCCACGATTTCATCTACAGTTTTCTTCAGCGGCTTGGGAAGGTAGCCGTAGGACTTCTTGCCCTTGACGGTCTCCAGCTGTCCGGCCAGCTGTTCCATCTTCTGCTCGATCTTCGGAACTGAGCAGGTGCTCTGTACCATTTCACGGGTCAGACGTCGAATGGCCCTGCGTGCCTCCCGCACCAACTCATCCCGCGACTGGGATTTCTGCTCATAGGTGTGAAGCATCTCCTGCCGGAAAATTTGATTCATCAGCTTTGACTTGATCTGCCGGATTCCTTCTTTTGTGAGATAGGCTTCTTCCGGCACCGTTGACCACGCCATCATGTGGATATGGGGGTGCTCCCCCTCGTCGTGGAAAGCGGCATACCAGCGGAAGTGATTTGGCGGGATGTTCATCGCGGCGGCGATGTCGTTGCGGTTTGCCCGGAGCAAATTCATCCACGCCTTGGCATTGTCGTAGCCAAGACGCGCCGCATCCTCCCGCTTCAGGGAGATGATGTGGGTCCACACGTTGCCGGTGTAGTGATCCAATTCATCCATGGCTTTTGCTAAGTCAACGTCATCCTCGTCACTGAATAAACCGTGGTTGCCCAACTGTTCCGCCCTGGGGCGGGTAGCGATGTACTTCATGTAGCCCTCTGACTGCTGTACCGCCGGCCAGTTTTCCTCCAATGCTCTTGTGATAAATGCAGAGGCGTTTGCTTTGGTAGGCTTGGCTTCGTAGTCAGAATACTCCTCCAACTTTTTGGATGAAGGGAAATCTTTCGTCAGCTTCTTGACCAACTGCTCCTGCTTTCTGGTGGGCGGACGGTCATCCGTGAGCAACTCCACACGCTCCCGTGTTCCAATGTATCGCAGGTAGCCGCTGACAGAACGGTTCCTATCGCACTTGAGATAGGGACTTTTCACGATCAGTCGAGCCACTCATCGTCCTCCTCCCAGGCTCCCTGCACCCGCTGTTCCAGGGAGATGCGGCCATTGGTTTTCTTCACATTCTGCACACTCTCCGCCCTTCGACGGCGAAGATCCTCGTCGCTGAACTGATAGGCGTCGGCCAAGATACCAGCCACCATGTCCTGCTCCACCGCCTGCCGGAAGGCCAGAGCTCCCAGACGATTTTCCAGCTGTCCCAGCCGTCCGTCCAGATAGGACTTGATGGAGGTAGGGAGGAACAGACCGGCGTTGTTGGCGCTGAGGTAGTCCAGGTAGAAGTCCACCGCCCGCTCGACGAAGGCGGTCATGCTCCGGCTCCCGTCCTCCCGATATCGCCGTTCTAAGATGGCCTTCTTCTCTGGGGAGAAATAGACGGCGAGTTTCTCTTTTTGGGCCATAAGTGGCTCCTTTCCGGGGTTTGACCCCTGTTTTTTTGTTGTGGCCGTAGGCTTGCAGGGATTGTGACCGCAAACGTGATCCCCGCTTGCTGTTTTTGACCCCACTTCACAGCCACGTAAAAATCCCCGTAACTGCCCGCACTGCGGGCAGATGTGACTGGGCAGCGCGGCGGTCTTGACGCCTTCCTTTTATCCTGCTCTTCTTTTCGTCCCTCGCAGCGGGAATCCCGGAGGCAAAGCCCTGTTCCAAGAAGGTGGGAACAGCGGTCCAAAACCGGGCCAAAGCCTCTGGGAGGGGCAGGGACTCTGCCCCTCCCGCAATCGGGGCCTACAGCGGCTCACAAGCGGTCACGCGGAGCTTTCCTGCTTCTGCAGGAGGTTCGCAGCCTGCTGTCGATTCACACTCTGTTCCAGCCTGTCCAGCTGCCGCTGGTAGAACGCATCCGCCGCCTGCTGGATGGGCAGGATCGTATAGAGATTGTTGCCGTTCCACTTCATGCCGTTGGCATCCAGGTAGCTGGTGCGCTCCACTGAGATAAACTGTCGCTCCGCCAGTTTGTTGATGTGCTTCATCACCGTGTTGACGGCAAGGCCTACCGTGGAAGAGATCGTGTTGTAACTGGGATGGCATTGGTGTGTGCGGCGATCTTCACAGCACAGCAGGTAAGCGTAGACTGTGATTGCTCCGTGGCCAATTCCAAGGTGGAACACTTCATCAGGCATGGTGAAAAATTTGCCGCCGCGTTCATCGGACAGGTTTGGGATGAGATCGACGGTGAGCAGTCCATTGTGGAGCAGGGACTCGACACTGGACTGGGCCATCTCCACGCTCATGCGAGTGTACTCCGCCAATTCTCCCGGGGTGGCAGAGCCGTTGAAGTTTCTGCAGTGACGATACTGGAGATACGCCAGCACTGCGAAGGCAGGCGGTTTCAGTTTCCATTTCCAGATCTCGTTGGGCAGCGTGAAACGAGATCGCGTTATGTCACGCTGATACGGAAACAGATTCATTGGCACCCTCCTTCCGCCTGGGTGGTCACCCATGCCATGAACTTTTCTTTCGGCACCACCATACGGCTTCCAACCCGTAGCGTGGGGAAACCGGGTTCATGGAAGAGTTCGTAGGCGCTGGAGATCGATACTCCCAGCACCTTTGCCACTGTATCTGCATTGAGGAACAGCGGCAGGTCGTCGTAGGACTTGTATTCGGATTTTTTCAATCAGGATCCTCCTTTTGTACATCGCGGACATCATCTGGGTGAACCAGTTGCAGGAACTCTTTCACGGAGTTAACTACTCCGGCCTCCTTCAGCTGTTGGTAGCGGATTAGGTCACAGAGTGTGCGGAGGTTGACTTCCACACACTCCAGCAGTTTATCCATGGCCACGATCTGCTGCGCCACGCTGAGCTTCGTGGGCTTGTCTGGATCTTGCAGATAGGTCCGCACCGCATCCGCTTCCGGCATCTCTTCGCCCAGGACTGCCTGCATCTCCTGAAGGACGTAGGCCATGGTTTCCTCCTCCGCGTTGGCAGTCAGGGCTTGCAGCAGCTGTTTTGAGCTATTTCCAAAAACATTCATGATCTGATACTCCTTTGTAGGTTCATTCAGGACCTCCCGGCCACGGCCGGAGCCGGGGTTTCCGCGATCCGGAAATTTTGCCCTCTACCTACTAGGACACTCAGAGGCGGTTTGTAAACCAGGAAAACAAAAAATTTCGAAAAAATTTGGCTCCCGTCCAGTATGGATGGGAGCGGAGACTGTGCATAGTAAAATCCAGAGAAAAAAGCCGAGGGGCTCTGTCATAAGACAGAGCCCCTCAGCTGCTCGTGGAGCTTTTTCAGCCGCTTAGATACCGCCGCCTTGGACACGCCGTAGATCGTCCCGATCTCCTCCATGGTCAGACCCCTGCCATATCGGAGTTCTACAAGATCCCGACCCTGCTCACCAAGCTCATCGACGGCTTTCCGCAGAGTTTCAAGCTGGAGGTTCCAGAGTACAGCATCCTCCACAGGACGCCTGACACAATCCGAACCGGACAGCACCGTTTCAAACGCACTTTTACTCAGATGCCTTTTGTCCTGCTTTTCCTGCGCCTGTTCCCGCTTCCGATCCTGCTCCAGGAAGTCTGCGACCTCCTTTGGCACTGATACT
>CASEPH010000255.1 GCA_949289625.1 uncultured Clostridia bacterium | reverse complement strand
ACCCGACGGCATTTTGCATTCATCTCCGTTACGGTGATGGATGGATTGTCGTCGATGCGAATATCCGTCTGGCTCAGGGCAGAGGCGGCCACCCCCAGCTTGTCCCACTCCTCGTCAGAGAGTTTGCCGGTGAGCAGCAGCTGAGAGTCCACAAAACTCTCGTTGGATAGAAGCCTGGAGACCAGCTGCTCCTTGCTCATTTCCAGGTTAAAAATGACCACGGCCTTTTTATATTGCTTGGCCACTGACAGCGCAATATTCAGAGCGATGGAGCTCTTTCCCATGCCAGGCCGGGCAGCAATCAGCAGCAAATCGGACTTGTTCAGGCCGTTGATCTTGGCGTCCAGATCCCGCAGACCTGTGGAAAGGCCGGGGATGGCGCTGTCAGACCTGGCCCGTTCGGCAAGCTGTTCGTACACAGACAGCAGAATGGTGCCGATATGTTCCAACTCCTGGCGGCTGCGTCCATTTCGGATAGCATAGATCTTCTGCTCCGCGGCATCCATAATGCTCTGGGCGGAGCCCACTTCCTCCGAAACAATCTGGGAAATGTCGATGGCAGCCTGGGCCAGCTGACGCAGCAGGGATTTATCCGCCACAATTTGGGCGTACTGTTTGGCGTTGGCGGCAGTAGGGGTGATGTCCAAGATTTGCAGCAGATAGTCCCGGGTTTTTTCCTCGTCGTAGACACCGGACTGCTTCATCTGGTCCATCACCGTCACCGGGTCAATATTCATGGAGAAGTTGAACATGGTATAGATCGTGGTGAAAATATCCTTGTTCTGCTGCAAATAAAAGTCATTTGGTTTCAGAATTTCCAGCATATCCGCCACACAGTGGCTGTCGATGAGCATAGAGCCGATAACGGCCTGCTCAGCCTCCAGCGAGTGGGGCAGCTGCCTGGAAAGCAGATCATCCATGGTTCACACCTCTCAACAACAAAATGGGAAGAATTTATCCCTCACTGACGTGGACGGAGATATTGGCCGTGATCTCATACCCCAGCTTTGCCTTCAGGGTAAAGGTGCCGAAGGACTTGATAGGCTCATCCTGCACAATCTTCTTCTTGTCGATGGCAATGCCGTGCTGGGTCTTCAGAGCCTCGGATACCTCGGCAGAGGTGATGGACCCAAAGAGCCGACCGCCGTTGCCGGATTTTGCGGTGATCTCCACGGTGATCTCCTTCAGTTTGTCGGCAAACTCCTGGGCCTGGGCCTTTTCTCGGGCCATCTGCTCGGCCTTAGCTTTGTCGTTCATCTTCATGGTGTTGATGTTGTCGGCAGTGGCCTCAATGGCCATTTTTCTGGGAAGCAGGAAGTTCCGGGCATAGCCGTCGGAGGCCTCGATCATCTGGCCCTTTTTCCCCTTGCCGCGAATGTCCTGCAATAAAATAACTTTCATAAGTGATTGCTCCTTTCTAAGTCCCTGTGAAATCATTCACTGAAGAAATTGTCGATGGAATCCTTGATGGCCTGACACACCTGCTCCGGGGTCATGCCCTTGATCTGGGCTCCGGCAGTGGCCTGATTTCCACCGCCGCCCAGAGGCTCCAGAATCATCTGGACGTTGGCTTCTCCGATGGACCGGGCCGAACACATGACCAGATCCCCGTCGGGATAGAACACAAAGCTGGCCTGAATGCCGGAGATATTCAGCAGCTCATCGGCAGCCTGGGCGGCAATGATCCGATCCGAGGTGTAGTCCAGGCAGCAAAGCGCGATATCTCCCCGGTAGAGCTCCGCATGCTGCAGAATTTCGTAACGGGAGAGGGTAGCGCTGAGATCGTTTTGGAACAGCAGCTTGACTGCCACCGTATCCGCCCCGTGTTTCCGAAGCCAGGCAGCCGCCTCAAAGGTCCGGGCGCCGGTGCGGACGGAGAAGTTCTTGGTGTCTAGTACGATGCCGGCCAACAGAGACATGGTCTCTTCCGGCAGCAGATCCTCCCGTTCCAGCAGATATTGCACTAGCTCGGTGACCAGCTCGGAAGCGGAAGAGGCGTAAGGTTCGTGGAAATTGAGAATAGCGTCCTCAATGTAATCTGCGGCACGCCGGTGATGGTCAATCACAGCCACCCGGGGGCAGTTTTCCAAAAACATCCGGGACTCCACCTGATCGGGACGGTTGGTATCCACCACCACTAGCAGGCTTTCTTCGTCTGCGTCCAGCAGTGCGTCCTGCTCTGTGGTAAAGCAATTGGCATATTCCGGTTTTGCTTGAAGCTTTTCCAGCAGGGCATGGGCGGAATTTCGCTGCAAATCTATGATGATTTGCGCCGGGCAGTCCAGTTTCCGGCAAATGGCCATAATGCCCACGGCAGCGCCTACTGCGTCAATATCAGCGTTCTTGTGGCCCATGATAAACACGGAGGAGGACTGAGAGATCAGCTCCGACAGGGAGCCGGCCATGACACGGGATTTGACCTTGGTGCGGCGCTCTGCCTCCTGGGCCCGGCCGCCGTAAAAGGCAAAATTGTACCGATCCTTGATAATGGCCTGATCGCCGCCCCGGGAAAGACTCATGTCCACGCTGAGGGAGGCGAATTCATAATTCTCCTGCAGGGACTGGCCGTCCTTGCCGATGCCGATGGTCAAGGTGGCAGGGGTGCCAAAATCGTTGGTAATGGCCCGTACCGTATCCAAAATCGAGAATTTCTCAGCAATGAGCCGGGGGAGATCCCGCTGCTCAAACAGGAATAGATACCGGTTGCGCTCCAGTTTACGCAGGATTCCTTCATTGGAGACCCAGGCGGTGATGGCGTCGTCCAGTTTGGCGGAAAGGCTGGAGATGGATTTGTCCGGAAGGTTGGAGGTCAGCTCGTCGTAGTTGTCCACCAGGATAATGCTGACCACCGGCCGGGATAACTCGTACTCGTCCCGCACGTTCAAAAGCTCCGTCAGATCCACCCAGTAGAGCATGGCGGCCAAATAGGGGGAGTTTTCTTCCTCTGTGCGGATCAGATCTCCATAGATCCGATAGCGGCAATCCTGAAAGGATACCGCTTCCGGGCACTCCGTTTTTCCTTCAATCAGCCAGTCAGTGGTAAAATCCGGGAAAATATCGGTGAGAGTTACTTCAAAAAGGCTTTCGCTGGCATTGGCAATCTGCATAAAGGCCTCGTTGCACCACATAATCTCTCCGCCTGTGACGTTCAGGATCACAGCCGGCAAGGGAATGCTCATTCGCTCATTGGAAACGGAGTCCACGGAAAAGTTTGCGTCTTGTAGATATTGTGCGATCTCCTTTTTCCGGCGTACGGCACGGATTCGATCATAGATCAGCACACCCAGCGCGACGGCGGTTTCCAATCCCGCCAGTACCGGGGGAAGCAGAAACCATGCCACGCAGCAGAATGCCGCCAGTATGATAAAGTAGACGGACATCCTGGGGGAGAACAGCCGGGATAGCTTTTTATTCAAAGAGATCAACTCCATTCTGCCCCAAATCGTGCCGGGCATAATCCGGCACTATACAACTATTTTAACATTATAACATATGAGGATACATAAACTCAAGTGAAAAGGCTGATCCTAGTTAAAATTCTAACGAGACGGAGCAGGAAAATAGGGCGCAAAAAGATCATTGGAAAATACATGTATACTTTTCTTGCGGACTGTGTTATAATAAATTGCGATGAACCCTTTACGGCTTGCCTGCGGGGCGTGGGTCCCGCAGAATGATTTTGCCGAAAAGCGGCTTGCCTTTGTTGTTTTATGTGCGGAAGCGCATTCTGGATAGAAAGATATTTCTATATGGATAGGAAAGCTCCTGTTGGAGTGACGACGCTGCGGATTTTTGGCGTGACGGGGTCAAGAAACAGCAGCGAGGGTTTTCTGCGGAGTTTTCAGGTCCCTCATAAGCAAAAAGGGGTGCTTTGATAAAAGACACCCTGCGGCTTCTTGCTGCAAAATTACATATTATGCGGATCTGTGGCTCAGCCGCCACCGGTCCTGATTGGAGTAGTGATACAATTTGGCTGAAAAACTGAAAATTATTTCCCTGGGCGGTCTCAATGAGATCGGAAAAAACATCACCGTACTGGAGTACGGCAATGATATGATCGTGGTGGATTGCGGCCTGGGCTTCCCCGAGGATGACATGTATGGCGTGGACCTGGTGGTGCCTGATGTGACCTATCTGGTGAAAAATCAGAACAAGCTCCGGGGCTTCTTCTTGACCCACGGCCACGAGGACCATATCGGCGGACTGCCCTATGTGCTCGATCAGGTCAACGCCCCGGTCCACACCACCCGGCTGACTGCCGGCCTGGTGCAGATCAAGCTGGAGGAACACGGCCTTCTGGACACCACCACCATCTTGACCCATGAGGCCGGGGATGTGGTAAAGGCGGGCTGCTTCAAGGTGGAGTTTGTCCACATGAACCATTCCATTGCCGATGCGGTGGCGTTTGCCATCCACACGCCGGTGGGCATGGTGATCATGACCGGCGATTTTAAGATTGACCCCACCCCTATTACCGGCGGAATTACCGATCTGGCAAGATTGGGCGCTTTGGGTAACAAGGGCGTTTTGGCCCTGCTGTGTGATTCCACCAACGTGGAACGGGAGGGCTATTCTCCCTCGGAACGGAAGGTGGCCAGAACCTTTGACGAGATGTTTAAGGGCTGCGAGCAGCGGATCATCGTTACCACCTTTGCTTCCAATGTGGATCGAATCCAGAGTGTCATCACCACCGCCGCTAAGTACGGGAAAAAGGTGGCCGTGACGGGCCGGAGCATGGAAAATATGCTGAAAGTCTCCACGGAACTGGGTTATATGGATGTGCCCAAGAATACCCTGGTGGACATCAACGCCATCAAATCCGTCCCCAAGAATAAGCAGGTCATCATCACCACTGGGTCCCAGGGCGAGAATATGTCGGCTCTGTATCGGATGGCCTTTTCCGGCCACCGGCAGGTGGAGATCGGACCGGGAGATCGGGTGCTGATCTCGGCGTCTGCCATTCCCGGCAATGAAAAGACCATTTCCGCCGTCATCAACGAGCTCTACCGCAAGGGCGCCGAGGTGGTCTATGACAAGTTGGCGGATCTCCATGTGTCTGGACATGCCTGCCAGGAGGAACTGAAGATCATCCATGCGCTGGTGAAGCCCAAGTTCTTTATCCCCCTCCATGGTGAGCAGCGCCACCTCAAGCGTCACGCCCAGCTGGCTCGGGAGATGGGGATGGATCCCAACCGGATTGTCATCAGCGATATCGGTCGGGTCATTGAGCTGACCAGAAGCTCCTGCAAGCTGGCAGGTACTGTCCCAGCAGGCAAGATGCTGGTGGACGGTCTGGGCGTGGGCGATGTGGGCAGCGTGGTGCTCCGGGATCGGAAACATCTGGCCCAGGACGGTATGATCGTGGTGGTGGTCAATCTCTCGGGAGAGGACGGGACCATTTTGTCCGGTCCGGACATCATCACCCGTGGCTTCATCTATGTCAAGGAGTCCGGGGATCTGATGGAGGATTTGAAGGACATTGCCACCGATGCGGTGGAGGAGTGCCTGAACCAGCGGATCACCGACTGGGCCACCATCAAGGCAAATATCAAATCCACCCTGTCCAATTACCTCTATAAGCACACGAAGCGCAATCCCATGATCCTTCCTGTGATTATGGAGATCTGATTCAAGAAAACCAAAACAGCAGGAGAACGGGACAAACCTGTTCTCCTGCTGTTTTTATCTGTGTGTGATTTTGGGATGGGCTTTTGCAAGATTCTCGTGGCAGAATCCCTGGTACAATTAGCCCAAATAGTCCGCCGCCAGCTTGCCGGCCATAAAGCCGGAGGCCATAGCCCAGGGCATTTCGCCAAATTTTCCGCCGGAGTCGTCCTTGAGGAACAGACCGCGGCAGCTGTCGCCCACGGCATAGAGGCCCGGAATACGGCTTCCGTCGGTTTTCAGCACTGTCAGGTCGGTGTCGGTGACGATGCCGCCGGAGGCGGATTCGCTGAATCGGCCGCAAGTGATGGCATAGAAGGGGGCCTTGCGGATGGGATATTTTTTCACCGGACCAAAGCCCATCATGGGACCGGGGGCGGCAGGCTGGGGATTCTTGGCTTCTTCCTCGGCCTGAGCATTGTAGGTATCGATACTGGCCTGGAGGACTGCGGGTTCGCAGCCGATCTTTTCCGCCAGACCTTCCAACGTCCAGGCTTTTTTCGCCGGCCAGCCGTTCATGGCCTCCTGATCCATGGCGGTGCGGTAGTTTTTCCGCTCCTCCATGGCGCTGGGATCGGTGCAACGGCGAATGCCTTCCTCACCGCCTCTGTCGACTGCGTCGGAGTCCAGGATCTGATAGATGATGCCGCCTTCGATAGTATCCAGAGGTCCTACCGGATTGCCCGGACCGCCGCCCATGGCGTTAAACAAATTGCCGTTGACGTCTACCATGGGATTGCCGTGGCCCGCCAGGGTAAACACCGTGTAGTTCCAGGGATGATGGACCGGTCCGCCTGCGGGAACTCTGACCCGCTCGAGGTCAATGGCGCCGCCAATGCCCTGGACCAGCGCCATGCCGTCGCCGGTAGAACTGGCCACAGAGAGCCGCTTGACAGGCTGGCCGTGGAAGAAGTTGGGGTTGGTCAGCTTGATGAGGGCGTCGTTGTGGGCAAAGCCGCCGGTGGCGATGACGCAGGCTTTAGCGTAGATGGTGACGGTGCCGCCGTCGTCCTCACAGACTACTCCCCGGAAGCTGCCGTCTGGATTGGTCAAAAGCTGCTTGGCGGCGGTGCTGGTGAGGATCTCCACCCCAAACTGATTCTGGCCCACCTCCTGCATTTTTTCCACCACATAGGTGCCCATCCAGCCGGGACCCATGGAGGTGTCGGTACACTTGGTGTTTTTGGTCCGGACAGGGAAGTCAATCATGGCGCCAATGGGACCGGCAAAGGGCATTCCGCCGCCCTGGGGGGCCTTTTCTTCCTTACCATCCTCCGATTTTTCCGGAGCCGGAGCAGCCATGGGACCGCCGGGGCCCATCTTCTTCAGCACGAACTTGTCCTCCACACCGCCGAAGGTACACAGCCAGTCGAACATATCCGACAGAGCGTAGGTGGCGTTGTGCAGCAGGGTATAATCCAGAATCTTGCCGCTGCGCTCATAGAGGGCATTGATGCTCTCCTCCCGGGTGTCGGGAATGCCGGCGGCCTCATGCCATTTGGTGTAGCGGAGCATAAAACCGTGACCAAGATTGGTGTTGCCGCCAATTTTGGAGGCTTTTTCCACCACAATGACCTTTTTGCCGGAAAGCTGCGCGGCTCGAACGGCAGATACCAGACCACTGCCGCCAGCACCCAGCACCACCAGATCGCACTCTCGCTCAATGGGGTCGTGGGATACCTTTACCACCGGTTTTTCCGGATCATAGATGATGCCGGAGGGACATACCTCGGCACATTTTCCGCAGCCGATACACTTGAACTCGTCGATCTCATAGCTGGTCCCGGCAAAACGGATCGCCCCTACGGGACATTCGTTGAAACAGTAGTGGCAGGCCGAACATCTCGGCCCGATGTAATAAGACATGAAACCAGTCCTTTCCCTTTTTATTTAGTATACCTGGGGAAAAATTCGGCGGCAACTATCATAAACTGGAATCAAGAATCAATTTCCGTTTTTGACGGTGCAATTGACAAACTGATGAACAAATACGGATCGGGCTACGATGACAAATGCGCTGCAGAAGATGCTCTGCAGCGCATGAGTTTGCTATTCATGTTAGTAATGAGAAAAACGCTCCATGGGTATTTACAGATCCCGCCAGCCACCACGGAAAAAGTGAAAGCGTTTGATTTTTTCCTCCGGAGGTTTTGCGGTTTTCAGATATTCCCGCAGAGACCTTGCCCGCAGGAAAATGCCCAAGGCGATGAGGGAGACAGAGTACAGGCCCAGCCAGATCAGGGAGGAGACGGGAGCCTCCGTGCCCGAAAATACTACGACGCCTAGCACTACCAGATTGATGATGCCGTAGAGGCATACGAAAACCGCCAGAGCCGTTGCCAAGGGATAGTCTCCCCGACGGATCCCCCAAACCATGACCAGAATGATCACGCCGGCAATCAGCCCAACGATGGAAGCTGTCAGCAACAGGTTGAGCAGTGTCAGAATGGTCAGCGTCAGCAGCAAGCGATTCAGCTGCTTTTGTTCCCGGGGTACGGGCGCTGCGTTTTTCGACATGGCGGGGACACCTCCCAAAAGATCATAGCCTAGTATAGCATTGCGGAGCGGGGATTGCAAGGGCATAGATTCAGATGCAAACGGGCACAATGGATTACGGAGTTTTTACAGTTGAACGGCTTGCATTTCCAGGAATTTCGTGCTATGCTAATCCAAAATACAACAATAGTTATTCCTTGAAAGGGGGAACATCAAGTGGATATCACCGGACGAAGTACCAGATCGGACGATGCATGGGTTCCCTTATGTCCCTTGGATGCTTCCCCAGAATGCCCATAGACCGGATAGGGACCCAGGTCGTCTCGTCTGACACTTCTCCTATTATTTCATCACGATAGGAGGATTTTTCCGTGTCAAATAATACGTTGGACACCGAGCAGCTGATTGAGGAGCTCAATGAGCTGCTGCGGACCAAACAGTTTCAGCGGCTTCATGAAGAGATTGCCGATACCAACGAGATAGATGTGGCAGCCTTTATGGAGCAGCTTACCCCGCTCCAGCAGATCACCTGTTTCCGTACTCTGCCGAAGGATCAGGCCAGCGACGTCTTTGCGGAACTGGAGCCGGAGACCCAGCAGACCATCATCGCCTCCATCACCGATCAGGAGATCGGCCCCATCATTGAGGATTTGTTTGTGGACGACGCGGTGGATATGCTGGAGGAAATGCCGGCTATGGTGGTCAAGCGCGTGCTGAAAAACACCAAGCCGGAGACCCGGTCTCTGATCAATCAGTTTTTAAAGTATCCCGAGGATTCCGCCGGCAGCATTATGACGGCAGAGTATGTGGACCTTCATAAGGACATGACGGTGCTGCAGGCGATTGACCGTATTCGGAAACGGGGCGAGGAGTCCGAGCAGATTTATACCTGCTATGTCACCAACAACAAGCGGATTCTGGAAGGCGTTGTGACGGTGAAGGAGCTGCTGCTCAATTCCGACGACACCTTGGTGGAGGACATCATGGAGACGGATGTCATCACCGCCTCCACCCTGGAGGACAAGGAATCGGCGGCCCAGACCATGATGAAATACGACTTCTTGGCCATGCCTGTGGTGGACAAGGAAAATCGCCTGGTGGGCATCATCACTGCCGACGACGTCATGGACGTCATTGAGGAAGAGGCCACGGAGGATATGGAAAAGATGGCCGGTATTGCGCCATCGGATCATCCTTATTTGAAAACCAGCGTCTTGTCCCTGGCTAAGAACCGAATCGTCTGGCTCATGTTCCTGATGATTTCAGCCATGTTTACCGGCTCTATCCTGGCCCATTATGAAGCTGCATTTGTGGCGTATCCGCTGCTGGTGACCTGTATGCCTATGCTGACCGGTACTGCAGGAAATGCCGGTTCCCAGGCCAGTACCCTGATCATCCGTGGTATGTCCGTGGGCGACATTCGCCTCCGGGACTGGTTCCGGGTGGCCATGAAGGAACTGCGGGTGGCCATTTTGTGCGGCGTTGCCCTCTGTGCGGTCAATACCGCCCGCCTGCTGATTACCTACCCGGGACAGACTGTCATTACGCTGGTGGTGTCTCTATCCCTATTTCTCATTATTATCATTGCCAAGTTTATCGGAAGCCTTCTGCCTATGCTGGCAAGATTGATCCATGTGGATCCGGCCATTATGGCGTCCCCAGTGATCTCCACCATTATGGATTCTGTCTCCATGCTGCTGTATTTCAATATGGCTAGGGTGCTTTTAAAGGTATAACGAATGCCGCCTGAAGCTGTTGATTTTCAGGCGGCAATTTGCTATGATAAATCGGCCAAGGAACCATACTTGGATGATGTAAGAACACTGTATATTAAGGAGGAAAAGAAATGAAAAAAGCAACACAATTGATAGCGGCTGCGTTGGTGCTTGCCATGTTGCTTGCGGGATGCGGCCAGCCTGGGGAAGGCGTTGCTGTACCGGAACAAACAGGTAGCGCTGTGGAAACAACAGCGACTGTCACTCCGGCAGAGCAGGAGACGGAAGCAACGCCGGATACAACGGAATCGTCCGGGGCACCTGAGTCCTCCGCGGAAGTCCAGACCTCTGCTGAGGCTACGTCGATGCCGGGACAAGAGATTTCGGGCGCTGCTGAGGGAGATGGACAGATTGCCCTGCCGGATACTTTTGCGGAGACGGTACTGATTGATAACGAAAACTGCAAGGTGACGGTAACCGGGTTCACCACTGGTATCGGAAACGATGTGGTGATGCAGATGTCCCTGGAGAATAAAACAGAGCTGAACTTGATGTTTACCGTGGAATGGGCTGCCATCAATGGCGTAATGGACGATCCCTTCTGGGCCGATGAGGTTGCTGCCGGAAAGATTTTGAACACGGAAATCTATTGGTCCGCGGAAGATCTCCAAAAGAAGATGATCAGCAAACTGTCTGCGGTGGAGTTTATGCTGCGGGCCTATGACAGTGACAACTGGGAGGCAGAGGACCTTCTGGCGGAGACCGTAACGGTCTATCCCTTCGGCGAGGATCAGGCGGAATATGTGGCTCGGGAGGACCAGGCTTCTGATGTGGTCCTGTATGCCGATGATGCTGTGCGTGTTATTGCAACAGGCTTTGATCCCCAGGGCGAGTATGGCAATACTGTAGGACTCTATTTGGAAAATCATACGGAGCAGACTTTGACGATGACTGCTGATGACTGTGCTGTCAATGGTGTTATGGCAGATCCAATATGGGTTGAGGAAGTTGCGCCTGGGAAGGTTGCGTTCAGTGAAATGAATTGGTATCTGGATAGCACCATAGAAACCCTTGGAATTACGGATATTACTGAAGTTACGGGAACGCTGCGGGCCTATGACAGCGATGACTGGAGTGCAGATGATGTAGTGAATGCACCGTTTACCTATACGCCCCAGGGTCCTGACGCAGTCAGCCTTTACACCTATACGCCTGGCGCCCAGGATGTGATTCTGGCGGACAACGATCAATTCCAGTTTATTGTAATTGGGTTTGAAAAGGATGATATGAATTATCAGTACATGAAGGTGTTTATCAATAATAAGACAGATAAAACACTGATGTTCTCCGCAGAGAATGTGGCCATCAATGGATATATGTGCGATCCCTATTGGGCGATGTCTGTGGCACCGGGAAAAATGGCGATGGGCAGATTTAGCTGGAGTGACTCCGACTTGAGCACAAATGGTATTGAAAGCATTGAGGAAGTGGAATTTGCCCTGGAGGTATATGACGATGATACCTTTGAAGATATTGCGCAGGAGAACTATATTGTAGCGGCTTGGTAACTGGAATAAGATCAAAGGCTGTGAAACCGATCGACAGGTTTCACAGCCTTTTTTCATATTAGTTTTCCGCGTGGCTTCGTCTATGCCGCAGCACAGGACCCAGTACCAGAAGCAGGAGGCCGACGGCAACCAGTGCGATGCCCAGCCCTTGAAAGACAGGACCACCGGAGCTGACTGTGGTGCTATAGTAGAGACTACACCCACCGCCGATGAGACAATCCAGACCAAAGACTGTAAAGGCGCTGGAGCTAATGGACAGTTTTTGAAGGTCCCGTTTTTCGTGACCCGGTAGCAGACCGAACCGGGAGAAGACGGGAACCAGCAGGGCAAACAGGGCTGCCATCAGCATGACTTCCAGGGGCAGCAGCAGAGAATTTTTGACCAGGCTTTTCACCAGATAGTAGAGATAGCCTTTGCCGTAGAGTATCTGACTCCAGAGACTGCCCAAACCTACGTTGACTAGATAGTTCACCAGGAGTTTAGCGCAGAAGAGCCGCAGCACGGTGATCTTTCTGCGGTAGAGAAACAGCCCGTAGATCAGGGCGGCTACCATTTCGCTGAACATATAGCCCGGGAAATAGGGACCGCTGGGGAATAGCAAAAAATTGAGAGTGTCCGTCACCACGGCCACCACCATGCCCAGTACAGGACCATAGACCGCACAGCCTACGGCGGAGACAAAGAAGGTGAAGTAGACCCGAAGATTGTCGCCCACCACCACATACAGGGCGCCCACCACCACGCTCAGAGCGCAGATCAGGGCAGCAAAGGTGAGGCGACGCAGGCTTCTCAGCTCCCGGCAAGCGCAGCGCCAATAGCCCAAATTGTTTTGTTCCATAAAAAATCCTCCTTCTATGGCATGTTGCCACATAGAGGAGGAACTCCGGTATGCGGCAGCGGGATGCGAGATCTGCACGGCAAAAGGATGCTTTTTTCGTTCCGGAGACAACTCCCCGTTCTCCGGACACTTGACCCACAGATCTCTACTCTGCCAATATGTATTCCCATTATACCGCAAAGTACGGCAAATACAAGTACCTAGGATAGATTTTCCTCAAAAACAGAAAAAAGCATGCGATATGAAGTCATACCGCATGCTTTGATCAGCCAATGATTTCCACATTGACGTGCTCGCCCTTGCGCTGAGCCACAGACTTGATGATGGTACGGATCTCTTTGGCGATCCGGCCCTGACGGCCAATGACCTTCCCCATGTCCTCCGGCGCAACGCGGAGTTCCAGCACGGTTTCCTCACCGGGAATCTCCGTCACAGAGACGGCGTCCGGATTGTCCACCAGATTCTGTGCCATATAAAGCAGGAGCTCTTTCATGTTCATTCCTCCGAATTAGAGTGCGCCGGCCTTCTTGAGCAGGGCCCGCACCGTGTCGGTGGGCTGAGCGCCGTTCTTGATCCACTGCTGTGCCTTCTCCACGTCAACGGTGACAGTGGCGGGATCGGTCAGAGGATTGTAGGTGCCGATTTCCTCAATGCAGCGGCCGTCACGGGGGCTGCGGGAGTCAGCAACAACGATTCTGTAGAAAGGAGCCTTCTTGGCGCCCATTCTGCGCAGTCTGATTTTAACCATGGGTATTTCACCTCCAAAGATATTTCTCGATCTATCGTAAAGCGTTTTGCTTGTTACGAACGGTTTCAGTTTGGATGCCGTTACCGGAATCCGCCGAAGCCACCCAGGCCGCCCATGCCGCCAAAACCACCCATGCCGCCGAAGCCGCCCCGTTTCTGGAGCTTTTTCATTTTCTTGCTGGCTCCTGCGCCGGTGAATTGCTTCATCATCTTCTGCATAGCCTCGAACTGCTTGAGCAGACTGTTGATCTCCTGGACCTTAACGCCTGCTCCTGCGGCAATGCGCTGCTTGCGGCTGTGGTTGATGCAACTGGGATTTTCCCGTTCATAGGGGGTCATGGAAAGGATAATGGCCTCCGTATGGGACATGGCCTTTTCGTCCACCTTGACGTCCTTCAAAGCACCGGCGTTCATCCCAGGCATCATAGCCAGAATGTCGGTCAGGGAACCCATGGACTTGAGCTGTACCAGCTGGTCGTAGAAATCCTGGAGGGTGAACTTGCTTTTCCGCAGCTTCTGTTCCAGCTCCTCGGCCTTCTTTTTATCCATGGCAGCCTCGGCCTTTTCAATGAGGGTCAGCACGTCGCCCATGCCCAGAATCCGGGAAGCCATCCGCTCCGGGTGGAAGGGTTCGATGTTGTCCAGCTTCTCGCCAGTGCCGGCAAATTTAATGGGCTTGCCGGTGACGGCTTTGACGGACAAAGCTGCACCGCCTCGAGCGTCGCCGTCCAGCTTGGTGAGCATGACGCCGTCGATGTTGAGCTGGGCGTCAAAGGCGGTAGCGGCGTTGACCGCATCCTGACCGGTCATGGCGTCCACCACCAGCAGAATCTCGTCGGGTTCCACGGCAGCTTTGATGGCGGAGAGTTCCTCCATCAGTGCTTCGTCAATGTGAAGCCGGCCCGCGGTGTCCAGGAACACCATGTCGAAGCCCTCTTTTTTTGCGTGGGCTACGCCGGCTTTGGCGATATCTACTGGATTGGCCTGCCCCATCTGGAACACGGGGATGGAAAGCTGCTGGCCCACCACTTCCAACTGCTTGATGGCAGCGGGACGATAGACATCGCAGGCCACCAGGAGAGGATTCTTGCCGTTTTTCTTCATCAGGCCTGCCAGCTTGGCGCCATTGGTGGTTTTACCAGCACCTTGGAGACCCACCAGCATGACCACGGTGGGAGGCCGGGAGGAAATGGTAAGCTTAGAGTTTTCGCTGCCCATCAGGGCAATGAGCTCTTCATTGACGATTTTGACGATCATCTGTGCGGGGGTCAGGCTTTCCAGCACATCGCTGCCCACGGCCCGTTCAGTGACTTTTTTCACAAAATCCTTGACGACCTTATAGCTGACGTCCGCTTCCAGCAATGCCAGGCGGATTTCCCGCATGGCCTCCTTGACGTCGGACTCGGTAAGACGTCCCTTGCTGCGGAGCTTTTTAAAGGCTGCAGAGAGCTTTTCGGTTAAACCTTCAAAGGCCATGGGGTCACTCCTTTAAGCGTGTTGTGGCGCGGGCGATGCAGGCGGCCAGTTCCTGTCCTGCGGGACCAAGGGTTTCTGCCAGACGGGAAGCCGACGATAGATCTTCCAAAGCGGCTTCGATCTGAAGGGTTCGGCGGACTGCGCCGATTTTCTCCTCCAACTCCTGCATCTGGGCCTCGGCTCGGACCAGATTATCCCGGACGGCCTGCCGGGAGATGCCCTCCAGCTCGCCGATCTCGCCCAAGGACAGATCCTGATTATAGCGGAGGTCACAGCACAGCCGCTGCTTCTCCGTAAGCATGTCGCCGTAGGTGTCAAACAGCAGGGCGCAGGTGAGCATATCTCGTTCCATATCGTCCCTCCTGTCAAGGCATTTGACTTAACAGACGGCATTATACCTGATTTTTTGGGGAATGTCAAGAGAAAAACCTTTACACTTGAAATAAATTTTCTGGTCTTCTACTTGCGAATCCTAGAGAGAAATGGTAAATTTTCTAAAAAGGATGTGGTTTACCATGAAAGAGAATGTGCGTTCTCTGTTGGAGGCAGCCGGAGATCAATTCCTCTCCGGGGAAGAGATGTCGGCCCGACTGGGTATTACCCGGGCGGCAGTGTGGAAGCAGGTTAAGAAGCTCCGAGAGGCCGGTTTTACCATTGAAGCGGTGAACAATCTGGGTTATCGTCTGGTGGGAAAACCGGATGCCCTGGACTTGACCGGAATCCGGGAACTGCTGGGGAATCATCCCTGGCGGGACACCGTGCAGGTACTGGAGACGGTGGATTCTACTAACAGCTGGGCAAAACGGGAAGCCCTGCAGGGGGCGCCCCATGGCTCGGTGTTCATCTCCGATGAGCAGACGGGAGGCCGGGGCAGATTGGGCAGAAGCTTTGTGTCCCCAAGGGGCCGGGGCGTCTATCTTTCTGTGCTGCTGCGTCCCCAATGCGCACCGGCGGAGGTGGCTCATGTTACCGCCATGGCGGCAGTAGCAACCTGTGATGCAGTAGAGCAGGTGTGCGGTATCCGGCCTGGAATCAAATGGACCAACGATCTGATCCTACGGGAGAAAAAGCTTACGGGAATTCTTACGGAGATGAGCGCGGAATGGGAGAGCGGCACCCTGGAATATCTGGTGGTCGGTATCGGCGTCAACTGTAACCACCGGGAGACGGACTTCCCGGAGGAATTGCGGCAGAAAGCCACCTCCCTCTATCTGGAGACGGGCCAGCCGGTAGACCGCAACCAGATGGCGGCAAGGCTGATGGAAGCCCTGTTTCGGTTGTCCGAGGATATGCTGGCGAAAAAAGCCCAATGGATGGAACAGTATGCCCGGGACTGCATTACCCTGGGAAGACCGGTCAAAATCCTCCGGCGGGACGAGGTCCGAAGGGCCATGGCTATGGGGATTGATGAAAATGGAGCCCTTCTGGTCCGCTATGACAGCGGAGAAGAAGGGGTGGTGTTCTCCGGGGAAGTTTCCATCCGGGGCATCAACGGGTACATTTGAAAAAAATCACGCAGAGTGCAAATATGAACTGCGTGATTTTTATTGGTCGGTCAGGCGTGACGGTGACGCCATAGGTGAAACAGTTGCCACAGGAGGTAGCCCAGAGCGGTGCCCAGGGTGTTGAGGATCAGATCCTCCACCTCGGTGACGCCGGTGCCAAAGATGTACTGAGAAATTTCGATCCCCAGGGATAGCAGAAATCCGATCAGAAGCACCGGTTTTCCAATGCCTGTCAGGGCTGGCAGGAGCAAGCCCAGGGGAACAAACCAAATCAGGTTGCCCACAAAGAGGTAGAGAAAATAGAAAAAGTTGTTTTGCAGGATTTGATAGAGTCCCACAAAGGGGATCCATACGATCTGTCCATCCTGGAACAGGGAATGGGCACCGAAATCAGAGCGAAACACGGTGATCCGCAGCAAAACGAGCAGATACACGACAAACAGCACCCACAAGATGGCTTTCATGGACCGCCTCATTGGGCATCCTCCGCAAGCCCGGTGAAGAAATCGCAGTAGGGGGCCAGGGTGCATTGGCTGCATTTGGGGTTCCGGGCGGTACATACGGCCCGGCCGTGGAGGACGATGCGATGGCAGAAGTCGCTGCTTTCCTCCGGCGGAATCACCTTCCGGAGCTGCATCTCCACCTTCAGGGGGTCTTTGCCCTGGGACAGGCCCAGCTTGCCGCAGATTCGGATGCAGTGAGTATCGCAGACATAGCCCTCCTGACCGTAGATGTCTCCCAGCAGCAGGTTGGCGGTCTTCCGGCCTACGCCGGGAAGTTTCAAAAGGTCCTCCATATTGTCTGGTACCTTGCCGCCGAAATCCGAGCGGAGCATCCGGCAGGCCAGAACAATATCCCGGGCCTTGTGCCGGTAAAAGCCGCAGGAATGGACCATCTGTTCCACGTCCCCAATATCCGCTTCCGCAAAGGCGTCCAGAGTGGGATAGGCCGCAAACAGAGCCGGCGTCACCAGATTGACCCGGGCGTCGGTGCACTGAGCGGAGAGACGGACGGCGATCATCAGCTCATAATCCTTCCCGTAGTGCAGGGCGCAGGGCGCGTCTGGATACAGGGCCTTCAGCGCCTCCAGTATGTTTGTGACTTTTTCCGTAACTTCCATGGATTTCACCCCGTAATCTGTTTGTTTTCAGTATACCATACTTTTGCGAAATGTGGTATAATAATGTCTCAAAAACAACGGAGGAGGGAGTTCCATGTATCAGCCCTTGGCGGACGAAATTCGCCCCAAAAGTCTGGACGATGTGGTGGGGCAGGAACATATCCTGGGAGAGGGGAAAATGCTCCGCCGGATCATAGAATCCGGGAAGATCCCAAACCTGATCTTTTATGGTCCCTCCGGTACAGGGAAAACCACAGTGGCCAGTATCATTGCCGCCCAGACCAGCCGGACCCTGTATAAGCTCAACGCCACCACCGCCAGCACGGCGGAGGTGAAGGAGATTTTAGCCCAGCCGGATACCCTGATGGCCCCCAACGGGGTGCTGCTCTATTTGGACGAGATCCAGTATTTTACCAAGAAGCAGCAGCAATCTCTGCTGGAGTCCATTGAGGATGGTCGAGTGACGCTGATCGCCTCCACCACGGAAAATCCGTATTTTTATGTATATGGTGCCATTTTGTCCCGTTCCACGGTGTTTGAGTTTCAGCCTATCTCAGAGGCCGCCGCACAAAAAGCGGTGATGCGTGGGGTACGGATCATGGAGGAAAAGGAACATGTGTCGGCCCAGCCGGAGGCAGGGGCACTGGAACATGTGGCTCTGGCCTGCGGGGGAGATCTTCGCAAGGCCATGAATGCGGTGGAACTGCTGTTTTCGGCAGGAAAGGAACGGGATGGGGTCCTTCCCATCACCCTGTCCGATGCCGAGGCTGTGACCCAAAAGTCTGCGGTGCGGTTTGACCGGGATGGAGACAGTCATTACGATGTGCTTTCCGCCTTCCAAAAATCCATTCGAGGCTCGGACCCGAATGCGGGGGTGCATTATCTGGCTCGGCTGCTGGAGGGCGGCGATTTGCCTTCCGCTTGCCGACGACTGCTGGTGATTGCCGCAGAGGATATTGGACTGGCCTATCCTACGGCCATTTCCGTGGTCAAATCCTGCGTGGACGCGGCACTGCAGCTGGGACTGCCGGAGGCCAGGATCCCCCTAGCGGAGGCTGTGATTTTCCTGGCTACCTGTCCCAAGTCCAATTCCGCCATATGCGCCATCGACGACGCCCTGGCGGATCTGCGAAAGGGGAAAAACGGCGAGATCCCCGCCCACCTCAAGGACGCCCACTACGGCGGCGCAAAAAAGCTGGGACGGGGTCTCACCTATCAGTATCCCCATATGTTTGAGCATCACTATGTGGCCCAGCAGTATCTGCCGGATGTGCTGAAGGACCGGAAGTACTACGAGTATGGGCCCAACAAAATCGAACAAACGGCCAAGGCCTACTGGGATGCAATCAAAGGCCCTCAGCAGTAGGCCAGAGCATCCTCCTCGTAGCTCCAACCGTTAATGGAACCGGATTCCTGAAAATACCGGATGGGCGGGATGGATTTCTCTTGGGGCAGTGTCCGGATGACGATGAGCTTGACCTTCTGCCGCTCTGGCAAAATGGCTTTGATGTACACCGAAACCCGGTCTCCCGGCAGCAAATCGTCCCGGTATTCCGCCAGCCCGGAGAGGTTGGGGGCCAGTTCGATGAACACGCCGTAGTCCTTGATGCTGCGGACGATGCCCACCACGGTTTCGCCGGGGGAGAACTGGGCCGCGTTTTCCGCCCAGGTGCCCAGCAGTTCCCGATGGGTCAGGCTCAGCCGTTTCAGCCGGAGATCCCGGGACAAAAGGGCGACAAAGATGTGCTGTCCTTCAGTGAAGCGGTCCCGACTGTGATTGATCCGGGAGATGGAGATATGTTCGATGGACAGAAGGGATACGTTCCCGCAACCAATATCGCAGAAAGCGCCGAACCGGTCCAGGTGTGTTACGACAGCAGGCAGTATGGTGCCCAGGGGGACCTGATAGAGTAGATAATCCAGAGCCTCCTGCTGGGCGCTGCGGCGGGAAAGCAGGACGGTGGGTTTGTCGGCGTATAGTCCCTCCACGGATGTGATATGGAAGCAGACGGGCTTGCCCACCCGGCTGAGGATGGCGATGTCCCGGACGCTGCCGTCGGCGATGCCGATGGCGGTTTCCTCCCGGGGGATGATTCCCTGTACGCAGCCCAGATCTACCACCAGATCGTGGGATGCGTTGGCGGAGCGGGCGATGCCTTCCAGAATGACGCCGTCAAGATAGGCTTTTTTTAGTTGTTCCCGGCTCATGCCGGTGCATTGCAGCTCCGAAGGAAACATGCCCTCGGGGTAATATGTATGATTCATAGTGATTCCTCCCTGATTGACTTTTGTTGTTTTATGTAGGACAGGGGAAAAGGTCCCCTGTGCCAAACCAATGAAATTTACAGGATACGCCCACCCAGGGCCTCCAGAAGATTTCTGGCATCGGCGGTTTGGGTATCGTCGGTGAGCACGGAGATCAGCGGTTTCCTTTCCGAAGTCATGACGCCGTTGCCTGCCAAAGGCGGAAGCCCTGCCATCAGATTGTTGCCGGAACTGTTGCCTCCGGCAGCACCGAAGGGATATGCCACCAGAACGGGAGCCCCTGAGGTGGAGGCCGATGTTTGACTGGACAGACCGGACACCGTGTAACCCCGGCGACGGAGTCTCTGGGCGGCCTGCTGGGCCTGATATGGATTTTGAAATTCACAGGTAATCGTAATGGACATGGTTATTTTCACTCCTTCGGCCCTATTGTTGCCGGAGGAAGGAAAAGTTATGCGTTGAGGTGACGAAAAATGGATGTAAGACTTGGAGATATTCTGGTGATGAAAAAGCCGCACCCCTGTGGGTCCAAAGAATGGAAGGTCCTTCGGACCGGTATGGACTTTCGGCTCAAATGTATGGGCTGTGGCCATGAGATCCTGGGAGCCCGGTCCAAGCTAGAAAAAAATATCAAGGAAATCCGACATGACGAAGCCTGAAGTCCTGACGGAAGCCCGGCGACTTTTGTATGCGCATTTTGGATATACCTCCTTTCATCCTGCTCAGGAGACGTTGATCTCCGAAATTCTGGATGGAACAGATGTGCTGGGAATTATGCCCACAGGGGCGGGCAAGTCCATGTGCTATCAGATTCCCGCGCTGATGCTGCCGGGCATCACGCTGGTAATCTCACCGCTGATTTCTCTGATGCAGGATCAGGTGCGAGCTCTGAAGGCCGCGGGGATTGCCGGAGCGTATCTCAACAGTTCCCTGACCTATCGGCAGTACCTCAAGGCTTTGGATAATGCTCGCATGGGAATGTACAAGATCATCTATGTGGCGCCGGAACGGCTGGAGACGGAGGAGTTTTTGTCCTTCGTTCGATCCGTTCGGATTTCCCTGGTGGCGGTGGATGAAGCCCACTGTGTGTCCCAGTGGGGCCACGACTTCCGTCCCTCTTACATGGGGGTGGCGCCCTTTGTGGAGAGATTGCAGGAACGGCCAGTGGTGGCGGCGTTTACCGCTACGGCCACGCCAGCGGTAAAACAGGACATTCTGGCCCATCTCCGGCTGCAAAATCCGGAGGTGCAGGTCACCGGCTTTGACCGGGAAAACCTGATGCTCCGGGTACTTCGGCCCCAGGACAAAATGGCCGCTCTGCTGGAATTTGTCCGGCAGCACCCGGAGGAGAGCGGGATCGTTTACTGTTCCACCCGAAAGCAGGTGGAGCGGGTTACCGGCATCCTCAGAGAACAGGGCTTTCTGGCCGCAGGCTATCATGGCGGCATGGACGAGCAGGAACGCCGGGAAGGGCAGAACCTGTTTGTTTTTGACAAAATCAAGATCATGGTGGCAACCAATGCCTTTGGTATGGGAATCGACAAGCAGAACGTCCGATATGTGGTACACTATAATATGCCCAAGAACCTGGAAGCATACTACCAGGAGGCGGGTCGGGCAGGCCGAGACGGTTCCAGCGCGGAGTGCCTGCTGCTCTATGGCCCTGGGGATGTCCATACGGCGGAATTTTTGATCCGCTCCTCCGTGGAGGGGCTGGACGCTCAGACGGCCAAAATTCGGCTGCAAATGGAGATGGACAAGCTGGAGCGCATGAAGGAATACTGCTTTACCTCCGGCTGTCTTCGGCACTATATCCTCCAGTATTTTGGGCAGGATGCGCCAACCCGCTGTAAAGGCTGCGGAAACTGTTTGGCTAAAGAACATGTGCTGGCAGCGTTAAGGGCCGGACCCCGGAGGGAAAAGGAAAAAAGCCTGTATGAGCTGTTGCGCAGCGTCCGCACGGATTTTGCGGATCGTGCCAACCTGCCGCCGGAACTGATTCTTTCAGACCGGACGCTGTCGGAAATGGCGGCCAAACGGCCCCAGAATGAGTATGACATGATGCAGATCCCGGGGATCAGCCCGGTGAAATATCAGATGTACGGAAAGACGTTTTTGAAGGTGATCCAGCGAAACAGCCATCGAAGGAGTGGAGTAACATGAACAAAAACTTTTGGTCCCGGCGTATTCGGGAGATCGAACCCTATGTGCCTGGAGAGCAACCCAGAGACCGACGCTATGTCAAGCTCAATACCAATGAGAATCCCTATCCGCCTTCCCCACGGGTAAAGGCGGCCATCGCTGCGGTAGATCCGGCAGACCTTCGGCTCTATCCGGACCCGGAATGTGTGCAGCTGCGGAAAACCCTAGCAGAACTGTATGGGCTGCAACCGGAGCAGGTCTTTGTGGGCAACGGCTCTGACGAGGTGCTGGCCTTCAGTTTTTTGGCTTTTATGGATGAGGATACCCCTGCGGTGTTCCCGGACATCACCTATAGCTTTTATCCCGTTTATGGGCGGTTTTTTGAAAACAACTGCCGCATTGTCCCAGTACGGGAGGATTTCTCCATTCCCCTGGAAGAATTGATGGGGGATGACGGCACGGTGGTGCTCACCAATCCCAATGCCCCCACGGGAATCGGGATCCCGCTGTCCGATGTTCGCCGGGTCCTGGAGGCCAATCCCCACCATGTGGTCATCGTGGACGAGGCCTATGTGGATTTCGGCTGCGAGTCCGCAGCAGGGCTTGTTTCCCAATATGAGAATTTGCTGGTGGTGCAGACTTTTTCCAAATCCAGATCCCTGGCGGGGATGCGCATTGGCTTCGCCTTTGGTTCCGAATCCCTGATTGGAGCCTTGAATGCAGTGAAAAACTCCGTCAATTCCTACACCCTGGACCGGCTGGCACTGGCAGCTGCCCAGGCTGCGGCGGAAGATCGGGAATATTGCTATGATACCTGCCGGGCCATCGCGAAAACTAGGGAAACTACCACTGGGAAATTGCGGGAACTGGGATTTACAGTGCTGCCCTCCCAGACCAATTTTGTGTTTGCCTCCCATCCCCAGGTACCTGGAGAACGGCTGTTCCGGCGGCTCCGGGAAAAGGGCGTACTGGTGCGGTATTTTGACAAGCCCCGGATTCGGGAGTTCCTGCGGATCTCCATTGGCACCGATGAAGAAATGGATGCGCTACTGACTGCTCTGAAACAGATTTTGGAGGAAGAACAATGATTGAATACGAGCCGCCGGTATACCGGCCCCCGGGAGAATGGCGAAGCTTTCTGGTTCAGGCCACCATCGGTTGCAGCCATAATGGCTGTACCTTCTGCGGCATGTACAAGGGGAAAAAATTCCGGGTGCGTCCGCTGGAGGATATTCTGGGGGACATTCGAGAAGCGGCCTGCTTCTACGACGGATATGAAAAGGTGTTTCTCTGCGACGGGGACGCCATCGCCATGGACACGGAGGATCTTTTGACCATTCTTCGGGAGATCAGAAAGGACTTTCCCAAATGCCGGCTGATCTCCACTTATGCCGGTCCCATCAGCACATTGAAGAAATCTGTGGAGGAACTGCGGATGCTCCGGGAGGCTGGATTGGGCAGGGCCTATCTTGGCATCGAGACAGGGATGGAGGCAGTGCTGAAGTCCACCAATAAAGGTGTGGATCGAGCTCAGATGCTGGAGGCTGGTCTGCGGCTTCGGGAGGCAGGACTGGATCTGTGGGGGATTATCCTCATCGGTTTGGCCGGAAAGGAACGGTCCATGGAAAACGCCCGGGAGACGGCAAAGCTAGTCAATGAGATGAAACCCCAACATCTGTCTGCCATGAATTACACTCCGGTGGAGGGGACCCGGCTGGGCAATCAGGTGCTGCGAGGAGAATTTCAGGTGCTCTCTGCCCCAGAGAGTCTGGAGGAGACGGCGGAACTGATCCGCAATCTGGAGGTCTCCGGGATGCATTTCACCTCCGATCACGCCTCCAACTATCTGCCGCTGAAGGGAACCCTGCGAGAGGACCGGGAAAAGCTGTTGGAACTGATCGACGGAGCCCTGGAGGGCAGCGTCCGGATCCGCAGCGAAGAGAGCAGAGGGCTGTAAGAAGAATCATAAAAACGTACTGTAACCGAACCGGTTGCAGTACGTTTTTTATATCTGCAGTTTCCTACATGCCCATTTCGAGCACCTTTTCAGGATGGACGTGCTATGATGGCCCAGGGGGATGGAAATGGTAATTTACCTGGACCAGGTCCTGCTGCTCAATGGCCTGGTGGATTATTTGCTGCTGGTAGCCTGTGGCAGCGTCACGGCAACGCCCCTGCGGCGGAGAAGAATTCTTGTTGCAGCCCTTTTGGGAGGCGGCTACGGAGCCATGAGTTTGCTGCCGGGTTTTCGGTTCCTGGGCAGTCTGTTCTGGGAACTGATATTTGGAGCGGTACTGTGTCTGGTGGCCTTTGGGCCGGGACGGGGTATTATCCGCCGCAGTGTGGTATTTTTGCTGTTGGCGGCCGCCTTCTCCGGTATTGTTCTGGTGCTGACGGAGCTGTTTTCTGCCCCGGCCGCGCTGGTGGGCAGCCGGGTATATTATCCGGTGAGCCTGGGGGTGCTGGTACTGACGGCAGGAGGGACCTTTGGCCTGATGAAATGGGGCCTGAGCCGCATGTGCCATCATGGCAGCGACATCGCGGAGGTATCCGTCCGGATGGGAAACCAGGTGGTGGATTTTACTGCGCTGCGGGATACGGGAAACACCCTG
Source organism: uncultured Clostridia bacterium (assembly GCA_949289625.1). Next base: position 30,526 of record CASEPH010000255.1, on the reverse strand, counting down.
AAAGATCCCATTTCCGGCTGCCCAGTACTGGTGGCGGACGGAAGTATCCTGCGTCGGCTTTTGCCGGGGGTCTCAGTATCGGAAGAGGAACTGGGGGAACCATCGGCACTGCTGGAACGGTTGGCCGTCCAATGTCCCAGAGTGCGACCTCGCCTGATTCCGTACAAAACTGTAGGCGTGGAGCGGGGCATGCTGCTGGCCATCCGGCCGGAGGAAGCGAAAATCGGAGGAAAGAGGGAAGCCATATTGATGGCGTTTTCGCCTGTTCCGGTGTCAGACGGAGGAGGCTACGAGGCTCTGCTGGGGGGAGTATTATGATCGAGATGCTGACCAAATGGCTGATGGCGCGGAAGCTGCCGGAGAAGCTCATGTACATCGGAGGAAGCGACATCCTGCCGCCGCCTCTGGAACGACAGCGGGAAAGCGCCGCCATCGATGCCATGATGGCGGGAGATGAAACGGCAAAACAGACACTCATTGAACACAATCTTCGACTGGTGGTCTATATCTCCCGACGGTTTGAGAGCACGGGCATCAATCTGGAGGACCTGATCTCCATCGGTACCATCGGGCTGATCAAGGCGGTAAACACCTTCCGGCCCGAGAAAAACATCAAGCTGGCTACCTATGCTTCACGGTGTGTGGAAAACGAGATCCTGATGTACATTCGGAAGATCGCCTCCCACAAGGCGGACGTGTCTCTGGATGAACCCATCAATACCGACTGGGACGGAAATGAGCTGCTGCTGGGGGACGTGTTGGGTACAGAGGCTGACGCGGTCTCCCGGCCTATGGAGGACGATGTGGACCTGCGGCTGCTGCGGGAAGCCCTGGGGCGGCTGCCGGAAAAGGAAAAAACCATCGTCACCCTGCGCTACGGCATTGACGGCGGACAGGAAAAGACCCAGAAGGAGGTGGCGGATATGCTGGGGATCTCTCAGTCCTATATCTCCCGACTGGAAAAGCGAATCATTCTCCGACTGCGGCGGGAAATTTTAAAACAGATCTACTGATGCTTGTGCGGTCGAAGCTTTTGCGATATAATACCAATTAGAAAAACGACGTTGAATGCTCAGGAGGTGGAGTACGGTGCGTGCATACCAGATCCAGGAGGACAAGTGCCGGAGCTGCCTGCGGTGTATGCAGGAATGTCCCACATTTGCGGTGAAGCTGCGGGAGGGCACGGTAACCATGGAGGACAGCCTCTGTGTGGACTGCGGTATCTGCTATCGGAGCTGCGGACATAATGCCGTTCGGCTCAACAGCCAGGTGACGGCGGTGAAGCGGTTCCTGCAGGCAAAACGAAAGGTGATCCTTTCTCTGGATCCGGCTTGCCGGGCGCTGCTGCCCGAGGGATTGACGCTGGAACGGCTGGCTGCGGCTACCCAAAAGCTGGGGATCTGGGACGTGGCGGACGCTTCAGAGGCAGTGGCGGCAGTTGCGGCGGAATATGCCCGGCTGCTCCGGGAAAACCGCATGGAGAACATTATCCTCACCGGTTGTCCTGTAGTGCGAAATCTGGTGGAACAGTATTACCCGGAGCTTACGGGGATGCTGGCACCAGTGGCCTCCTATATGATCGCCCATGGCCGGATGCTCAAGCGGGACTTTACCAGTGCGGCGGTGGCCTATGTGTCCATCTGCGGCGCGCGGACCCAGGAAGCAAGGGATGTGCGCCACTCCACGGAGATCAACGCAGTCCTGACTTTGCCCCAACTGCTGGACTGGCTTCAGGAAGAAGGGGTTGATTGGAGAGAGTGTGAGGAGGAGCCTCTGCTTTCGGAAGCCGGAGGCGTGGGCTGCCTGGGGGCGGTCGCCGGCGGCCTGATGGAGTGTGTGGACTATTATGCGCCCCAGCACGATTATCGCAGGTTGGTGGCTGACGGCATGGACCGCTGCATGGCAGTGTTGGAACAGGTACGGCAGGGCAATGTGCATCACTGCGTGCTGGAATTGAACGCCTGTGCCGGCGGCTGTGTGGGCGGAACGGCTGGGGGCCTGTCCCTCACAGAGCGATTTGCTGCCAGAAGCCGACTGGAACGTCAGCTGGAACAGGAGGGCCGGGAACCCTATTTTGACACCAAGGGGATCGCGATGGCCAATCCGGCCATTGCCCGCAGGGTGCCAGCGGTGGAGATCAGCGAGGATCAGATCCAGGAGATGCTCTACCACATTGGCGTGGGCAATCCAAGGCAGCAGAAAAACTGCGGCGCCTGCGGCTATGAAACCTGCCGGGCCAGAGCACAGGCGATTTTGGAACATAAGGAAAACGTAAGCCTCTGCCGCCAAGTGGTACAGGAGGCAAAACAGGATGTATACAGCGTTCTCTATGAGCACTTGCCCATGGCGGCTATTTTGGTGGATGAGACCCAAAAGGTGGTGGGGCTCAATCAGGAGGCCAGCAGCCTGTTCTCCATCCGGCCGGAGCAGGAAAAGTATATCTTTGAATTGATGGATCCGGTGGATTTTCAATATGTGCTGGATACAGGGCTTCCGATTAAAAACCGGCGGATGGATATTCCTGAGATCTTTATGCGGGTGGAGGCAAACCTGGTGCCCTTGAAGGAACTGAACATGGTACTGGGGCTCTTTCAGGACATCACAGAACAGGAAGAGGAAGAGGCAAAGCTGCAGCGGTCCCGGCTACAGAGCGTGGAAATGGCCCAAAAGGTCATTGAAAAGCAGATGACGGTGGCCCAGCAGATTGCGTTCCTGCTGGGAGAGACCACGGCGGAAACCAAAGTAACGCTGAACCAGATCAAGCAGCGGATTCTCGGGGAGGAGGATGCGCCTTGAACATCTATGTGGACTTTGGTTTTTGGAGTGTGAATCATGCCGGAGAAGAGGTCTGCGGCGACCGAGTGGAGACCAAACGGACGGAGGACCGGTTTATTGGTGTGCTTGCGGACGGAATGGGCAGTGGAGTCAAAGCCAACATCCTCTCCACCATGGGCTCCACCATTCTCTCCACCATGCTCATGGGCGGAGAGAGCGTGGAATCGGCGGTGGACGCAGTAATTCGTACGCTGCCGGTCTGCTCGGAACGAGGCCTCAACTACTGTACCTTCAGCGTGGTGACCATTGACCAGAATGGAGAGGCCCGGCTGACGGAGTTTGACAACCCCCAGGCCTGGATCATTCGGAACAAACAGATCGTCCAGCCGGAACGGGAAAACCGGACGGTGGAGGGGAAGAAAATCTGGGAAAGCAGTCTGCCTCTGGTGGAAGGAGATGTGATTGTCGTTACCTCGGACGGCGCGGTGAACGCTGGAAGGGACAATCATTTTTCCTTCGACTGGACCTGGGATAGCGTGGCCAAGTGGCTCGCGGAGCGGGCCCATACCTATTCCAGTGCGCTGCGTCTGGCGGCGGATCTGGTGGGAGCAGTGGACAGCCTCTACGGAGGCAAGCCCACCGATGATGTGACCGCCATGGTGATTCGGATCCCCTATCTGCAGACGGTAAATATTATGTATGGTCCGCCGGAATATAAGGAGGACGACGCCTTCATGGTCCGGGAGTTTATGGACGCCGACGGATACAAGATCATCTGCGGTGGGACCACCTCCAATATCGTGGCCCGGGTGCTGGATACTCCCGTGGAAACGCTGCCGGAAACGGCGGCAGATGGGGTACCCCCCATTTCCTTTATGGCAGATGTGGACCTGGTTACGGAAGGTGTGCTGACGGTGACCAGAGCGGGAGATATTATGGAGCGGTATTTCCATGCCGGCTACAACGACGCGGATTTTTCGGAGCTGGACGCCCAGAATGGCGCGGCGTTTCTGGCCAAGCAGTTGGTGGAGGACTGTACCACATTGCGGGTCTTTATCGGACGGGCCAAGAATCCAGCCTATGAGGGCAAGGATGTGCCACTGGACCTGGATATGAAGCTCAAGGCCATTGAGCGGATCTGCGAGTTGATGCGGAGCCACGGCAGAACGGTGGAGGAATACTATTACTGAACAATGCGCTGTCCGATGGGTTCGGGCAGCGCATTGTGTCTATGTAATGTCGGTTTTCATATGGTTATTGACAGCAGCCGACGCGGAGGCACCGGCAATTTTTTCTGTGGTACGCCGGTCAATGGCGGATTTCAATTGCTGGAGCCAAGGGGAAAAACCCACCTTGTCGCTGCCGTAGGTATACTGCAGCTCATATTCCAGGGGAAGCCAGGTGGAAATATCTGCTTCATTGTGCTGGATCACAGCTTCCAGATTGTCCAAAGCCTTGTAAAGTCTTGATTCCTTGGTTTTCATCTCGCCCATTTCCTGAAGCAGCGCCTGTAGTTCCTCTCGCAGCGGCATGGGAAACGTGGCGATCCATTGATCCAGCTTCTGGTCTTCGGTGGCAGAATCTGCTTTGGTTTTCTGAAAGGAAGGAATATCTCCCGTAAAGGCTTCTCCTAGATCATGGATCAAACACATTCGGATGACTCGATCCATGTCCAAATCCGGAAATTCGTCGGTGACCAACAGGGCCAGCAGAGAAAGCCGCCAGCTGTGCTCCGCTACGCTTTCCTGGCGTCCGCTGGAGGTCCAGGAGTGCCGAGGGGTGCATTTGAGCCGTTCTGCAGTGGATAAGATGGCCAGCAGCTGTTCAGGATTCATATACAGCATCCTTTCCTCCAAAGATTTTTCTTTAGTGTAACACAGGCGGTGCAGAAGTGCAAGAGGACCGGGCATGGGCGGATGTTGCAAAAAAACTGCCTTCCATCTGGAAGGCAGTTTGAAGATAAAAGGGAAATCAGCGCTTGGAGAACTGAGGCGCACGCCGCGCTGCTTTCAAGCCATATTTTTTCCGCTCTTTCATTCTGGGGTCACGGGTCAGGAAACCAGCAGCCTTCAGAATGGGACGATACTCGGGGCTGACCTGCAGCAGGGCACGGGCGATGCCGTGACGAATGGCGCCAGCCTGACCGGAAACACCGCCGCCTGCAACGGTGCAGACGATGTCCACGGTACCCAGAGTCTTGGTGGAGACCAGGGGCTGACGAACGATCAGCTTCAGCGTGTCAAGGCCGAAATAGTCGTCGATGTCGCGGCCGTTGATGGTGATGGAACCGGTGCCGCCCTGATAGAGGCGAACACGGGCAACGGAGGACTTACGTCTGCCGGTGCCGTACTGATACTGTCTTTTGCTCTCGTACATTAGTCGTTACCTCCCATTAAATCGCGGTCCAGGGCTCAGGCTTCTGAGCGGCATTCTTGTGCTCGGGGCCGGCATAGATCTTCAGACGAGTCATAGAGGCTCTGCCGATGGAATTCTTGGGAAGCATGCCCTTCACGGCCAGCTCCATGGCGAATTCGGGCTTCTGGGCCATGAGGGTAGAATACTTGACTTCCTTCAGATTGCCGATCCAGCCGGTGTGATGCTGGTACATCTTCTTCTCCAGCTTCTTGCCGGTGAGCTCAGCCTTGGCGGCGTTGACCACAATGACGAAATCACCGCAGTCGACGTTGGGGGTGTAGGTGGGCTTATGCTTGCCGCGGAGCAGGGTGGCAGCCTGAACAGCCACACGGCCCAGAGGCTTGCCGGCTGCGTCGATCACATACCACTTGCGCTCGACGGTCTCCTTTTTTGCCAAAGTAGTGGACATATCTGTCTCCTCCAGTATAAAAATAAAACTTTTGACATTGATTATGGGTGTGCTACAATATGGATATTCCTGAGCACGCTTTGCTATTCTAGCACCCCATTTTTGGGATGTCAACAGAAAAAACACGTTTTTTTATAAAATGCCGAGAGAACTCTTGAAATCTAATAAATTCGCTTGTTTTCTCTTTAATACTAACGTGCGATTTTTATACTTGGAGGAAAAAACCAATGCAAAAGCTGGTGGGTCTTGTCCGACGCTGCGTGGAGGACTACAACATGATCGAGGCCGGGGACAAAATTGCCGTGGGCGTTTCGGGGGGGAAGGATTCTCTGGCGCTGCTGCGGCTGCTGGCGGCACTGCGGGAGTACTATCCCAAGCCCTTTACGCTGGAGGCCATCACCATAGACCTGGGGTTTCACAATATGGATTATGGGCCTGTGGCGGAGTTCTGTGAGGGCCTGTCCATCCCGTATACCATTGTGCCCACCCAGATCAAAACGGTGGTCTTTGATCTGCGCCAGGAAAAGAACCCCTGCTCCATGTGCGCAAAAATGCGCCGGGGTGCTTTGAACGAGGCGATCCGCCAACGTGGAATCCACAAAATTGCTTTGGGACATCATCATGACGACGCGGTGGAGACGTTTCTGATGAGTCTGATCTACGAGGCCAGGATCAGCTGTTTTCAGCCGGTGACCTATTTGGATCGCACCGGTGTCACCCAGATCCGGCCCATGCTGTATATTCCGGAACAGACCCTGCTGCATTTTGCACAGCGGGAGCAGCTTCCGGTGGTGGAGAACGAATGCCCAGCGGACAAAACTTCCAAACGCCATGAGATCAAAGAATTGATCTATGACATGGTGGAACAATATCCAGCTCTGAAGGACAACGTGTTTGGGGCCATGCAGCGGTACCCACTGGCGGCATGGGACGTAATCCCCAGAAAGAGAAAATGACCTTGAAAGAAAGGACCTGATGAAGCGGTGCTTCACCAGGTCCTTTGTGTATATGGGCCGATTACTTTCCAGCGCCTCTGGAGATGGATTCCATCCAGTCCGCCATCCCGGTGGGATCGTCGTCGGCACAATGGCCGCCGTCCCAGATCAGACGGGCGCTGACGTCCTTGCCGATTTCCCGCAGACTGTCTGCCATGTTGGTGATAATGGGCAGAGAGGTGTGGTTGTCGCAGGCACCGTGACGAATCCACCAATGGGGGGCAATGCCGGAATGATTACTGCGAATAAAGTACATGGGGTTCATGAGATCCAGCAGCTTTTTCACTTCGGGCTCCACTTGGGCGGTGGGATCGCCGGTGCTGTGGCGTAGGCTAAATTCTGTGAAATGCCGGGCGTTAACGGTTTCGCTGCCAAATTCAATGGGTTCTGCCATAGTCATCTCGAAGTCGTCGAAGGCCGGAAGGCCCTTCATTCTGCCGCAATGGGCAGCAAAGTCCCGGAAGGAGAAGGATGCGGTTTGGCCGTCCCAGGTGAGCCAGGGGTTTTTGGCGGTATAGGCGGCAATTTCCTCCGCAGAAAGGGCAGAGAGATACCGGTTGGCGGAGGGAATCAGATAGTATTGGACCAGATATTCCCCCATGTTCTCCGGCGTTATGGGGCCAAAACCATCCCGGTTGAGGCCCAGACTGGTTTGATAGGCCTTGTAGGCTTCCACCAGCTGAGCGGACAACGCCTGATCCACCACATCGCCCACGCCGGTAAAGGGATTGCTCTGGGGCAGCGTGCCATACTCCCATTCATAGCAGGCGTCGGCATGCTCCAGATTGGTGATGGCAGAGAAGTTGCAGCTGCCCAGAATATCGTCCCGTTCTGGTGCAGCGCCGATTTCCTGGAGATAGGACTCGTATAGGGGGCTGTTGCCGGAAGCACCCAGCAGTGCGCTGAGAGCACCGCCTGCGCTGCCGCCGGTGGAGATGATCCAATCGGGATTGCCGGGCAGGACGCCTCTGCTGTGGCGGAGATAGCGGACTGCGGCTTTCAGATCTACGATGGCTGCAGGGGCTTTGCCGTAGTAGTGGCCGTCAGGGAACTGATTGTCCCGGCCACGGCATCCGGGTTCCACAATGACAAAACCACGGGCCAGACAAATGTCCTTGCTTTCCGCACCAGGCATTCCTGGCATGGCGATGGGACCAGGACCACCGGAACCACCAGGTCCGCCAGGTCCGCCAGGCCCACCAGGACCGCCGGGTCCGCCAGGTCCGCCAGGACCACCAGGACCGCCCATGGGGCTGGAAGTGTCCTGACCCTTATTACGGCAGGACATATAGCCTCCCACACCGATAATAAACAGGATGGGGGAATTGCTGGTGTCTACAGGAACGCCGTCAATAGAGACGGGCACGGTAACATTCAAACTCTGAAAGTCATCATCTACCGGAGCAGCGACATAGCAAAGATGTTTGTAGTTGTGCAGGACGATGGTTTTGCCTTCTATGGTTTTTGTTTCCTCGGTGAATTGATCCACGGGAAAGCGCAGGGAATCGTATGCCATCGTGGTACCTCCTTTAAGTTGTTTTCTCCATTGTACCAACAGCAAAAAAAGAGTTCAATTCCAAAAACGGAAAGACTAAGTCTGAACTGGAATAGATTCCGCGATATGCATGTAAAAAAGCCGCGAGACTGGTTCCTCATTAAGAATTTCCAGTCTCGCGGATAATCTTATCGAATTACACGCACGTCCTCATCGTAGTTGAGGGCCGGAGGCATCTTCCACGCCTGATGATCGGTGTGGAGCAGATGATGGGCCAGTTCTCCGCAGGGCTCCTTCAAATAGTCCTGATAGAGGGCCTGTACGTCGGGGTTCTCGTGGGAGAAACGCATGGGATTGTGCTCGTCATAGCGATAGAGCACGGCACCGCGATCCCCGGCCCGCTCCTCGTTGTAGTGGATGGGCTGTCCGCCACCGCCTACGCAGCCGCCGGGGCAGGCCATCACTTCCACGAAGTCATAGGAAACCTCTCCGCGCCGCAGGGCCCGGATCAGTTTTCTGGCGTTGCCCAGACCGCTGACCACCGCAGTGCGGACCTTGATGCCTGCTACGTCATAGTCGGCTTCCTTCCAGCCATCCAATCCCCGAACCTCCAGGAAACTCTTGTCTGGATCCGGGTTTTCTCCAGTAAGGACATAGGCGCAGGTCCGAAGGGCTGCCTCCATAACGCCGCCGGTGGCCCCAAAGAGCACGGCTGCACCGGTGCCGGTACCGAGAGGCGAATCAAAATCGGTCTCCGGCAGAGCCGCCACATCCAACTGGTCGGCGGAAATCATCCGGCACATCTCCCGAGTGGTGATGGAGAAGTCCACATCCTTTCCAGCACCTGCGTCGTTGATGCTGGGTATATCCAGCTCCGCCTTTTTGGCCACGCAGGGCATGACGGATACACAGACGATCTTGTTGGGGTCTACGCCGATTTTCTTGGCAAAATAGGTCTTGGTCACCGCGCCAAACATCTGCTGGGGGGATTTGGCTGTGGAGAGCTCGTCCACCATATCCGGATACTGGGACTTCAAGAACCGGACCCAGCCCGGGCAGCAGGAGGTGAACATGGGATATTTGTGCTTGGTGCCATCCTGCATCCGGTGAAGGAACTCCGTGCCTTCTTCCATAATGGTGAGGTCTGCGGAGAAGTTGGTGTCGAATACATAGTCGAAGCCGATGCGGCGCAGGGCTGTGGCCAACCGTTTTTCCGTGGCCACCTCCGGGGGCAGATCGAAGGTTTCTCCCCAGGCGGACCGGACGGCAGGGGCTACCTGGACCACCACGATCTTGTCCGGATCGTTCAGGGCACCGTTGAGCCCAAAAATGGCCTTGGTGTCATCCCGGGAGCGCAGGGCGTTGACGGGACAGTGGGTGATGCACTGGCCGCAGAGCGCACAGTCTGCGTTCTGGATGCTGCGGCCGCCGGAGACGCCCACGGTGGTGTGGGAACCGGTGCCCACCATATCCCAGACCCCCAGGGACTGGACCTTGTCACAGAAGGAGATGCAGCGCATACATTTGATGCATTTGCTCTCGTTGCGGATCAGGGGGAAGGTCTCATCCCAATCATCCGCCTCGTACTCATGGCGGAAGTTCATGGTGTCGTCCATGTTGATAGAGTTGGCCACCTTTTTGAGCTGACAGGTTTTCTCCCGGTTACAGGCGGGACAGTTGAGCCGGTGCTGGCTGAGAATCAGCTCAATATTGGTCCGCCGGGCTTCCCGAACCTTGACGGAGTTGGTCCGGATGGACATACCCTCCGTGCAGGTGTTATTGCAGGCGGTGATAAGATGATCCGCGCCCTCTAATTCTACGACGCAGACGCGGCAGGCGGCGATCTCGTTGATATCCTTCAAAAAGCAAAGGGTGGGCACAGGACATCCTGCCAGCTTGGTGGCGTCCAAAATGGTTCCGCCCTCCGGTACCGACACCGGAATTCCGTTTACCGTTACATTTACCATTCGTTTCTGCGACCTCCCTTAAAGTTTCCACAGCCGAAGTGGTCGCAGCGGAGACAGCGGCTGGCCTCCTGCTGCGCCGCTCTGGTGCTCATGGGTTTTTCCATGAGATCAAAGTCGTCTTTCCGATCCGCGGCGCTGCGCTCATGGAGATTGACCCGGCCGCAGTACTTGTGATCCCGCAGGCTGACCTCCGGAATCTCCACATCCACTGTAATGTGATGATTGTAGCCCAGGAAATTGTCGATATTGGCTGCTGCCACCTTACCGGCTGCAATGGCACGGATGGCGGTTTTGGGCCCGGTGACACAGTCTCCTCCGGCAAATACGCCGGGAGCATGTTCCACAGCAGTCCAGTCCTCTGCGTCGATGACACCCCGCTTGATGGGAATGCCCTCCTCCTCAAAATACTGGGTTTCGATGGACTGTCCCACAGCTACTACCACGATGTCGCAGGGAATCAGCTCCGGTTCTTCGCCACTGGAAATCACATCGGAACGCCGGTTATGGATTAGACCCACCTGTTTTGGTTCAGTCCACAGACCGGTAACCTGGCCCTTGCTGTTGACTTCCACGGCCAGGGGACCATGGAGATCCAGCATTTCGGCGCCTTCCTCCAGAGCACCCTGGACCTCTTGCTGCTGGGCAGTCATATCCACGGATCTGCGGCGATAGACGATGGACACCTTTTCCGCACCGCAGCGGATGGCGCTTCTGGTGCAGTCCATGGCCACATTGCCGCCGCCAATGACGCAGACTCGCTTGCCGGTGAAGTCGGGCATGATTCCATCGCCAATGGCGCCCATCATGTCCACGGCAGAGAGCACGCCCTCTGCGTCCTCGTTGGGGATCCCCACTTTTTTGTCGTCATGGGCGCCGATGGAGATGAACACGGCATCATAATCGCTGCGAAGTTGCTCCATGGAGATCATGCCGTCTCCGCCGCCTACAGAGGTTTCTGTCCGGACTTCCACGCCGGTGGAGAGAATGCAGTCGATATCCTCCTGGAGCCGCTGACGGGGCAGCCGGTAGCTGGGAATCCCGTACCGGAGCATACCTCCCAGGTGCTTCCGCTTTTCAAATACTGTGCACTGATGCCCCATGAGCTGCAGATAATAGGCTGCGGACAAGCCGGAGGGACCGCCGCCAATGATGGCAACCCGCTTTCCGGTGGAGGGCGCGCAGGCTGGAGCCGGTACCACGCCGGCATGATTGACCGCCGCCAGCTTCAGGCCCCGGATATTGATGGGAGCGTCCAGCAGCGTCCGGCGGCAGCGGCTCTCGCAGGGGTGCTCGCAGATCATGGCGCAGGCGGTGGGGAAGGGGTTGTCCTTTCGGATCAGCCGCACTGCATCGGCGTATCTGCCCTGTTCCACCAGAGCTACATACCCAGGAATATCCACACCAGCGGGACAGTTGGCCACACAGGGGATGGACTGGGTGATTTGGCAGGAGCAGCGATGGCTCTGAACATGGGCCACAAAGTCGTCGTAGCAGCCATCCAGACACCGGAGGACCATGCGGGCAGTTTCCACACCCAGGGCGCAGTCTGCGGAATCCTCAATGGTAGAAGCCGTGTTTTTGATTTTGTTCAGGGTTTCCATGTTGGCTCGGTTGGTAAGTACGTCGTCAAGCATATTGTCCAGCTGCTTGAGTCCAATGCGGCAGGGAACGCACTTGCCGCAGGTCTGGGCACGGCACATCTTGAGGAACGCCGAAGCCAGATCCACCGGGCAGATCCCCGGCGGGCTGGCAATGATGCGCCGCTCCATGTCCGTGTAGAGCCCCTCCACAGTGGTCTGTGCGCGGCTGGCCGACATGATGGTTAGTCTGCTCATCCAATAATTCTCCTTTTCGCGCCGAAATTGGGACCTGTTCCAAGGCGCAATTTGTTAATACTATAGCACAATTCTCGATCAGAACCTTTGTGAATAATTCCAATAATTTGCCTTGCTTTCGTGTGTTTTACTGACCAGTGGTAGAGGCGCGAAGAGGCATTACAGAAAATGGTGGGTTCGTTACGTCTTGATACCTTTTTGTCACAATCCTCTTGAATGGTTCGCCCGGGTATGGTATGATATTAGCACATTATGTTAGGAAAAGAGGAAAATTGAGTTGAATTATGCTGAACAGGTTCTTACGGAAGTCCGCCGGGCCATCGTCGGCAAGGATGATATGATATTGAAGACCTTCCTCACCATGTTGGCGGGAGGGCATCTCCTGCTGGAGGACAAGCCCGGCGTAGGCAAGACCACTTTGGCTTTAGCATTTTCCCGGGCGTTGCAGCTGGACTATAAGCGTATGCAGTTTACCCCGGACGTCATGCCCACCGACGTCACCGGCTTTACGATTTATAACAAAAATACCGGTACCACGGAATACCAGAAGGGCGCAATCCTCTGCAACCTGTTTTTGGCAGATGAACTGAACCGGGCTTCCTCCCGGACCCAGGCAGCCCTATTGGAGGCTATGGAGGAAGGCCAGGTGACGGTGGATGGAGAGACCCATCCGCTGCCCAAGCCCTTTATGGTCATTGCCGCCCAGAACCCCTATGGTTCTTCCGGCACCCAGCTGCTGCCCGATTCTCAGATGGACCGGTTTATGGTTCGGCTGAGCATGGGGTATCCTGCTCCGGAAAGTGAGCTGGAACTGCTGCGCCGGAAGCAGGCATGCAATCCTCTGGACAATATCTCCCCGGTGGCGGATCAGGCCATTCTGGTGGCGATTCAGCAGAAAGTGGCGGAGACCTATGCCTCCGACGATATGTTCAAATACATCGTCCGGCTGACTACGGCCACCCGGAATCATCCGGATCTGCGGCAGGGAGCGTCGCCCCGGGCTTCGGTGGCCTTGGCCTCCATGAGCCGGGCCGTGGCCTGGATCCAGGGCCGGGATTATGTGATTCCTGCCGACGTACAGTTTATTTTCGCGGATACGGTGGCCCATCGTCTGCTGCTGACCCGTCAGGCGGAGCAGGAACAAAAGACGGCCCGGGACATCTGTATGTCCATTTTGCACAAGGTCCCTGCGCCGAAAATCAAGTGAGGCTTTTATGCTGAAAAACAGATTGATCTATCTGGTGGTGCTTCTGCTGCTGGGCCTGTTTCGCATTGCTTATACAGGCTATGTGGCGGGGATGCTGTTGGTCATTGCGCTGATCCTGCCGGTATTCTCTTGGCTTATCAGTCTGCCGGGGGCCCTCTGTACCCAGATTTCCCTAGCTGTGCCGGATCAGGTGGTCCGGGGCAGCGAAGCCACCATCACCCTGTCCCTGCGGCAGAGCCGGCTTTTTGCCACCGGTCCTGTCCGAGGCAAGCTGAAGACCCTGTGCGTGGTCTCCGGCGAGGTGTCCTATACCAAACTCAAGGGCGTTTACGGCGGATTTCCATTAGACACGGCCCATTGCCGTGTCTATCAGTGTTCCTTCCGCAGGTTCCGGGTGCTGGATCTCATGGGCCTTCTGCCCATGCCCACCCACCGGCCGCAAGGGGCCAGTATCACCGTTTTGCCATTTCCGCAGGAACCGCCGGAGCATCCGGATTGGGCTGGGGCCAGTACCCTGGTGGCAAAGCCTTTCTCCGGTGGTGAGAATCCCTATGATCTGCGGGACTATCGTGCCGGCGATGTGCTCAAGGCCATCCACTGGAAGAAGAGCGCTGCGCTGGATAAGACCGTGGTTCGGGATACCCTGGAGCCGGCCTCCCGGATCGCACCCATCTGGATCGATTGGCCCAAAGAGGCTGCCGGGCGGGATGTGGCGCTAGATCAGCTGGCCTGGTGTCTCATCTATCTGAAACAGAACAACGCCGGCCTGCTGCTCCAGTGGGTGGACGATCAAGGAAAGACCCAGAGCATCTATGCCCCCCAGGGAGAACTGGATGAGGTTGTGCCCAAGCTGCTCTGCCAGAAGGCGGGACAGCGAGTGCCTGCGGCCAACCTTCGTCCCAGAGAGATCCTGCTCTCCTCTGAACTAAGAGAGGAGGTATCTACATGACGCTGCAAAAACAGCTGCCACGGCTGATTATGGACGTGGTGGTGGTAATTATTGCGGTCCTGGGAACGATCTTTTGCGTCACGACTGCCTTTGATCTGGTGGTCAACCCTGTGATCCTTCTGCTGGTTACCGTCATTGCTGCTTTGTTGTTTACCACCTGCTTTTTGTGGAAAAAGGCCCTTTGGCTGCTGCTGCCCTTGGGGGCAGTGGTGATCCTGATGGGTGTATTTACGTCGGTGTTTGCCTCTGTGGGACCATCTCTTCAACAACTGCTGCATGATATTCTCACCCGATTCTCCAGCGCCTACCCCAATTTCAGCTTTGCCATCCCCCCGGAGCCTACTGCGTACGTATCCAAGGACTTCACACTGCTGTTCTCCATCCTTGCCATCCTGCTCTCTGTGTGGATGGCTTGGGGCGTGGGATATCGTTCGTTCCTTATCAGCGTGGCGGGAGCTTTGCCCTTTTTGCTGCTTTGCGTGGTAATCAATGATACGCCGCCCCACGTGGCGCCGCTGGTGATGCTGCTTTCTGCCTGGATCACGGTGCTGCTGGCCAAAGAACGGCCGGATGAACCGGCCTCCATGGACGCCATGCGGCTGTGTCTTACGCTGATGGCCGTGCTGCTGGTGCTGTCGGTGGTGGGGACGGTCTATCCCAAGGACGACACCAAAAACCAGGAGCTGCCGGAGGTGATCCAGAATATTCTGGACCGTCTGCCTGGCCCAGTGCAGAATATGCTTTCCCGGAACAGCGAAGGCATCCAAAATGACGAATTGGGGGCCGATACCAGCGAGGTGCTGGACCTCACCAAGCAGGGTACCCGGGATCGGAAGGATACCATGATGATGCAGCTGAGCTGCACGGAAACGGGAATCCTGTATCTTCGGGGAGCCGCCAAGGACATCTACACCGGAAGCACGTGGGAATCCCGGAATGAGGCGGATACGGCTGAGAGCGTCTATGCCCAGACGTCCCTGGGAACTGCCTTTGGCAATGTGACCCAGGCTGCGGTGCAGATCCGGAATTATTACGACAATGCCACGGTGGCCTTTACACCTTACGGATTTATCAGTTGCGCCGGAGCGGAATCTATAACCAGCGATCTGCGGGTCTCCTGCCTCCAGGAGGACTATATCATCTATTACTGGCCCGGCCTCAACGGCCTGGATCTCAGCACCGCCACAGGGACGGTAAACGAAGCCTACGACAGCTATGTGGCGGAAACCTGCCTGGAATTGCCGGAGGAAACCCAAACGGCACTGTATGATTTGGCAATATCCTACGGTTACGATCCCCAGCTGTCCACCATCGACACCATTGCTTGGGTGGTGGAGTTTGTCCGGTCTGTGGGGACCTATCAGCTTAATGTATCCCGGCAGCCAACCAACTATGACTTTGCGGTCTATTTCCTGACGGAGAGCAAGGCGGGATACTGTGTCCACTTTGCTACGGCTGCTGCCACCATGCTTCGGGCATTGGGAGTCCCGGCTCGATATGCTTCCGGCTACCGGGTGACGGTTTCCGAGGCAAGCGCCGTGACGGACGTCACCGACAAGGATACCCACGCCTGGGCGGAGGTTTACCTCAGCGGGCTGGGCTGGATTCCCGTTGAAGCTACCCCCGGTTTTGGCAGTTCCGTCTCTTTGCCGGAGGTGCAGCACGAGCCGGAACCTCCGGCGTCACCGTCGCCAGAGCCCTCCGAGGAACCGGCGGAGGCAACGCCTTCTGCGGAACCCTCTATGGAGCCGTCTCCGTCGCCGTCAGTTTCTTCCGTGACCCCGTCCGAGGATCCGGATGGTTCCGCACCTTCTGAAAGTCCTGTGGCAGCAGCCTCTGCTGCTTCCGGAGGATCCAGTGGATTACTATGGCTGTTGTGCATTCCGGTGGTACTGCTGCTGGCGATTCTCGCTTTGCTGGTGCGGCACAGCGTAATCCTGCGGCGGAGAATCAAGAAATTCCACGCCGGGAATCGGAATCAAGCGGTCATCCAGCAGTGGGGGTATTTGGAACGGTTGGCCGCCTGGGATCAAGAGCCTCCTAAGGAGCTTGAACAGTTGGCGCTGAAGGCCAAGTTCAGTCAGCATGAGATTTCTCAGGAGGAACTGACCCAGTTTTCTATGGCAGTTGTGGCCATGGAAAAGCAGGTAAAAGAAAAGCTGACCCGGTGGAGGAGATTCCGCTTCAAATGGTTCTCCTGCCTGGATCTACCCAAATAAAAAACGGTGCGGGCGCGCTGCAATGTTCTGAGTTTGCAGTGCGCCCGCGCGTTATTCATGGATCAGCAGGTTGGTTTTCAAGATGGCGGTGACCGTTTTGGCGTCCTGAATGGATCCAGAGACTACCTGTGCCAGCAGGTCTTTTAGGGGAATGCGTTCCAAGGAGAGAAACTCTCCTTCGTCAGGACAGGCAGCGGTTTCGTGAAGATCTTGGGCCAGATACAGGTAGATGATTTCATCGTCATAGCCCACGCTGGGATAGATACACCCCAGATCCGTGACGGAGTTTGCCCGCAGGCCGCATTCTTCTTCTAGTTCCCGGATTGCGGCCTCCTTTGGGTCCTCTCCTGGCTCCAGCTTTCCAGCTGGAATTTCCAGCAGCTCCCGGCCAAAGGCGTACCGGAACTGCCGGACCATATAGATGTTTCCATCGGCGTCCAGCGGCAGAATTGCCGCACCGCCATGGTGATGAACGATTTCCCGTTGGGAGTGGCTGCCGTCCTCCAGCTCCACGGTATCCAGGCAGACCCGGAGAATGTGCCCATGAAAGATCTCCTGACTGTGGAGTGTTTTCTCAAAATGTTTCATATCAAGCACCTCTTGCGGTGTATTGTAGCGATTTTGGGATGGAAAGTCAACTGGACTGCATGCAAACCGGGAGCTGCGGCGGCTCAAAGGTTGCGAAAGTCAAGAAGATGTGCTATAATTTCTAAACTAGCGACAAAATAGCCAGCTGTGCTTGTGAAATGTCCTCTGCGGAGAATGGCAGGGACTTCAGCTGGATCAAACAAATCAATGTATGGTGTGATAATATGAAAAAAATTCTCCCTTGGTTTTTACGGATCTGCTGCTTTGCGGTCATCGGTGTAGCAGCGTTTACTTTGATTCGATGCATACTCCATGTCAATGACGATCACTCTGCCGCTGCGGTGCTTGGCACCACAGCCACCCCAGCGGTCTTTGACAATACCCAGGGAACGGCGTCTTCGACTTTGGAAATTTCGGCGGATAGTGATGTGGAGGAAAATCCAACTGTGATCCTGTCTGCGGATGGCAGCGCCACGGTCAACCACTCCAAAGTGCGGATCACGGCCTCCTTCAGCAATATCATCAACAGTATTCAGGCAGATCTCAAATGGTATTTGGATGGCGAACTGGTGAGCGAGAGCAATGATCAGCTTTTGGTGGAGGGCTCCACGGCCATTTATGGCGCAACAGTGGATGTGGAAAATGCGGAGGCTGCGGAAGCACAGGTGGTGTTGGAGGTCAGTTTTGATGATAAGACCGTGTCCGCCAATACAGCATTTCCTGTGGAGCAGCCGGATGACGGAAAATACATTATGATCCAGACCGAGGAGATCACCGTCACCTGTATTCAGGACTGCAGCATCTACAGCGATAGTGGCTTGTCTGAGGACACAGGGGAGATCATGTACGAGGAGGAGACGGGATTGCTGCTGGCCTATGACACCAACAGCAGCGGCCTCAGCGCGCTGAAGCTCCAGTTCCCTGACGGCTCTGAGGGCTGGGTCAGCGCCAGACGGAATGAGATCACCGACGAGGACTGCACCACCGATGAGGACTATACCGACGAGCAGAAGATGGACTTCGTCAACTCCATGAATTATGACAGTGAGACCCAATATCTGGTGTGGGTCAGCCTTTATACCCAGAAGGTGAACGTGTTCACAGGCTATAAGGGGAACTGGACCCTGGTACAGACCTTCGATTGTGCTACCGGCATCAATGAGACGCCCACCACCACCGGCGTCTTTAAGATCCAGACACTGAAGGAACGCTGGGATCTGGGCATCACCTACGTGGAGCCGGTTCTGATCTTCAACGGGGGCGAAGCCTTCACCAGCCAGCCCTACGATGTAGAAACGGATGAAATTGTAGATGATACCATGGGAGAACCGGCTTCCGGCGGCAGTGTGCGGATGCTGGAGGAGGACATCGCCTGGATGTCTGAGAATATGACCATAGACACCATGGTTGTGGTTTATTGACAGACGAAAGGAAGCCGCGAAGCGGCTTCCTTTCCTAAAATATGTTTAGTCAAGATTTGAAGGAGGAAAGCAACGATGGAACGGACGGAAGCGCTGGCTCTTTTGAAGCAGTACAATAAGGAACCCTTTCACATTCAGCACGCCCTGACGGTGGAGGCGGTGATGGGCTGGTTTGCCGAGCAATTGGGCTATGGGGAAGAACGGGACTTTTGGCGCACGGTGGGGTTGCTCCACGATCTGGATTTTGAGCAGTATCCGGAGGAGCACTGTGTCAAGGAAGTGGAGATCATGACGGAACTGGGGCTGGACCCCAAGCTGATCCACGCCGTGGCCAGTCATGGCTACGGACACTGTATTGACGTAAAGCCGGAGCATGAGATGGAGAAGGTGCTCTTTGCGGTGGACGAGCTTACCGGTCTGATCGGTGCGGCGGTGAAAATGCGGCCCTCCAAGAGCACCAAGGATCTGGAACTTTCCAGCCTGAAGAAAAAATTCAAGGACAAGAAATTTGCGGCTGGATGTTCACGGGATGTAATCCGCAGCGGTGCGGAGATGCTGGGATGGGAACTGGACAAGCTGCTGACGGATACCATTGAGGCCATGCGTGCTGCGGAGGACAGTGTCATTGCTGAGACGGACCGGGAGACCGGCAGGGCCCATGGATAAACGGAAAAGATGAAAATTGCGGCCAGGAATCACAAGGGATTCCTGGCCGCGATTTTATGAATTGAATTCAAATGGGAGATTAGCCTACCAGCTCGGCGGTATCCTTGGCAATCATCAGTTCCTCGTTGGTGGGAATTACCAGGACCTTGACCTTGGCGCCATCGGGAGAGACGATGCGCTCTTCGCCACGGATGTTGTTCTTCTCGGGATCGATCTCGATGCCCATGAACTGCAGGCCGTCCACAAAATGCAGACGCATATCGGCGGAGTTCTCGCCTACACCGGCGGTAAAGATCACAGCGTCCACGCCGCCCATAGCGGCAGCATATTCAGCGATCATCTTCCGTACGCCGTACTCAAAGACCTCCACGGCCAGAGCGGCACGGGCGTTGCCCTCAGCGGCGGCGTTGTCCAGATCACGGAAGTCGGAGGAAACGCCGGAAATGCCCAGCACGCCGGACTTCTTGTTGAGAATGGTCATCATCTCGTCCATGGAGAGGTTGTGCTTCTTCATCAGGAACTCCATGATGCCGGCGTCCATATCGCCGGAACGGGTGCCCATGGGAAGACCGGCCAGAGGCGTCAGGCCCATGGAAGTGTCCACGCTCTTGCCGCCGTCCACAGCGGTGATGGAGGAACCGTTGCCCAGATGGCAGGAGACGATCTTCAGCTCCTCGATGGGCTTGCCCAGAAGCTCAGCGCAGCGCTGGGACACATAGCGGTGAGAGGTGCCGTGGAAGCCATAGCGGCGCATTTTGTCATTTTCATAGTATTCATAGGGGATGGCGTAGGTGTAAGCCTTGGCGGGCATGGTCTGATGGAAGGCGGTGTCGAAAACAGCCACCATGGGAACGCCGGGCATCTTGTCCTGGCAGGCCTTGATGCCGATGATGTTGGCGGGGTTGTGCAGGGGGGCCAGAGGATTGCACTCTTCGATGGCGGCCATGACCTCGTCGGTGATGACCACGGAAGAAGCAAACTTTTCACCGCCATGGACCACGCGATGACCCACAGCGTCAATCTCCTTCATGGAGGCAATCACGCCGTTCTTGGGATCTACCAGAGCATTCAGCACAGCCTCAATGGCTTCGGCATGGGTGGGCATAGCCACGTCCACGGCGTCCAGCTTTTCCTTGCCCTCGACCTGGGGCTTGTAGGTGAACTTACCGTCAATGCCGATCCGCTCACACAGGCCCTTTGCCAGAAGATCCCCGGTGGCGGGATTGAGCAGCTGATACTTCAGGGAAGAGCTGCCCGCGTTGATCACTAATACATTCATACTGTCATCTCCTAAACGTATTTCTGAAAATCATGGGCTCCTGTGCCGCAAGAAAAGGAAAGGAGCCATATCTTTTCCTATTTTACCGCAATTTCTTCCGTTTTTCAATAGCTTTCTGACTGGGTTCCACGGAAGGCGGGAATCCTTTGTTTGTTGGGAAAAAGCTTATACAAAAACGGTATTTTGTGTTATAGTATTCTAAAGAGTCGGCAGCGGGTTGTTTTCGGAAGCCTGATGGGAAAAGAGCCGGAGCGCTGTCGAAAACGGCTTGGGGGACTGCCTGTGAAAATCGCGGGGATCATCTGTGAATATAATCCGTTCCATTTGGGCCATCGGTATCAGCTGGAGCAGGTACGCCAGCGGCTGACGGGAGAAGTGGGCGTTGTATGCCTCATGAGTGGGAACTATGTTCAGCGGGGCGAGCCGGCCATTTATGATAAGTGGTCCCGTGCAGAGGCGGCGGTACGGCAGGGGGCAGATTTGGTGCTGGAGCTGCCCATTACCGCAGCGGTGAACGCGGCGGGCTATTTTGCTGCGGGAGCGGTGGACTGCCTGCTGGGATTCGGTGAAATCGACTATTTGTGCTTTGGCAGCGAAGGAAAAACCGCTGAGGACCTGATGGGGACTGCTCAGGTGATCCACTCGCCGGATTTTGAGGAGGCGCTGCGGGACGCGCTGACTCAGGGGATTTCCTATGCCAAAGCCCGGGAGCAGGCGCTTAAAGCCCTGGGAGGCGACGGGAAATGCCTTGCCACGCCGAACAATGCCCTGGGGGTGGATTATCTTCGACGGCTGCTGGAACGGGGCAGTGCCATCGAACCGTTGGTCATTCCGCGGGACGTTACGCTACCCACAGCGTCAGATATCCGGGAATTGCTGGAGGCGGGGTGGCAGGATGCCGGGCTGCATCAGGTTCGATTGCTGGAGAAGCCCATCCATACGCTGCGTTATGGGGAACGAGCAATGTTAGGCGTGCTGAAGACGTTAAATGACCAGCAGTTTCGGGATATGCCCTTTGGTTCGGAAGGCCTTTGGAGTAAAGTCATGAAGGCCTGCCGCCAGGAAATGGCGTTGCAGGATATTATCCTTTCCTGTAAGACCAAGCGTTATACATTTTCCAGGCTTCGGCGCATGCTTCTGTGTCTGTTCCTGGGCTTCAGCCAGAGGGATATGGAGCGGGAGATCCCCTATCTCCGAATCCTGGCCTTCAATGACCGGGGACGGGAGATCCTGCATCAGGCAAAAAAGCGCAGCGCGTTCCCGTTGGTGTCCGGAACTGCCCCGCAGACAGAAGCGGCACAGACATATTTTGCCCTGGAATCCCGGGCGACGGACCTGTACGGTTTGTTTGTCCAGCCTGGCGTAACGGAACCGGCAGGACGGGAAAAACGACATGTTCCGGTATATGTCAAGACAAATATGCACATAGGCCCACCGGTGCGAGAGGAGGATTTTTATGAAAATAGCAATTATTTACGACAGTGCCAGTGGAAATACCAAAGCAATCGCCATGGCAATTCAGAGGGCTATGGAAGGTCAAGATGTGGTCTATGTTGGGCCGCCGCAGGCAGAAATCCAGGCAGAACTTTACTTTGTGGGCTCCTGGACCGACAAGGGGATGTGCACCCCGGCAGTACTTTCCTGTCTCAAGTCTCTGCGGAACAGCCGGATCGCCTATTTTGGCACCGCTGGGTTTGGGGGTTCAGAGTCTTACTATCAGATGTTGTTCCAGCGCATTGCCGGAGAGATCGATCCCAGCAACCGTATTTTGGGCAGCTTCTACTGTCAGGGGAAAATGCCCATGGCGGTGCGGAACCGCTATGCCAAGATGTTGGAGGAAAATCCGGATGACGCCAAGGCCCGGGCCAGTCTTGAAAATTTTGACCGGGCGCTGGAACATCCCAATGACCTGGATCGGCAGAATGCGGCGAAATGGGCCACTGACATGGTCCGGGTTGCAGTGGAGACGAAAAACTGAAAATTTCTCTTGCATTCCGCGAAAAACCGTGCTATAATATCCGAGCTTTAGAATTTTAAGGGCGCTTTGCGCCTTGATTGGAACTGAAAGAGGTGAACAAACGTGAAGAAGGGCATCCATCCCGATTATCAGCAGACCACAATCCGCTGTGCTTGTGGCGCCGTGTTTGAGACCGGGTCTACCAAGAAGGATATCAGAGTTGAAATCTGCTCCAAGTGTCACCCTTTCTATACCGGCAAGCAGAAGCTGGTTGACACTGGCGGACGTGTTGAACGCTTCAACAAGAAGTTTGGCCTGAAGTAAGTATCCCGTCAGGGGGCTGTTTCACTGCGTGGAACAGCCCCTTTTTGTTCTTTTTAGGGTGAAAGGAATCACTTTTTTCAAAATTTTGTTAACGGAGGCTTGTATGGAGGAAAATCAGAGACCAGCACCGGAGAAAACAATTCTGGCCGGTTTGGACGCAGGCGTATTCTCCAGAGAGGAGACCGCTACCGAGGAGTCCATGGCAGAGCTGGAGGCACTGCTGGAAACGGCGGGCGGTACCTGCGTAGGGATGCTTTTGCAGTCCCGGCCCACGCCGGATCCCCACTCCTTCTTGGGAGAAGGCAAGGCGGAGGAACTGCGGCAGGCCGTGGAGGCCACCGGTGCGGATATGGTGATCTTTGACAATGATCTGTCTCCGTCCCAGATCCGATCTCTGGAACAGATCACCGGCGTCACGGTCATTGACCGGTCGGCCCTGATCCTGGATATTTTCGCCCAGCGGGCCAAGACCAAGGAGGGCCGGCTCCAGGTGGAGCTGGCGCAGTATCAATATCTTTTGCCACGGCTTTCCGGCATGGGGGCATCTCTGTCCCGGCAAGGCGGTGGAATCGGTACCCGTGGTCCCGGTGAAACCCGATTGGAGACGGACCGGCGGCATATCCGGGCCAGGATCTCTCGGCTGCAGCAGGAGCTGAAGGAGGTTCGCCGGATTCGGAGCGTCCAGCGCCAACGCCGGGAGAAAAACAGTGTGCCGGTGGTGGCCCTCATTGGCTATACCAACGCGGGAAAATCCACCTTGCTCAACGCACTGACCGGAGCGGGGATCCCTGCCAACAACCGGCTTTTTGATACGTTGGATACCACCACCCGGCGACTGCGGGTGTCCGATACCCTGGAAGTGCTGCTCAGCGACACGGTGGGTTTCATTGCAAAGCTGCCCCATCATCTGGTGGAGGCCTTTCAGGCTACACTGGAGGAGCTGCAATATGCTGACCTGCTGCTCCATGTCATCGACGCCTCCGATCCCAACCGGGAGGATCACATGGCTGTGGTGGAAAAGCTGGCAGCCGAATTGGCGCCCCAGGGGGTACCAATGATCGAGGTGTATAATAAGGCGGACCTGATTGAACCCCAGTTTATTCCCATTGGGGAAAACCGAATTGCGATTTCTGCCAGTTCTGGCACCGGACTGGACAAGCTGCTCTCTATGATCGATCAGAAGCTGGATACCGGCGTTCGTCGGCTACAGCTGCTGCTGCCCTACAGTGCGGCAGGAGAACTGGACCGCCTGCATCGGGAGGCTCGCGTGTTTTTTGTGGAGTATGAAAATGATGGCATTCGGGTGGATGCGGCGCTGAACCGGGAGCAGCAGGGTCGTTATCGGGAATATATACAATAAGGACGATGCCCATGACAGAATACTATCTCCCCACCGGCTACGGCCAGTCGGAATTTGTGGAAAAAAAGTCCCGATTTTTAGGGAAGGTCTGGCCGGTTTCCACGGAAGCGGAAGCCCGGGAAAAAATCGAAGCGGTGAAAAAACAGTATCACGACGCCCGGCACAACTGCTGGTGCTATCTGCTGCGGGACGGGACGGTGCGCTATTCCGACGACGGAGAACCCCAGGGCACCGCAGGGCAGCCCATGCTGGAGGTGTTTGCCCGGGAGGGAATTACCGACGTGGTCTGCGTGGTGACCCGGTATTTTGGCGGCATCCTGCTGGGTACCGGCGGATTGGCCAGGGCCTATTCCAAGGGGGCAAAGGATGCTCTGGTGGCGGCAGGGGTTAGCGTGGAACGTCTGTGGGACAGAATCCTGGTGGCCTGCGGCTATAGCCTGTTTGAGCGAATCCGATTGGAAACAGAGAAAGCCGGTGGTGTGGTGGAGGATACGGACTTCGGTGCAGACGTCACCCTGACGGTGCTGTTGCCGGAAACGGAGACCGAAACCTATCTGGGCCGTCTCGTGGAGCTCAGCAATGGACAGGTACAGGGAGAGGTCCTGGACCAGGTGTTCCGGGGCTTTCCCGTAGACCGATTTTGACGGGAGGGATTTTCTATGACCATTCGGGAAACGCTGGAGCAGGAGGAATTTTCGCGGCTGGCTCCCTGGGCCGCCAAGGCGGCGGAAACCAAGGGCCGTATTCGACAGGAAGAGGAAAACGAAGTTCGCACCTGTTATCAGCGGGACGTGGACCGAATTGTCTACTCCAAATCCTTTCGCCGGCTCAAGCATAAGACCCAGGTGTTCCTGCAGCCCGAAGGGGACCACTACAGAACCCGACTGACCCATACTTTGGAGGTCATGCGGATTTCCCGGACCATCGCCAGAGCCCTGCAGCTCAATGAGGATCTGACGGAGGCCATCGCCTACGGCCATGATCTGGGTCATACGCCCTTTGGACATGCGGGAGAGAAGGCCCTCAGTGAGATCACCGGCAAGGAGTTCCGGCACAACGAGCAATCCCTGCGGGTGGTGGATTTGTTGGAGAAGAACGGCGACGGCCTCAATCTTTGCTATGAAACCCGAATGGGGATTGTGGGCCATACGGGAGAGTATGTGCCGGAAACCCTGGAAGGACAGATCGTCCGGCTATCCGACCGGATCGCCTATATCAACCACGACATCGACGATGCCTGCCGGGCCGGGATTCTCTCCAACAGCGACATTCCCCGAAAAATTGCCAATGTGCTGGGACAGACCCATTCCGAGCGAATCAACACCCTGGTGCAGGACATCATCACCTGCTCCATGGGAAAGAATCAGCTGCTGCGGACACCGGAGGTGGCCCAGGCCATGGAGGACCTGCGGAACTTTATGTTTGATAAGGTCTATAAAAATCCTGTGGCCAAGGGGGAAGAGTATAAGGCGAAAGATATTATTGGTATGCTCTACGATCACTATTTAAAACATCCCGAGGATATTCCCGTGGATTTCCGGCCCCAGCTGGATTTTGACGGCATCGAACGGACGGTCTGCGACTATATCGCAGGGATGACCGACAAATATGCGGTATATAAATTCAGCGAAATATTTATTCCCACCGCGTGGCAGGTCCGGGGATGATCCCGAAAAAGCGGGAATCATGCATAAATTCTGTTGAATTTGGAAACCATTGCAGAGGAGGTGCGGCCTTTGGCATTTCCGGAACGATTTCTGGAGGAATTGGAGGAAAAGAATCCCATTGAGGATGTGGTGGGGCAGTATGTCAATCTGACCCGTCGGGGCAGCAATCTCTTTGGACTGTGCCCCTTCCACAACGAAAAGACGCCCTCTTTTTCTGTGGCGCCGGAAAAAGGGATCTTTTACTGCTTTGGCTGTCATAAGGGCGGCGGCGTGGCCAATTTTATCATGGAGATCGAAGGGCTGGACTATCCCGACGCCGTGCGTTTTCTGGCAAAACGGGCCGGGATGGAGGTGCCGGAGGACGAAAGACAACAGCCCTCCAATTACCGCCACAAGGAACGCCTTTGGGCCCTGTGCCGGGACGCGGCCAGGTATTATCATGGTGTTCTGAAAAGTCCCGAGGGGAAGGTCGGCCTCAACTATCTCATGGGCCGGGGGCTCACGGCAGACACCATCGTCCGGTTTGGCCTGGGCTTTGCCCCCAATCGATGGGACAGCCTGATGAAGGCCATGCTGGAAAAGGGGTATACCCGGCAAGAGCTGCTGGATGCGGGGCTGATCCGATCCAGAACGCGGCGAAGAAAGGACCCGGATGGGTCCGAGGTGGAATATGAGGTCTATTACGACTGGTTCCGAAATCGGGTGCTCTTTCCCATCATCGATGTGCGGGGAAATGTGATCGGTTTTGGCGGCCGGGTCATGGACAACTCGGAACCCAAATATCTCAACTCTCCGGAGGGGTTGATCTTCAACAAGCGGAAAAACCTCTTTGCCCTGAACATGGCGAAGAAAACGAAGATGGACATGCTAATTCTCACCGAGGGCTATATGGACACCATCACCATGCACCAGTATGGCTTTGACTGTGCCGTGGCCTCCCTGGGGACCAGCCTCACCCAGGAGCAGGCAGGGATGCTGGCCAAATATACCAAGCAGATGATCCTCTGTTACGACGGTGACCAGGCCGGACAGAACGCAGCCAAACGGGCCATTGGAATCTTGGAAAAAACGGGAATCGCGGTTCGTGTGCTTCGGATGCAGGGGGCCAAGGACCCGGATGAGTTTTTGCGAAAGTATGGGGCAGACCGATTCAAAAAGCTGCTGGGGGATTCCGAGAACCAGGTGGTGTATCAGCTGGAGACTATCCGCCGGAACTATGATTTTTCCACAGATGACGGCAAGGTAGGCTTTTTGCGGGAGGCGGCTTCATTTATTGCAGGCCTGTCGTCCCCTGTAGAGCGAGAGGTCTATACCACCCGGGTGGCGGAATCGGTGGGCGTCCAGACTGACGCCGTCAAGCTGGAAGTGGATCGGGCCTACAAACGCCGGGTCTATGCCAGGAAAAAGAAGCAGGAACGGCAGGACCTACGTCCTGCGGAGACAGTGCAGCCCACAGTTTCCGGGATCCAGTATGAAAATATCCGATCCGCCGTGGCGGAAGAGGGGCTTTTGGGACAGCTGCTGCTGGAACCGGCGCTGATGGATCAAACTGGGAGCCTGAAGCCGGAGGAGTTTTCCTCCCCACTGCTGGGACGGTTCTTTGCTTGGATGCAGGAGCGGTGGCGGGAGGATTTGACCATTTCCATTCCGGCCATGGAAGGAACGTTTGAACCCCAGGAGATCTCCCACATTACAAGGATTTCGCAGAAAACAGAAGGAACCGTAAGCGAACAGGCGCTTCGGGATTACATAGGCGTCATTCAGTCAGAAGCATCCAAGCGCGGAAGCAAAGATCTCATGGAGGCGCTGAAACGCCGCCGTGATAAGAAAGGGTATGGAGGATGATAGGCATGAATAATACCTCTCAGAAAAAGCCGGACGAACAGACCTTGGCCGCCAAGCGCGCCCAACTCATTGAACAGGCGAAGGCCACAGGGAAGCTCACCACCGAGGAGTTGGTGGCGGCGTTGTCTCCTTTGGGGGCGGATATGGCCCAGATTGAGGAAACCTACAATGCCTTGACAGAAGCGGGGATCGAGGTGCTTCCACCCCGGGATGAAGTGGATCTGGAGGAGACAGCCCCCAGCGTGGAGGAGCTCAGTCAGATCCAGGAAGAGATGGAGGAGACGGATAAGCTCCTGGAGGATCCTGAAAAGCTGGCGGAGGATTACGGTACGGGGGACCCTGTGCGGATGTATCTCCGGGAGATCGGCAAGGTACCGCTGCTCACCGCAGAGGAAGAGCTGGATCTGGCCAAGCGCATTGCGGAGGGCGATCAAACCGCTGCTCGGGAAATGACGGAGGCCAATCTGCGGCTGGTGGTGTCCATTGCCAAACGCTATGTGGGCCGGGGCATGCAGCTGCTGGATTTGATCCAGGAGGGAAATCTGGGCCTTTTGAAGGCAGTGGAAAAGTATGATTACTCCAAGGGATTCAAATTTTCCACCTATGCCACCTGGTGGGTCCGGCAGGCCATCACTAGAGCCCTGGCGGATCAGGCCAGAACCATCCGCATTCCGGTGCATATGGTGGAAACCATGAACAAGCTGACCCAGATCTCTCGAAAGCTGCAGCAGGATCTGGGCAGGGAGCCCACGGTGGAGGAGCTGGCGGAGGTTATGCGTTTGTCTCCGGAGCGGGTCAATGAGATCCGTCAGATGTGTATGGAACCGGTGTCCCTGGAATCCCCCGTGGGAGAAGAGGACGACAGCCATCTGGGGGATTTTATTGAGGACGATACCGGTTCTCAGCCCGCAGAGGCCGTGTCTCAGGCCATGCTGCGGCAGCAGCTCATGGAGATCCTGGGGACGCTGTCGCCTCGAGAGGCAAAGGTCCTGCGGCTTCGGTACGGCCTGGACGACGGCCGGCCCAGAACGCTGGAGGAAGTGGGCAAGGAGTTTAACGTTACCCGGGAGCGGGTGCGGCAGATCGAAGCCAAGGCCCTGCGGAAAATCCGAAATCCCAACCGGTCCAGCAAACTCCGGGACTTCCTTACCTGATGGATCGTATTATGCCTGCCGGCAGATCGCAGCGCGGTCTGCCGGCAGGCTGTGTCCCCTAGGCTTTCGGTTTTTCGATTCCGGTTGAATCCCCGGGTGGGGTGTGGTATAATGAGGCAATCAAAGAGGATGGGAGGCGCGCGTATGTCAGAATCCATACCCTATGTGTTTCGGACCGCTGTCGGCGGATTCCACAAGGGCGATGTCAGCGCCTATATTGCAAAAACTGCCGCAGAGCATCAGGCACAGCTGGAATCGCTGAAGAGCCAAAACGATGAGCTGGAGCGACAGCTGGGAGCGCTGCGGCTGGAGAATGATTCCCTTCGGCGACAGTTGCAGACCGACGCGGTGGAAGCAAAGGAGAAAATAACAGAGCCGGAGGTTCCGGCGGAGGAAGTATCTCTGCAAGATAAAGAACTTGCCGCCTATCGCCGGGCGGAAGCGGCGGAGCGTCTGGCCTGCCAGAGGGCCAAAAAGCTCTATCAGGATATGCAGCGTATTTGCGGCGACTCGGCACGACAGCTGGCCCAGACCGATGCCACGGCTCAGCAGGCTTTGGAGCAGATTCGCGATCAGTTTGGACTGATCCGGGATTCCGTGTCTGCGCTATACGAGACGGTTCGGGACGCTTCCCAGGAATTGCGGGAGATGGGACAGATGGTGCCGGATCCTGCGGAAGGATTGGAGGAGAATTGAGATGCCGGAGTTACATTTGCATACCTCGGAGCTCAAACAGGCCATTCCGGAGCTCCGAGCTGGGGACCGGCTGCTGCTCAGCGGCACCGTTTATACAGCCCGAGATGCGGCCCACAAGCGGATCTTTGCCCTACTGGATCAGGGAAAAGAATTGCCCTTTCCGCTGGAAGGGGCTGTGATCTATTATGCCGGACCTACCCCGGCCCAGAAGGGCATGGCGGTGGGTTCCTGCGGGCCCACCACCTCCAGCCGGATGGATCCCTATGCACCTCGGCTGCTGGATCTGGGCCTGAGTGCCATGATTGGCAAGGGAGAGCGCAATCAAGGGGTGATTGACGCCATTGTGCGGAATCGCTCCGCTTATTTCTGCGCCGTGGGCGGCGCAGGCGCCCTGATTGCCTGCTGTATC
The DNA here is from genome assembly GCA_949289625.1 of uncultured Clostridia bacterium. Next base: position 894 of record CASEPH010000255.1, on the reverse strand, counting down.
CGGGAGGCCCAGGAGATCGCCTTTGAGGATCTGGGCTGTGAATCCATTAAACGAATGACTATTGAAAAGCTGCCGGTATTCACTGCTATCGACAGTACGGGCCGGAGCATTTTCACGGAAGGCCGAGCTGCCTATCGGGCAAAGGCCTCGACGGAATAAAAAAGAGAAGAAGGAGCAACCTATGAATCCATTTGTTATCAGTACCGACAGCGGTTCAGACCTGTCGGCGGACTATTGCCGGCAGCACGAGATTCCTCTGCTGCCCCTGCCTGTGACGCTGGACGGCGTCACCTGCACCGATATGGACGTTCTCACCTTTTACCAGAAGCTGCGGGACGGTTCCATGCCCACCACCTCTGCTGCCAATCTGGAGGATACCTGCACCCTGTTTCGCTCGGTTCTCTCCCAGGGAAAGGACCTGCTGCATATCGCCTTTTCTTCCGGCCTTTCCAGCTCCTGCAGCACTGCCTTTCTTGCGGCGGAGCAGATGAAAGAGGAATTTCCGGATCGGACGCTGATTGTCATAGATTCCCTGTGCGCCTCCCTGGGCCACGGGCTTCTGGTCCATCAGGCAGTGAAGTGCCGGGCAAAGGGCCAGTCCCTTCAGGAGACGGCCCAGCATATTGAGTCGATCAAAGGCAATATCGTCCATAACTTTACAGTGAATGACCTTCACCATCTGCACCGAGGCGGACGGGTCTCCAAGGCCACCGCTGTGGTGGGGTCCCTCATCAACATCAAGCCTGTGCTCCATGTGGACGACGAGGGACATCTGGTGGCTGTGGGCAGGCGCGGGGCCGAAAGGCATCCATCCAGGCGCTGGTCAATCGGATGGAGCAGCAGGTCGTGGGTTTTGACAACGAAGAGGTCTTTATTTCCCACGGGGACTGCCTG
>CASEPH010000254.1 GCA_949289625.1 uncultured Clostridia bacterium | reverse complement strand
TTGCGTGGTGGTGTAACTTCATGGCACCATTTTTCCACCATGAATATTATGTATATTCCACTCCTTCTACACCACGTGGGAACCTGGCATAGTTTTTTTGAGAAAGTACCCATCCTGGTATGGGGGCTTTCTCAATACATATCCCTTTGGCTCCCCCGGTGATGTTGCTCCATTCCAAGGCTCCGCTGCGCTTTTCCTCTCCATTTCGCAACACCACCTACACCCGAACAGGCGGATTCTGCTAAAGCAAACTCCTGGGTTTCTCGTCCGGGAGGACGCAGAACCCGCCTGTTCTGTGGCTGGCTGAAAGTGCTTGTTCCTGCCCCGAACAACCCCTTTCAGCCACCCACGGTCGCCAAAGGTAACACACTAGACCTTGCAAACAAGATCGTGTGCCACGAAACCGCCGGTTTCATTGGATTCTTCCTGCCACTTAAGGGCGCTGCCCTCCATTGGATGCCTCCCGCCAAGGGAACGCTGTCCCCTTTGGAATCCCCATCCAACAGGGCGCTCCTCGCCCCTATTGGATGACCCAGAGCCAAAGGAACTGCCGTCCCTTTGGAATCCCAGCCCGTTTTGAAATGAGTACCCACAAACAGGAAAGTGTATTTGTGGACACGCACTTCAAAACGCAAAAAACCCCAGGATATCATCCGATAAGAAGATGAAGTCCTGGGGATTTTGAAAGCCGCACGCATGGTAGCCCATGAGAAATTCGTGCGTCACGCACCGCTGCGGCGCTGTATTTATCGGAACACTCACATGCGTTCCGGCGTAGGGAGATGCGATCACATCAGCTTCTTAGCACGCCAGCCATCGGAAACCATATCCGGTCAAGTCAATATTACTCAAATCTTCTGCGCCTCCAAATATCAGATTCAAGACTTGTCCTTCACCCAAATTACAGGTGACCGGCTTTTCTGAGAAATTAAACAGCAGCAGTAATTCTTCACCATTGTACTTCCGGGAAATGCCCAGGACGGAGTCACAGCCGATATCCAGAACTGTCACTTTGGCGTCTGAGCGGAAGGCAGGGTGTTCTGCGCGGATAGTTTCCAGCTTGCGCAGGAAAGAAAAGGCTTTTCCCTGTACTGTAGAAATATCCGTCCGTAGCGCCGCTTTCTCCCAGTCGAAATTACCTCGATGCAGATAGCGGCTGTCATCCATTTTATCTGGGTCAGCTTTGTAGTCATTGTCGTTAAACTGGGCAACCTCATCCCCGCTATACAGAACCGGGATGCCGCTCTGGCTGAACATCCAGGCGTGGAGCATCCAAAAACAAAGCATGGATTGATCCATAAGCGCATTATCTTCTGTTTCTGCCGCTTTTTCCAGACCTGTCAGAGATGCTGTGGTTCCACAGAGGCGGGCATCCCCCAGCCTAGGATCATCGTTATACAATTCGCCTTTTGACCAGCTGCCGGGGAGCTTTCCTGTGAACCAGTCGTTCAGGTATTTTTTGTGAGCGACTTCCGTGATGCCGAACTGTTCCAGCCAGGGATAATCCAGACCCCAGCCGATGTCATCGTGACATCGCAGATAGTTCTGGAACAGACAGGTTTTGGGAAGTGCACAGACTTGCTCCATCTGCCGTTTCAGCAGCCTTGCATCCCTCGTGGCAACGGTGTGCCAGGTGGTGCACATAGTGGTAACGTTATAGAGCATATCGCACTCAGGTTTTTCCACAGTGCCAAAGTAGGGTGCCACCTTCTTGGGTTCCATGACTACCTCACCCAGCAGCAGGACACCGGGACAGACGATCTGGACAGCCAAATGCATCATGCGAACCAGCGTGTGTACCTTGGGCAGGTTCCGACAGTCGGTGCCCAGCTCCTTCCAGATGTAGGGCACAGCATCCAGCCGGATCACATCCATACCCTGATTAGCAAGGAAAAGCATGTTTTCCACCATATCGTTGAACACCATTGGGTTGGAATAGTTTAAATCCCACTGGAAGGGATAGAAGGAGGTCATAACAATCTGACCATCCTCCAGTTTGGTGAAGTTGCCAGGAGCCGTGGTGGGAAAAACCTGAGGCACAGTCTTTTCAAATTCATTTGGAATATCCCAATTATCATAGAAAAAATAACGGCTTCTGGCCACCGGATCACCGGCTCGGGCAGCCTTTGCCCAGGCGTGTTCCTCGCTGGTGTGGTTCAACACAAAGTCCAGGCACAGCACCATACCTTTTTCATGGCAGGCATCTGCCAGTTCGGCGAGATCTTCCATAGTGCCGAGATCGGGTCGAACCTTCCGAAAATCGGATACGGCATAGCCGCCGTCAGACTTGCCTTTGGGGGAATCCAACAAAGGCATCAGGTGCAGATAGTTGATGCCGCACTCAGTAAGATAGGATAGCTTCTCCTGCACACCCTTTAACGTTCCACCGAAGTTGGCTGGGTACATCATCATACCAAGCAGTTTGTTGGAGCGATACCAATCCGGCTCTGCCAGGCGTTTTTCATCGATAGCCCGCAGGGCATCCTTCCGAGCATTCCACTGTGTCTCCAGCATCTGAACAAAGTAATCAAATGCTTCCATATCATTATGGTAAAGCTCACAATAGAGCCATTTCAGTTCATCATAGCAATTATCCAGACGAGCAGTAAAAACAGAATTCTCCATGGCAACTGCCTTCCTCTCTCTTTGGAAAAAGGGCCGGATGATCCGACCCTTTTTTATTTTTCAAAATCAAGCTTCCAGGTTGATGCCGGTCTCCTTGTTGAACAGGTGGCAGACATGGCCGGGGAAGGTGAAGTTGACGGTGGAGCCATTGGACAGAGCGGCGACTTCCGCGCCGGTCATGTTCATGGTGGAGACCACCAGAACCACATCGCGGCCCATGGAGGTGACGTGCAGGTGGACAGAGGAGCCCATCATTTCAGACACATCGACCTTGCCCTCGATGCCGGCACCCAGCTCAATGTGCTCGGGACGGACGCCCAGGACCACATCCTGCTCGGCAACATTGTTCTTGGCCAGGGCAGCCTGCTTCTCCTCGGACAGGGTGACAGTGATCTTGTCCAGCTGGACGGCGTACTTGCCGTCGACCTTGATCAGCTTGGCATTGTCGAACATGTTCATCTGAGGCGTGCCGATGAAGGTAGCGACGAACAGATTGTAAGGATGATTGAAGACCTCCTGAGGCGTGCCGATCTGCTGGATGAAGCCGTCCTTCATGATGACGATCCGGTCGCCCAGAGTCATAGCCTCGGTCTGGTCGTGGGTAACATAAATAAAGGTGGTCTGGATCTTCTCGCGCAGCTTGATGATCTCAGCACGCATCTGGTTACGCAGCTTTGCGTCCAGGTTGGACAGGGGCTCATCCATCAGCATGACCTGAGGAGCACGAACGATAGCACGACCGATGGCAACACGCTGACGCTGACCGCCGGACAGAGCCTTGGGCTTACGGCCCAGGTACTGGGTGATGTCCAGGATCTCAGCGGCTTCCTTGACCTTCTTGTCGATCTCGTCCTTGGGAGTATGGCGCAGCTTCAGAGCGAAGGCCATGTTCTCATAGACGGTCATGTGGGGGTACAGAGCGTAGTTCTGGAAGACCATGGCGATATCACGGTCCTTGGGGGCCACGTCGTTGACCAGACGGTCGCCGATGTACAGCTCGCCCTCGGAGATTTCTTCCAGACCGGCGATCATACGCAGAGTGGTGGACTTACCACAGCCAGAAGGACCGACCAGGACGATGAATTCCTTGTCCGCGATCTCGAGATTGAACTCCTGCACAGCCACGACACCCTTGTCCGTGATCTGCAGGTTGGTCTTCTTCTCGGGCTCGCCCTTTTTCTTTTTCTTCTTTGCGTCGTCGCCGTTGAAGGGGTAGATCTTCTTTACGTTCTTCAGGGTCAAACTTGCCATTTTCTTTCGACTCTAAACGCACCTAACTTTCGCATGCGTTCTCGCAAACCCGGAAAGCAAAATTCCGGGAGCATTACGACAGGTCTCCACACTGCCGCACCGTGAGTCAGACGGGTTTATTCTCCTTTATTTTAGCTTCCGGCAGCTATTATGTGGAGTAGCTGCCTTCAGCCTTAATGAAAATGAAATGTATTGAGAGTTTCTCAATTTGCTGCCAGCAGGGTTTCCACTTCGCTGCGCTCTGGCATGGAACGGATAGCGCCCTTCCTGGTGGTGACAATATAGGCTGCCGCATTGGCAAAACGGAGCATGTCTTTCCGATCGTGGGGCGTTAGGCAGGCAATACCGTTTTCCAGAATGAAGTTCAATACGCTTGCACAGAAGGTATCGCCTGCACCGGTAGTTTCAATGGTGCCGCCCAGTTGAAAGGAAGGCACAAACACGGGTTCGTCCTCTCCGTAGAAACTGTAACTTCCGTCTGCACCGGCAGTTACGTTCAGCACTTTGATGTTGGGATACTGAGCATGCAGGATGGCTGCGCCCTTAACGAAATCTTTCTCGCCGGTCATGAACAACAGCTCATTGTCGGCAATTTTCAGGATATCGCATTTTCCCAGTCCCCATGCGATCTGCTTCCTGGCTTCTTCCAGATCGTCCCACAGGGGAGGACGGAGATTGGGGTCAAAGGAAATCAGAGCGCTCCCTTGTTTTGCCAGTTCGATGGCCTTGACTGTCGCTGCCCGAATGCCAGGATGGGTCATGGACAGGGTGCCAAAATGGAAAATCTTTGCGTTTTCGATGATCTCCGGGGGCAGTTCCTCCGCAGTCAGCATCATATCCGCGCCGGGTTTGCGGTAGAAGGAGAAGTCCCGATCGCCGTTCGCAAAGGTCTTGACGAAAGCTAAAGTTGTGGGGATATACGCGTCCATGATCAGATTGTCCGCATTGATGCCGGCCTCCTCGATAGTATCCCGCAGGAGCTTGCCAAACATATCGTCCCCCACCTTACCGACAAAAGCGCAGGACTTGCCGGTCTTCCGGAGCATAGCCAGCACATTACAGGGCGCACCGCCGGGACAGGCTTCAAACAGACCGTTGCCCTGATTGCTGACGCCGTTTTCCGTAAAGTCAATCAAAAGCTCGCCCAGAGCGACAACATCAAATTTTTCTGCCATGGTTTATACCTCCAGATCGTATTTTTCCACATCCATCAGCACAGTTCCATCACAGGAGAAGCTGATAGATTTCGCCTCCAGCGGGGTATAAATGACAGTGGATGCTGCCTGCTCGCCGTCGTTGACAAAGACCTCAAGGCTGTAACGATCCATAATCAACCGTAACTTCAGCTCTCCGTTTCCGCCAAACACCGGAAACTCCCGGACGTTTACAATGTCACAGGGTAGACCGCTCTGGGTGCGGTCGATGCGGATGATGTTGGTAGAGGGCTTGAAGCGCAGGGAGGTAAAGTGTTCTCCATCCCGTGCCACGTTAATCTTGAACCAACGGTACATGGAGGCTTCGTTGCCCGGACGAATGGTCACGGTCATGTCAATGAATCTTCCGTTGATGCCCT
>CASEPH010000253.1 GCA_949289625.1 uncultured Clostridia bacterium | reverse complement strand
CTACTGGAATATGGTTCACGGTACCGCGCCGGAGGAGGTCCGGCAGGACCTGGAAGGTATGCAGACCATGCGTGTTCTGGGCCGCAACATGGCGTTCTTTCTGAGATGCAAGGAGGTCGCTCTGGCCCACGGTCTGGAGCTTCCCATTCAGGAGCCATTTCAATTTACCAACTTCATCCGCTGAAAGGAGCGTTCTCCATGGAAAACTTCGTTTACGAATATCCTACCAAGGTCTATTTTGGAAAGGGGGCGGCCAGACAGCACCTCTCCAACATTTTGTCCGCCTATGGTCCTAATGTTTTGCTGGCCTACGGCGGTGGTTCCATCAAGAAGAATGGTGTCTACGACGAGATTGCCGGTATTTTGAAGGAGAACGGCAAAACGGTCACTGAGTTTACCGGCATTATGCCTAATCCCACCTGGGAGAAGGTTCGGGAGGGTGCCAAGCTGGCACAGCAAAATAAAATTGATCTGGTACTGGCGGTGGGCGGCGGCTCTGTGGTGGACTGCTGCAAGGTTGTCTGCGCCCAAGCCGTCACCGATGAAGATCTGTGGGAGGTAGAGATGGTGCGCCACGGTATCCCCACAGACAAACCCATCCCCCTGGGTGCAGTGGTCACTGCCTCCGGCACCGGAGCGGAGATGAACGGCGGGGCCGTCATCACCAACGAGAGCGCCAAGATTAAGGGGGGAATGTTCGCCGCCGCACCCCGGTTCGCCATTCTCGACCCAGACTATACCATGACCCTGCCCCGGATGCAGGTGCTTTCAGGGGCCTTTGACACGCTGAGCCACGCCATGGAAACCTACTTCGGTCGCTCCGACCAGGACAATGTATCGGACGAGGTAGCCCTGGCCATCATGCGCAGCACGGTGGTCAATATGCGGACTTTGCTCCGGGACATCAATGATTATACCGCCCGGAGCAATCTGATGTGGACCTCCGCCATGGCGGAAAACGGGATTTTGAAAGTGGGTCGCCTGACCGATTTTGAATGCCACCAGATCGAGCACCAGCTGGGGGCCTACACAGACTGCAACCACGGGCAGGGTCTGGCAGTGCTCCATCCAGTCTATTACCGCCATATTGTAAAGGATGCACCGGAGAAGTTCGCCCGAATGGGTCAGGCTGTCTTTGGTGTGGAGGGGGCCGAGGCCGCGGTGGAGGCGTTAGTCGCCTTTATTCAGGAATGCGGCCTGCCTACCAAGATGTCGCAGCTCCACTCCAAAGAGGAGATTACCCCTGAGCTTCTGCGCCAGGTGGCCGATAGTACCAATCTGCTTCCCAATGGCTATAGGCAACTTACCCACGACGAGGTGTATGAAATTTTGATGGAGTGCGTTTAATCAAATCGTCTTGCGTGATAGCAAACTGCACTTGCCAAATGGATTTATCGTTAAAATCAGGTGCTTGACACAGAGTTTGATATTGAAGTGAGGCAAGAGATATGGATTCAAAGCAAAAATCACGGTGGATACACTGCCCGATCTGCGGCGGTAAAACAAGAACAAAGGTGTATGAGAATACCGTCTTGGTCAAGTTCCCGCTCTACTGTCCAAAGTGCAAACGGGAGATTCTGATCGATGTGGTAAAACTAAAAATGGTACCCAGCAAAGAGCCGGACGCTTAAAGCGCAGAGCCTGCTACCCGATATTTTACCGGGAGCAGGCTCTGTTTGTGTTTAAGGGGATTATTCAATTTTAATTCCCTTGTTGGTGCGCAATGCCGTCAGGACGGTCTCAATCACGGGAAGCAGGGCGGCTGCTTCATCCTCACTACACTCATTGATAAGCAGGCATACACGGCGAATGGAAGGGCTGTCGCTCTGCGGGCTATCGTCAAAGAGTTCTCTTGCGTCTATTTTCAGCGCACGAACAACTCTGAATAAGGTCTTGAGCTTTGGATTTCCACGGCCCATTTCCATATTGATGATGGTGCGCACATCGGTATCGCACTTGTCGGCTACTTCTTCCTGTGTGAGGCCGAGCTCTGACCGGGCTTTCTTTACGGCGTCAGCTAAACGCTGCGAGTATTTTAGCATCCCGATTCACCTCAAAGATATTCTACAATACACCTCATTTCCTTTTAATTCACCGCAGTCCATTCGTAAAGTGTATTCTGATTCATGTCAATAATGAAAGGAGTTGCACTTGAAGCAGGATGCTTGGACTAATGCGGTCACTTCTCACATGGATTTCAATGTTTGATCCTAAGCCCGTATGCCAATGCACCTGTACTCCATTACATCGGTAATCTGCCCGGCTGCCGCTCCCCGCCCCGTTTCGTTCCGACCCACTGGCCTGAACGAAACGAAAGGAGCTTATCTATGAGCGGCAAGAAATTTACATATAATCCCCCTGCGGCGAAGCCAAAACGGCCTGCCGCTGAACGAGTAGTGAGCGAAAGGGGAAGAAAAGAACTGCCTCCCGGCACGAAGGGAGGTGAGAACTTGAAACCTGACCGCCACTACGAGCATAAGCAGCACGCCTTTGACAGCTACTGCAAGAGATCCATCAAGAATGAAGCAATGAACGCTTACACGCAGCTTCGGAAACGGAGCCGGCGTGAGGTCTCACTCAGCGAGCTGCCGGAGGATGCAATGGCCCAGCTTGCGGTTTATGACCGCTACTCGTGGGAATACACGACCTTCCCTGTGGGAGGGGCCGTGATCCTGATCGAGGACGACGGGCTGGCCGAGGCGCTTCTGGGGCTGTCCCAGGAGGACCGGGAAATCTTTATGATGCACTGGTTCCTGCGGATGACCGACGCACAGATCGCCAGGTACATAAACATGCCCCGCCGGACGGTCAATACCCGCAGGCATAAAGCCTATCGGCTGCTGAAGGAGCTGGTGGGAGGTGAAGCGGATGACTAAATCTGCGTGCACGCGGGCATCGCTGATCCCTTACCCGGTGATCGCCGCCGCTGTCGGAAGCGACCCCGAAGCGGTGAACCGGGTAGTCCGGCATTACTCCGGCTACATCGCTGCGCTGTCTACACGGACGAGCTATGGCCCTGACGGCTATCCCCGTCCCCAGGTGGACGAAGATCTGCGCGGTCGGCTGGAAGCAAAGCTGATTATCTCCATCCTGGATTTTGACCTGAGCTGATCCAGGGCCGGGCGCTGCGTGTTTTCCCCTTTCCACGCGGCGTCCCGTTATAGCTCCTTGACAAAGAAAGCCCGGCGGGTGGCCTCCGGCGCAGTATAAGGCAGACGGATACGATCTGTCTGCGTGGAGCCGGTCGGCCGGTGCGCCATGACCCTGTTGCAAGTCCGCAGGACGGGACCCCTACCAAACAGGAGAGCGACGAACACCAGGCCGCAAAACAGGTGTGGCATCCTGTGGGCGAGGACGCGCAGGCAGGATAATGAGACTCCCGCGTTGAACGCCCTCAAAGCATTGCGCGGCGCACCCATCAGCATGGGCCGGGGTGAGATTCCCGTGGAGCTGCGGCCAGCAGCCATTCGTTTTCTGCCTCTTTCATTTTTGGATAAAGCCTGTTGTTTTTCGTTTACGGATAATTCGTAAACTTTTCGATTAGCAGCAGACAAACACAAAACGGCGCGGTAAAATGAGAATGGGTAAATTATGAGCCATTCTTATTCGTGCCGTTTC
>CASEPH010000252.1 GCA_949289625.1 uncultured Clostridia bacterium | reverse complement strand
GAGGGCAGCTGAATGCCGGCGTTTATGGAGGCCTTGTTGCCGTAGCACACATACACCATATCGTGGCCAGACTCTATGACGCCGGGCAGGTTAGCTGCCGCACACAAACCGATTTGACCTCTGCAAACATGAGGACCAGGGATTAAATCTGTCATCCTTGCTCATGACGGCAAAGGTTTCCGCTTTCTTCCGCGCCCCGCAGATGGCTTCGCTGGGGAAGGAACTGAGCTTGACCTAGTCCACCTTTCTTTCCCTCATGCCAATCTCCCCCCCTCGGCCTGCTCCCGGATCTCAAGGAAGTTGAATATATCTGGTGCTGGAGATTTGATTTAAACTGCGTGGTGCATTGGATACATACTCCGATTCGATCCCTAAAAACACTGGTAAACTATGCGATACGTTTTCATCTTCTCGCATCTGTCAAATCACAAGACATGATGATTTTTTATGGAAAAACCTTGATACAACAAGGCATTCAGTCATAAAACACCCCCGCCTAATCCGTCAGCCTCATATAAACTGTTCGGATTAGGCGGGGGCATTCACGTCAAAAACCACAATGGCAGCTTTGATTCGCAGTCTGCAAGCTTCGCAACCCCTCTTGATGTCTTTGGTCGCCGCCACGGCAGCTCTTTATCAAGCCTTTTTTACGTAATAACCATGCCTGGCGGGCTGATTTTAGTCCACCGGGCGTGGTTGTTACGCAGCACGAATATCAAAAGCGCGCCGCAGGCGTAATTGCCTGCGGCGCGCTGCTTGCTTTTCGGTCAGTCTCCGGCCTTCTTCCGTCCTCTGCCTACTCTCTGTGTCCACCCAGCACATCCGTGCTGCTGCGAATCTGGAGATAGGTGTCGAGAATCGTCTGCTCGCCACATGTCCCTGTTTCCAAATAGTTGATCAGCTTTTCTGCGACCATTCTCCCGCGGTCATAAGCGGATTGATGCACCGTGGTCAGGGGTGGATTCAGATACTGGCACATAAAAATGTCATCAAAGCCTACTACCGACACATCCTGCGGGATCCTGACCCCCAGGGTATGTAACGCCTTGTATACGCCAATTGCCAGCATATCAGCGCAGCAGAAGATAGCCGTCGGCGGCTCTGGGAGATTCATCAGATCCCGCGCCATCTCATATCCGCCTTCTGGCAAAGTGCTGTCCCCGGAGAGGCGGACATACTCCTCGCGGTACGGAATCCCCTGTTCCGCCAGGCACTTTCTATACTCTGCCACCCGCTCCTGAGAACTGACAGATTGAGTCTCTCCCACACAGGAGATCTGCCTATGGCCTAAACCGATAAGATGCTTGATCACCTGGCGGGCTGCGCCTCTTTCATCGATATCCACATAAGCGACGCTCTTCTCCATATACCCCGGCAGTTTGGAGGTCATGATGTACGGGGCTTCGACAGCCTGCAGCTCATCCAAGACCCGCGTCTGGTCAAGACTGGGTGTAATGACAATAAAGCCGTCCACCCTGCCCTCCTTAAAGATCTCCGCGCAGTTCCCGTTTTTAGGATAACATAGCATCAGATGATACGTCCGCTCATCCACATCCGAGGAAATTCCGCGTAGCAGTTCTGAGAAATACTGGCTGGTAAAAATGTAGCTTGCAGTATAGGGAATCACCAGGCCGATGGTATGCGTCTTTTTATCATTGATGGCCTTTGCAAAAACGTTCGGCGTATATCCTGTATCCTGGATAATTCTTTTAATGCGGTCAGATGTGGTATGACTGACATCTGGCTTGTCATTTAGGACCCGCGAAACGGTTGTTTTTGAAACTCCTGCCAACTTGGCAATTTCGCCAATTGTAATAATGAGACTCCCTCCCCTTTTGAAATCCCAAAACCTCTTTACGCTTTTGAGAGCAACAGTTTTCTTGCGATTTCACTTCCTAATAGGAAATGCATAAAAGAATGGAGATTTCCCTGTCTGATAAATTGATGCCCTTCAATTTGCCCCGTGCTGCTGTCATCAGTCTCTGTAATGTCAATGTCAAAGATTCAGCATTCCTTGGGAATGTAACGCCAAATTACCTCATTTTTACACATTATATCTATTTTTTAACCATCTTGTCAATATTCCCCAAAGAGTTCCCACACGTCTGCGCTGATTTTTTGAAGATGCCTTCTGATGTGGGCGGAGACAACTTCATCCAGCAGAGATTTATTCTTCCTCAGCACATGGTAAATATCATCCCTGAACCGCGGTTGCCCCGTAGCGTCGCAGTCCCCTAAAATGCTTCCGTAGGTGATATGCATTACCTGCCGCGTATCCGGCTGATCCATAAGCGCAGGAAGATCCTCATCAGGGATTTCCCACATATCCGGCACATTTTCTATATTTGCTGTCACATGGTAGTATTGTCTGGCATTCTCAAATTTCTGGCAGGAATACTTGGCCATTCTCCGGAAGAGCTCCGGTTCTGCCATAGCGATCACCCTTACGGCCTCTACCCAACTGGTACCGGAGGTTTTCAGGTGAAAGTGTCCGTGACATTCTTTTCCTACAAATGGAAGAATTCGAAATTTATCGCTGCCGGAATGGACACTGATCTTGTATCCGAAGCTCTCCGCGATCTTCAAATGCCCCCTCAGATTTTCCCGAAACATCTCTACATCCCCAATATAGTCAATGCCTTTTTGGAACTCTCCGCAAAATTTCGGGGCCAAACTGTCGATGTGGACTCCTCTTCGCCGCAACTCTTCTGCCACAAAAAAGTGGGCTTCCAGGCTAGTTGGGATCCTGGTCTCGTCCAGAGAGATCTCAAATGTAACATCCCGGCCGCAGGCAGCAATCGCATGTTCGTAGATGGCACAAATATGGTCGATGGCTTCCCAATACTCATCCATAAGCATGTTTAACACGTTTCGCGGGATGTGCAGCTGCAAGCCGCCGGTGCGGAATTTCTGGTGGCAGTAGCCCTTTTCCATCGCGTCTAGCTCCTCGGTAGTGGGTTTCGTCCGACTCGGAATGTGGTCTGAGCAGTCCAAGGTGATAAAGCTGCTTCCATCGGCCAGTGCAGCGGTAATATCTTCCAGTGTTTTCAAATGGTCGCCGTCCGCCCCATAGCCTCCGCGATACCCATTCTCAAAGACCTGCCACATAACATCTTCGATCATCGTGCGGTTCGTTCTTCCAGTCAATGTCAGCTCTCTCTTGGATTGCTGCGCCAGGATCG
>CASEPH010000251.1 GCA_949289625.1 uncultured Clostridia bacterium | reverse complement strand
AGGTTAAACATGGCACCACTTGCAAGAGACTTGTCTGTAAACGTGTTATAGATGTCGCAACCGTCACCCAGTGTACCATTCGCACCAGAACGGAGGTGAGCAATATACCCACCTGTTCCTTGCCACATTTCAGAGTTGGATGTGATGTCATAGATTCTGCCAGAAATATTGACTTCGCCAGAGTCAGCATAAACCACGCGGCCGTTCAAGTTGGAAATCTCTGCACCCTGCTCCATGATGAACTCGCCGCCCTGCATCCAGATCGCGCCGGCGGGACCATAGAGGCCCTTATCCGCACCCGTAATAACAGAACCCTTAGATCGGGTGAACCCCTCCAGGTCGTCATAGATGGCGCTGCCGTCCTTCATGATGAGTTTCCCGTCAGACAGGCGCACCGCAGACATGCCGCCATAATTCTTCAGCACTGCACCATCGCCCAATGTGATGGTGGCTACACCATTGTAGGTGGCAATGATGGCGTCCTGAACAATGTCGCCGTGATTGATGTCCATGCTGCCGAATTCAGTAGACCCTTCTCCTTTAGAAGCCGCCTGAATATAATAGTGCTCGTCTTCGTTAGCCGGAGCGGCGATGCCAGCATCATCCAGGATGATGTTGGTCAGCGTCAGGGAGGCCGTATTGGGGCCGTCTGAGCTGTCTACCTCGATCATAGCGGGGTTATACCAAGAACGAGCATCATCCGAGATCATAGCAAATGTCTCCCCGCGGGTCAGGGTGTAGGGGCCGCCTTCGCCGCTGGTGATGGTCAGGTCTTTTCCGTAGTACCGGGCGCACGCCTCCATCATCAAGTCCGACATGACATAGATGGTATCGCCGTCTTTGGCCACACTTACCGCATGGGCCAGTGTTTGAACAGGGTTCTCCTGATCAGTTCCAGGATTAGGGGCTTCCTCTGTCCCATCGTAACCGTCCGCCGACACATACACCGCGCCCTCTGCGTAAGGGACCGGCTCCCCGGCGGGTTCTCCGGTCTCTTCGGTTGTTGTGGGAGCGGTCTCTCCGGTCGGTGTGGAGGGGCCCTCCGCAGGCGTCTGACCGTCCTGGGGCGGAGTTGTCTCCTCGGGATCGGAACCCTGGGCCGGGGCCGTGCAGCCGGCAATATCTTCAGCGCAGACCGGACACTCCATATTTGGTGTGTCCTCGGTGCACTGTACTTCACAAATACAGGTGCCTTCAGTTTTTGGAGATGTACCCATCTCCTCTGCCAGCGCTGATACCGGAAGCAGAGAGAGGGCCATACACAGAGCCATGACAGACGCAAATATTCGTTTTTTCATACTTCGTCTTCCTCCTCTATCAGTTGATTCTGCTCAGTTCCCGGGGCGCGGCCCCTTTTTCCGCCGTTTTCGCCTCCTTTTCAACTGTATGCAAAATAGGTGTTTTGACATTATTTTTTAACAAAACCACCAAAGCACCACATACAAGTAACTGCATTGTAGCACGGATATTCCAAATTTTCAAGGGATTCTTCCTGTTCTTGGGTGCAGAAATTCAGCCGCATAGACTGTCGCCGTTTATGCAGCTGGATTTTGCGCCCATTCGTCTTTTCAGCGTGCTTTTATAACTGGAAGATTCTTGCTCCACAACAGATTAGCCGTCCCGCTCAGCTCAAATATGTAGCAAAACACCTATTTTGTCTCATAGGATCAATCGCATTTTTCTTAAAATTCCCGCGTGCTCCGCCCCGGTGGAGATGAGGTAGATCCGGGTGGTTTCAATGCTGGAGTGCCCCAGTACGTCGGCCAGCTTCACCACATCCCGGCACACCCGGTAAAATGTGCGTGCAAACAGGTGGCGCAGGTTATGGGGGAACACCTTGCTGGGGGCCACCCCGGCCGCCCTGCAAAGCCGCTTCATCTCCGCCCAAATTTGCCGCCTGGACAGACTTTTTCCGCTTCTGGTGAGAAAAATCTCACCGGAGGCGGTTTTTTGCGCTTTCGCGTACTTTTTCAGCTTCCGGCACAGCTTGCCGGGCAGCAGAATGGTGCGCAGCTTCCCTTTCAGAGAGATCTCCGCCCGCCCCGCCTGGGCGGCCTCCACGGTGATATACTTCACCTCGCTCACCCGGATGCCGGTGGCGCAGATGGTCTCCAGCAGCAA
>CASEPH010000250.1 GCA_949289625.1 uncultured Clostridia bacterium | reverse complement strand
GACGACCATTACAAAAAGTTCTGGCCGGCGGATGTACACCTGATCGGAAAGGACATCATCCGGTTCCATACGATTTACTGGCCCATCTTCCTGATGGCTCTGGGAGAGCCCCTGCCCAAGCAGGTGTTTGGCCATCCCTGGCTGCTGGTGAATAACGGCAAGATGTCCAAGTCCGTGGGCAATGTGATCTATCCCGACGATCTGGTGGATCTGTTCGGGGTGGACGCGGTGCGGTATTATGTGCTCCATGAGATGCCCTTTGCCAATGACGGCGTGCTCACCTATGAGCTGATGATTGAGCGGATCAACTCCGATCTGGCCAATATTCTGGGCAACCTGGTGAACCGCACCATCGCCATGGATCACAAGTATTTCGGCGGAAAAATCATGGAACCCTGCGTGGGAGAGCCTGTGGACGAGGAGCTCAAGGCGGTGGCCCTGGCCATGCCCGCCAAGGTGGAGGCCAAGATGGAGGGACTCCATGTGGCCGACGCCATCGACGAAATCTTCGTGCTGCTCCGTCGGGCCAACAAATATATTGATGAGACCACGCCTTGGGTCTTGGCGAAGGATCCGGCCAAGGCGGATCGCCTGGGCACGGTGCTTTACAATCTGCTGGAGGCTATCCGGTTTGCCGGCGTCATGCTGGGAGCCTATCTGCCGGAAACTTCAGAAAAGATTTTGCGGCAGCTTCAGGTAGAAAACGGCGGGCTGGAATCCCTTAATGAATTTGGCGGGATGCCCGTGGGCGGTACCGTAGGTACTGCGGAGATCCTCTTTGGCCGCATTGATGCAGCAAAGAAGCTTCAGGAAATCGAGGAAAAGAAGGCGGCTAAGGAAGCTCCTGTTGCTCCCGCGGTGGAGTTTAAGGATGAGATCGCCTTCGACGATTTTGAGAAAGTAGATATGACCGTTGTCAAGGTGCTGGAATGCGAGAATGTAAAGAAGTCTAAAAAGCTTCTGCGGTTTACCCTGGACGACGGCAGCGGAAAGCCCCGTCAGATCCTCTCCGGAATAGCGGCGTATTACAAACCGGAAGAGCTGGTGGGAAAGACCCTGGTAGCATGCACCAATTTGGCGCCTCGGAAGATGATGGGGCTGGAATCCTGTGGCATGCTGCTGTCGGCGGAGAAGGATGAGAAGCTGACGCTGCTGATCCTGGACGACAGTATCCCTGCTGGCGCCAAGCTTTGCTGAGGTGAAAAATGCGTCTGGATAAATATTTGAAGGTGTCCCGGCTGATCAAACGCCGCACCGTGGCCAATGAGGCCTGCGACGGGGAACGGGTCCAGGTCAACGGCCGGCCTGCAAAGGCCAGCTACGATGTGAAGATCGGAGATGTGCTGGAGATCCGTTTTGGACAAAAGACGGTCAAGGTGGAGGTGCTCTCCCTGAACGAGTCCACCAAGAAGGCCGATGCTGTGGCCATGTACAAGGAATTGCTGTAATACCAACGAAAGACCTGCTGCAAATTTGCGGCAGGTCTTTTTCACAATGGGGCGGGATCAAACGTGTTATAGGTGAAAGGCGGAGCAAAACTGCTTTTGACGTCAAGAACAACGAAGAACCCCTTTCAGAAACCGCCTATGGGCGGAAAGGAGCAGGACGGATGAAGGATGATGAACTCCGGCGTGTGATGGAGCGCCATGGTACGGCGCTTTACCGGCTGTGCCGCACTATGCTGGGACGGGATATGGATGCGGAGGATGCCATGGCGGAGACGCTGATTCGATATTATCAAAAAGCCCCGCGGTTTTCCACACCAAGCCAGGAAAAGGCGTGGCTGTTCACGGTGGCGGCGAATCTCTGCCGGGATATGCTCCGAAAGCGAAAACGGCTGATGAGTCTGGAGGCGCTGGAACTGCCGGAGACGGTGACAGAGACCAGGGATCGGGAGATTCTGGAGGCCTTGGCCAGACTGCCGGAACGCTATCGGACGGTGCTCCATCTCACCTATGTGGAGGGATATAAGTCCCATGAGATTGCGTCCATGCTGGGAATCAGCTCTCAGGCGGTACGAAAACGGCTGCAGAAGGGACGAAACCTGCTGAAACTGGAATACGAGAAGGAGTGAGATTTATGACACCTCAGGAATTGAAGCATGCTGTGGAGCAGATGGATTTGAGCCAAGACATGCAGGAACGGATTTTATACCGAAGCTTGACCGCTGGGAAGGAGGCTCCGATGAGAAAGAAAAAAAGGTGGAAACGGGCGGCCGTTGCGGCGGTGGCTGCGGTGATGGTGCTGACGGTTACCGCGGTGGCGGCCAGCCGCAGCCAGGTGTTTGTGCACTGGTCGGAGGAGGGATATGCCTATGCCAGTCTGCCGGAGGCACAAAAGGCCTTGGAAGCGGTGGGCGGGACCTTGACACTGCCGGAAACGCTTTCGGAGTATACCTTCCAGGGGGCCTACACCAACTATGAAATGATGGCGGAGACGGAGGACGGAAGGACGTTCTCCCTAGTCAATCAGTCGGAACGAAAGGGTCTTTCTGTGGACTATAGGAGCCCGAGCGGACAGGTGACGCTGACGGCAGAGCCTGCGGCAGTGTGGGAGGATGCCGATCAAGCCGATCAAACGGAAGCGGTGGAACAGGGCCTCCCGGTGGCGACGGAAATAACGACTATAACAGGAGACCTGGTTGTGGAAGAGCAGACAGAGCCAGAGGCCACGCTGTACACCCTGCCCTATGTATACCGGGAGACGCCTACGGTGGTTGCGATTGAGGAAGGTATGCTGACGTCAGAGGAAGAATCCTCGGTAGAAGACATAGAAGGGGAGACGGTGAAAACGCTGCAATGGACTGTGGACGGTGTGACATATACCCTCAGTCAGACGGCAGGAGACCTTACAGAGCAGGAACTGGCGGCTATGGCGGAATCCCTTATGGAAGGGAAATAAAAGGAAAATAAGACGAGGCTGGGGCGGAGATGTATATCTCCGTCCTAGCTTTCATGGCCCCAATTTGTTTTTCATGCCCTAAAAAATTTTTTTAAAAACCCCTTTACAAACCGAAAAATACATGCTATAATTCAAACTGTAATTGATAATGATTATCATTCTTGTTAAGGAGACGACTTGTGAAACAACGATTCAGCAAAAAGCGGGAAGCCATTTATTCCTGCCTCCGTTCCACCGATACGCACCCCACAGCGGACTGGATCTATCATCAGCTTCGTCCCAGCTTTCCGGATCTGAGCCTTGCTACGGTATACCGGAATCTGACGCAGCTTAAGGATGCCGGGGTCATCCGCTCAGTGGGCGTGGTTGCAGGCCAGGAGCGATTCGACGCAGACATTCACCCTCACACCCATTTTATTTGCACCAATTGTGACGCTGTTCTGGATCTGATGGACGTACACCTTCCGGCGGAACTGGTATCCCAGGCGGAGAAGGACTCCGGATGCAGCATCACCGATACATCTCTGCGGTTTACAGGGCTATGCCCCCGTTGCCGCCACACGATTTCATAAATCACGGGGGTTCCCGTTTGATAACAATTCAACAATTATTTATGGAGGTAAATTGATTATGGCAAAGTATGTATGCACTGTTTGCGGTTATGTTTACGAAGGCGATACCCTTCCTGCTGATTTCAAGTGTCCGCTCTGCGGCGTTGGCGCCGACAAGTTCAAGAAGATGGACGAGGGCGATTCCTATGCCGCTGAGCATGTGGTGGGCGTAGCTGCCGATGCTCCCGAGGACATCAAGGCTGACCTGCGTTCCAACTTTGAGGGCGAGTGTTCTGAGGTTGGTATGTACCTGGCTATGGCTCGTGTGGCCCATCGTGAGGGCTATCCTGAGATCGGCCTGTACTGGGAGAAGGCTGCCTACGAAGAGGCGGAGCATGCTGCGAAGTTTGCTGAGCTGCTGGGCGAAGTGGTCACCGATTCCACCAAGAAGAACCTGGCCATGCGTGTAGAGGCTGAGATGGGCGCCACTGCCGGCAAGACCGATCTGGCTACTCGCGCCAAGAAGCTGGGCCTGGATGCCATCCACGACACCGTCCACGAGATGGCTCGCGACGAGGCTCGCCATGGCAGAGCTCTGGCTGGTCTGCTGAAGCGTTACTTCGGTTAATAAGAATAGATCAGGGCCCGCTGCGGAATCTAAGATTCTGCAGCGGGCCCTGTGCATTTTTTATCCGGCCTCTCGGTCATCCTCTTCCGGCTTTTTGCGGAATTTTGTCAAAAGTCCAGTCCAGGTATGGCTCTGAGATTCTATTTCTTCCGTATCCACCGTGCGCAGGAACCAGCGCAGCCCATAGAGCACTCCCACGCTGATGACGGAAAGCAGAATATCCACAGCGGAATTGTCGCCAATAATCATATGGCGACCGATCAGGAATACCAGTACCTCAATGACATTTTCTCCGTTGGGCTTCAGCAGCATTTTGACAAACTCAATGCCCACCACCACGTTAAACATGTTCTCTAAAAACGTTAAAAATTGTCCTGTACCCACGATCCAGTGGTAAATCCCTGTAAACCCTAAAAAATAGCCTACCAGGGCATCCACAATTCCGATCAGCACCAGTACGGCCACCAGCAACTCCAGCAGCTCGCAGATCCGCTGAATCCATTTTCGAATCGTTTCTCGCATGGGTTTTCCTCCAAACATTGATGCTGCCCTCATTATAATGGGAACGCCGATTCTCTGTCAACCGCAGGTTTACGGAGTCCTTTCGGGAGATAACGGCGCAAAAAACGACACTGCAGAGGAATGTGCTCTGCAGTGTCATTGTTTGTTTTATCCACCCAAATAGGCCTTCTGCACCCGCTCGTCTGTGAGCAGCTCCTTGGCGCTGCCGCTCATGGAGATGGTGCCGGTTTCCAATACATAGGCCCGGTCCGCAATGGACAGTGCCATTTGTGCGTTCTGCTCCACCAACAGGATCGTGGTGCCCGCTTTGTGGAGTTCCTTGATGATATCAAAGATCTGCTCCACCAGGATGGGGGCCAGGCCCATGGAGGGTTCGTCCAGCATCAGGAGCTTGGGCTTGGACATCAGTGCCCGGCCCATGGCCAGCATCTGCTGCTCGCCGCCAGACAGGGTTCCGGCGGTCTGCTTATACCGCTCCTTCAGCCTGGGGAAACGGCTGTATACCTCCTCAATGGAGGTACTGATTTCCCCGGCGCTTCTGGTGTATCCACCCATTTCCAGGTTCTCCTGCACTGTCATCTGCAGAAATACCCGACGGCCTTCGGGGCAAAGGGCCATGCCGTGGGACACGATCTTGTGGGCAGGAACACCCACGATATTCTTGTCTTCAAACATGACACTGCCGGACCGGGGCTTCAACAGACCGGAGACGGTGTTCAAGGTGGTGGATTTTCCTGCGCCGTTGGCGCCGATCAGGGTTACGATTTCCCCCTCATGGACCTCAAAGGAGATCCCTTTGATGGCATGGATGCTGCCATAATATACATGGAGATCCTCAACTTTCAGCATACTCACAGGATCATCCCTCCTTCTGCTTGCCCAGATAGGCCTCGATCACCTGGGGATTGCTCTGGATTTCCGACGGTGTACCCTTGGCAATGATTTTACCGTAGTTTAAAACGGCGATACCCTCGCAGATACCCATGACCAGGTTCATGTCATGCTCAATGAGCATGATTGCAATTTGGAACGTATCCCGGATCTTCCGGATATTTTCCATCAGCTCGGAAGTCTCCGATGGATTCATACCTGCCGCAGGTTCGTCCAGCAGCAAGAGGCTGGGATTGGTGGCAAGAGCCCGGACGATCTCCAACCGACGCTGAGCGCCATAGGGCAGGCTGCCTGCCTTGTGGTTCGCAAGATCCTGCATATCGAAAATGCTCAGCAGTTCCAGTGCACGATCATGGGCCACCCGCTCGGCCTTCCAGTGCCGGGGAAGTCGGAGAATGCCGGAGAACATGCCGGCCTTCATCTGGTTGTGCAGCCCAATCTTTACGTTGTCCTCCACCGACAGGTTGGAGAACAGGCGGATGTTCTGGAAGGTTCGGGCGATTCCAGCTTTATTCACCTGTACGGTGGTCATATTGGAGGTTTCCCGTCCGTTCAGAAGAATGGTGCCCCGGGTGGGCTGATAAACCTTGGTCAGCAGGTTGAATACCGTGGTCTTTCCGGCGCCGTTGGGGCCGATCAGACCGGCAATCTCCGTGCGCCCGATGGTCAGGTTAAAATCGTCTACTGCCGTCAGACCGCCAAAATCAATGCCCAGGTGTTTTGCTTCCAGCACAGGAGTTTTATCCAGATCACGCTCCGGAATGATGCTGTCGCTGGGTACCGGAACCATTTTACTCATCTGTGCCGCCCCCTTCCATGGCCTGATTTGCATGTTTCCGGAACCGTCTCCAGAAGAATAGCCACTGGACAATCTTCGTTTTGATAAAGTTCCAGATGTTTTTGAGTGTGGGATTGTTGGTTACCAGCATGACCAGGATTAGCACAATGGCATAAATCAGCATCCGGTAGTCGTTCATTGCGCGCAGGGCTTCCGGAAGAATGGTCAGAACCGTTGCTGCAATAATGCTGCCCCGGATATTGCCCATGCCGCCCAGCACCACAAACACCAAAATCAGGATTGAGGTGTTGAAATCAAACTTCTTGGGTACGATGGTGGAATAGTTCATGGCGTAAAGGGCGCCTGCCATACCGGCCAGGGCTGCCGAGGTCACAAAGGCCATGAGCTTATATTTTGTAATATTGATGCCTACAGATTCCGCCGCAATGCGGTTGTCCCGGATGGCCATAATGGCCCGGCCGGAGCGGCTGCGAATCAAATTCAGAGTCACCGTCAGCACAATCAGCACCAGAATGAAACCAGCGATAAAGCTGCTAAGCTTTTCAATGCCCACGGCGCCCATGGGACCGTTGATCAAAACCGTTCCGCCTTCCATGCCCAGGGAGGCAGTATCCTTCATGCTGAAATGAAGGCCGTTGCCGTCCACGCCCACATAAAGGTTGTTCAGAATATTTTTGATGATCTCGCCAAAGGCCAGTGTTACAATGGCCAGATAGTCGCCCTGAAGCCGCAGAACAGGCACGCCGACGATGACACCGGCTACTGCCGCCATCAGACCGCCAATGATAATGGCCAGGATCAGACGCACCGGCCCAGAGGGGATGGCGGACTGAAGGCTCATGGCTACTACCACGCCGGAAAAAGCGCCTACACTCATAAAGCCCGCGTGACCCAGGCTCAACTCGCCCAGGATACCCACGGTCAGGTTCAGGCTTACGGCCATACAGATGTAGACGCAGATGGGGATTAACTGTCCAGCCAGAGAATTGGATACTTTCCCTGCGGCGGAAAAGCCCTGCATAATAGCAAAGGCGATGATTACAATGGCATATGTAATCAAATTGCTGCGGGTGGTTTTACTGATTTTTTTCATATCCGCCACCTCAGACTTTCTCGCTGATCTTTTTGCCCAGCAGGCCTGTAGGCTTGATGAGCAGCACAACGATCAGCACCGCAAACACCACCGCATCACTGAGCTGGGTGGAGATATAGGCCTTGCTAAAGATCTCGATGACGCCCAGCAGCACACCGCCCAGCATAGCGCCGGGGATGGAGCCAATTCCACCCAAGACAGCGGCGGTAAAGGCCTTAATACCGGGCATAGAGCCTGTGGTGGGCATCAGGGTGGGATAAGCAGAGCACAGCAGTACGCCGGCAATGGCGGCCAGACCAGAGCCAATGGCAAAGGTCACGGAAATGGTGCTGTTTACATTGATGCCCATCAGTTGTGCCGCACCCTTGTCTTCGGAGACTGCACGCATGGCCTTTCCCATTTTTGTCTTGCTGGTGAACAGGGTCAGGGCAATCATAATGACGATACAAGCCAGCACGGTTACAATGGTGACGGCGCTGATGGTCAGTTCTCCGCCGAACAGCTTCAGTGCTGGAAGATCCACCACAGAGGTAAATACCTTGGGGTCGGACTTCCAGATCAGCAGTGCCGCATTCTGGAGAAAATAGCTAACACCAATGGCGGTAATCAAAACCGCCAGAGATGGAGCAGAACGGAGCGGCTTGTAAGCCAGTCGTTCAATCACCATACCCAGTATGGTACATACGATCATAGCCATCAGTACGCCTACCAGCGGAGGCAGATTCAGATAGCTCATGGCGCAGAAGCAGATATAAGCGCCCACCATGATCACGTCGCCATGGGCGAAGTTCAGCATTTTGGCGATGCCGTATACCATGGTATAGCCCAGTGCAATAATGGCATAAACACTTCCCAGACTAATTCCGTTAATGAAATTGAGAAGCAGGCTCATACCCCGCACCTCCTTTTTAACGTTTTTTTCAATGCTTCCTCAAAATCGGCAAACGGGAGTTGCCATAACTGGCAACCCCCGTAGATTTTGGGGCAGGATTACATGCCGACGTATGCGCCGTTCTGGATTACCATGCCCTTAGGAGCCTTATCGACTTCGCCGGTGGCAGCCCAAGTCATGCCGGTTCCCGTCAGACCATCGAAGGTGAAATCGCTGGACGTGAAGGTTTCGATCATCTTGTCGCAGATGTCGGAAGCGGACATATCCGCAGTCACACCGTTCTTCTGAATGGCCTCATAGATCGCATAGACGCAGTCGTAGGCGTCAGCCGCAAACTGGTTGGGGGTTTCGCCGTACTTCTCCTCGTACTTAGCCACGAAGCTCTTGGTCTTTTCGTCGTCCGCATCGGCGGTGAAGGGGGTCAGAAGCATGACGCCCTCAGCCAGAGAGGTGTCAAAGCCCTCCAGGGTCAGGATGCCGTCCATGCCGTCCACACCAAAGAACTTGGGGGCGTACTCCATGGCATCTGCCTGCTTCAGAATCAGAGAAGCGGGGGTGTAGTAGATGGGCAGGAAGATCAGATCTGCGCCGGCGTTCTTGGCATCGTTGAGCTGCACAGAGAAGTCGGTGGCAGTGTCATCGGTGAAGGTGGTGGTGGACACGATCTCCAAGCCCAGAACCTCAGCTTCGGCGGCAAATTTGTTGTAGATGCCGGTGGAGTAGGCGTCGGAGTTGTTATAGATCACAGCGATCTTGGTGCCCAGCTGCTGCTCGGAGATGTATTTGGCAGAAGCGGTGCCTTGGTTGGGGTCGGTGAAGCACATCTGGAACACATTGTCCTTCCGGGCGATGGTCACATTGCCTTCCGCATCTGCCTGACCGCCAATAACGTCGGTGGAAGAGGCGGAGGGAGTGAGCTCAAAGATCCGGTCCGCATTGGACTCGGTGGAAACGGCGACACAGGGAGCCGTGGTGGTGGTGCCCACCAGAATCTGCATGCCCCAGTCCTTCAGGTTGTTGTAGGCGTTGACGGCCTTCTCGGGGTCGTGCTCGTCGTCCTGCCAGTTGATCTCAAACTGAACGCCGCCCAGCGCGTTGATCTCTTCCACGGCAAGCTCAGAACCGTACTTGGTGGCGTTGCCGTAGATAGCAGCCGCACCAGTCAGGGGGCCAATGCCGCCCAGCTTGATGGCGCTGCCGGTGGTAGCGTTTTCGGCGGTGCTGGTTGTGGCCTCGGAGCCGGCATTCTCAGCTACGCTGCTTTCGGTGCTGGTGCCGCACGCGGTCATAGACACAACCATGGCCACAGCCAGAAGCATAGCAAGAAGCTTCTTGACGTTTTTCATAATATTTTCCTCCATTCATGTAAGTGAATCAATTTCATTTACAATTTAGTAATACTTTATCACAGTAAGGTGCTTCCCGTCAAGCCGCTTCTAAAATCCATTTTGCACCGAATTTTCATCGGTTTTTCCGGAACTTTTGTACGTTTTTTCCTGTTGCCTTAGCAAATGAAGCGAGAGCTTCAAATTCTTTTATTTTTGTAGAAATCCAACGCTTTTTT
>CASEPH010000249.1 GCA_949289625.1 uncultured Clostridia bacterium | reverse complement strand
GAATTCATTTCGTGGAGTATCCATTTCAGTTCAGTATAACATGGATTCCATAAACCTGCCCTATCCGCAGCGGGTAGTTTTCATCGTTCAGGTTTTTCTTTTGATATCGTTGCCTTATCCGGGTGGATCAGAGTGATGGGCAGTCCCTTTTTTCTGGCGTAGTTGACGGTCATGCCCGTTCCGCTGCGGATAGAACGGTCGTTGTCATAGACCGCCAGTAAGCAGTCTGCATGATCTATCATATACTCATTGCGCCTCCGGTAATTGACCGCCGGGGGCATATCTTTATTGCCTACTACTATGGTTTCCGTACTGTGCCGGATCAGAAAAGACATACGGCTGCGGCTGCGATCTTCCCAGTCTGTGTCGTGGCCCTCAAAGGGCAGAGCGATCTTCAGCTGTATCTCACAATACTCGGACTGTTCCTTCAGCCGCAGCAATATCTCCCCGGCCCACATGTCCACCCCCAGAGCGCCGCCCACCCAAAACTGGTGAAAGCCCTGCTCATAGAGCTGGATCAACTGATCCCGGATGCGTTTCTTGATCCGCTTGCAGCCGTTGTTGTTTTCATCATATTTGAAGCGAAAGCGTGTCGGTCTATGGCCGATGATGGCACAGGCAAGTCCCCTTGTCATATTGACACCTCACATAACATCGAACAAAATAGTGTTTTAATTATATATTGACGCTTTATAAGCGTCAATAATGCTTTAGGGTTAATTTTAGTATGCGCTGCCTTCGGATAAACTAATTCCGTAAGGTGGTGATAACTCTGGAATGGGATTTTGACTTTTCCGAGCGCATGGAAAACCTGTCTTATGCTATCGGATACTATCGCAAGAAAAAGGGATATTCCCAGGAACAGTTGGCAGAGATCCTTGATATTAGCCGCCAGCATCTCGCGTCCGTTGAAGCGCCCGGCATGAGTCATGGCCTGTCTCTGGATCTGCTGTTTAGGATAGCCACCGTCCTTGAAGTGGAGCCGTATCTGCTGCTCAAGTTTAGGCTCGAAAAATGATTCCCTCGCAGGTCATTTAGATGAAAATAAAAGAGGCATGACAGGCAACGCAATAATGCCTGCCATGCCTCTTTCTCATTCTCTGCAAAAGGCAGACAATGTATTTGCGATAGCTGAGGACACCTCCGGTCCAAACATACTTTTCAGTTCCGAATCTGGTTTTTGCGGAAAATCCTTATCCACTGAAAAGCTTTCCCCGGTCTCTTTTGTGTGGCATTGCGCCGGCATCCGTTCAAGTATCTCCATGATCCGTTTCTCCAGCTCTCCGCTGTCGATAGGAAAGGATTGGGTAATATCCGGCGTTTCCTCGCAGTGGATGTAATGCAGTACCACGCTGGTAAGGAACTGCGCCTTGTGCCGCCCCTGCTGTTCCAAAAGTTCTGCCACCTTCAGCTGATGCGGATCGGAGGGATTGAACTGAATGGTAAATCGGCCCTTGTTCTTTTTCTCTGCCATCAGGATCACCTGCCCGGGCGGGAGAAACGGTACAGCAGCTCATATCCCTTGGCATTGGCACAGATGTCTTCTACAAAGATGGGATGCGGGACCTTCCCGGAACCCTCGATTTGCTTCCGTAGCAGAATGGCACCGCCACCCACGAATACTATCGGGCCGGATTTCAACTCCAACTGCCGTTCCCGCAGGGTACTGAACAGATCGTCCACAAACTCCTGTGCCTGCTTTTCCACCAGTTGAACAACTTCCGACCCCAAATGGGTGTTTTTTCCCATCAGGATGGCATCAATCTCCGTCTCGTCCAGAAGAATATCCTGCTCGGAACTGACCCGCGACCGGATCTTGTTATAAAGCAGAATCACACCATTTTCCAGAGAGTCACAGGCAGAAAGGTCGCCCTCGCCCTTTTTGATCTGCAGATAGTCTGCCGTAAATCCGCCAATGTCCAGTACCAGCGCCCTGGGGATGTTCTGGAGCTTGTCCAGCATGGTCACCGCCGCTGCGTAGGATTGGGGGAAGCAAGCCACATCCTCAATGTAAATGGAGTAAGACTTTCCCCGGCAGACAAAGGCAACTGCACCGCGCTCAGAGAAATAGCGTAGAAACGCCTTGCGCTGTGCCCCGTAGTGCGCGGGAGGCAGCCCTACCGCAAGCTGCACCCGTATAATGCTGTTGGTGTAGTTTCCGGTGGCCTCGATCTCGCCGGCAATGGCGAACAGGGTCAGAATAAAGAAACGGTCATCCTCCGTCTTGTCCCGGTGGTAGGGTATACGCTGGTCGGAGATCTGATAGTATTTCTCCCTGTACTTCAGTACATCCCTGCCGTAGGGCTGGACATCGCTCTCCGTCAGCCCGGAAGTGAAGGGATTGCAGTGGATCGTCTTAATTTGCTTGTTCCCGTGGTCAATAGAAATTAACATAGCTTTACGCCTCCTTATACTTCTCTTATACGGAAACAATACGCATAGTTTCAACAATGTCCCCCCAATTTATATGGACCGCTGGCACGATGCTCTGGCAAGGGGAACAATGCTGGTACAGAGACAAAAACCCGGCCCATCCACTTGAATGGATGAACCGGGTTTCACTATGTTGATCGGTTATCCTGCCCGCAGCAGGTCCAGTGCTTGCTCCAGATCCATGACACGCAGGCGTGTTGCCTTGCGCCGGTCAAAAGGGATCGGGTCGCCGGTCTCGGTGCAGGCGGCGGTGCCATCGAGTGCCACCACCACGTCCAGCTCCGGCAGATGCTGGTATGCGTAGCTGTTTTTGTCGATATAGTATCCGTTCCGCTGGGAAAGGACATGGCTGCCAATGGACAGGCAGGCCGTCTCGGGCAGGCGCATCAATTCCTTCCACGCCCCCCGGTCATCCCTGCCCATATTCCACAGGGTCATTTCTTCCATGCCGAAGGAGCGGTTATATAAGGAATTGCTCCCCACATAATCAAACCGTTCCGTATCCGTCCGGACGATCTCCAGAATGCGTTCAGCATTCTTTTCCATCTGATCCAGCCGAACATACTCATTGAGCCGGTGTTCCTGATAGTAACCGGCGCTGATGTTGACGGCGGCCACCTCCAGATACGGGGCGATGACGGAAATATCGCTGAAGCTGCCCATAGCCTCCTGAAACCCAAAACTGCAGATATAGTCGGTAAATTCCCGGTTGCAGCAGCCATAGAACACAGCATCGTTGGCGCCCCGCCGGTCCATCTCGATGATGTAGTTAATGTTCGGTCGGATGCTCCGCTGAGTAAACTTTCTCGCGCCCTGACCGCCGATTTCCTCGTCCTCGCAGAACAGTACATGACACTTGGCCTGCTGGATGATACGCAGGATCATATAGATACCCGCCCGGTCATCGCCGCCGATGCCCTCCGGGGACATCATCACCATGCCGTCTGTGGAATAGCAGATACGGTTCACCGGTTGCCGGTGTACGGTGTCCATATGGGCCACCAGCATCACCGGCACCTCGCCGGGAGCATAGAGAACCCCCTTTTTGCTCTGGGGGCGGTATCCGCAGGCTTTCAATTCCTCCGTCAGCGCAGCTTTCAGCTCACTCTGCTCCAAGCGGAAGATCTGTTCAAAGTCCAGAACATGGAACTGGGTCTGCTGCAATTCAAATCGTTTGCTCATATCAGTCATCCTTCCTTTCACGCCGCCAACCTGTACTGGGAATGGGGACAGAATTTATTGCCGCCGATAATACCGCAGATCGTGCTTGCTGAACACCGCCCACAGCCTTGTGCCGCCGCCTCGTAGCAGGTGGTACAGAGATGAACGATACGACCGTCGGCAGATACCGCCGGACGCAAGGCCTCTCTTCGTCCGATTGCTTGGCAGTGGTCGCAGCAGGGAATGCAGTCACTGCAGTAGTAAGCGCCTTCGTAGCGAACAGCGTTATGCTTTGCGATGACCTTCCCGCAGTCTTTGCAGGCCACCACATTTTCACACGCATTGCATTTGGTCTTATTGTGATAGTTGTAGGGCTGGCCGCAGCAGAGGCACAGGGATGGGCTTCCGATCTCCAGCACACCATCACAGGACATCCCATGCAGATAGGACATGGTGGCGTAGTTGCTACATTCATAGTCTGGGTAGTGCATGGAACCCTCTGCGGTCACCAGAATATCCGCAAACTCCTTTCGGTCACGCTTGGTCTTCCAGAGATTCGGCGTCCGCTCACATAGGGAGATGGCCCGCTGGACCACACTGCGGTACAGTGTCCGGGTGTCATCGTTATTATCCGGATAGAGCCTGGACTGAAGCAGCATACCGCCCTTATAGCAGAACACCTGCCGCGTAATGCGGGGGGCCAGCCGGAAGTCGCTCCGGATGTTCTCATCTACGGTGTAGAAGATCATGCTGATGCCATCGCCCATATAGGACTGGCAGCCGCCGCGATACCCGCCGTCGGCAAGGCAGTGGCAGGAGTGCCATGCGTTCCGCTTGCTGGACATCTCCAGGAAATCACAGGGGTGGATGGAGAGGATGCCGGTCTTGGAGATCTCTACTGGGTTGAGGGAATCGGCCAGACGGGCGAACACCGCATTATACGGCTTGACCCGCCGGACAGTGGGATTGTCCCCATGCTCGCCCATCAGCTTGTCCACCTCATATTGGTCGAGGTTGAATTTGCCGCAAAGGCGATTGATGATGCGGCTGGCCTTCTGCCCCTCGGCACATTTGATATGCCCTCGCTGCCTGATGACCGGCAGACGACTCGGATCAGGCACTACAGCGTAATCCGCTGTGGCCGCATCCAGAGCAGCCGTGAAATCCTCCAGTTCTTCGGGTGTCAGGCCGGCATCCTGTGCCAGCAGCGTCAGTTCAAACTTGCTCTCGTCCACACAGTTGTGGTCGATCCCACGCCCCTCAGAGAAATCGAATACAATGGCCAGTTCCTGCTCGTTCCAGTTTGGGTGGCGGCGCAGCAGTTCCAACAAGGGTGCTTTGGCCTCCCGCCACTTGGCAAGATTCGCCTCCACACCGGTGGGGGTAAACGACAGGTCATAAAAATACATCACATCATAAAAAGCGTTTTTCAAAGCATCCATTTAGTCATCATTCCTTTCCTTGTTTTGTTCGTTACGCAGCGGCATATGGGTAGCAACCACCCGCGTATGGTCATAGTTGGGGCGCCGTTCCATAGTAACCGTACCATCAGCACCAATGGAGATCCGTACATCCTCACATTTTTGCAGCTTTCTGGCTTTTGCCAGATGCGCCAGCAACACCGGTTCATCCACATCCCATTCTCCTGTTTCTTTCAGATAAATGTGTTCCGCAACCTGTTGGGCGTAGATGCCTTTGCCGATGTAGTACCGTTTTACTTCCTGCCGGTACCTCACGCTTGTCCCTCGCATTCACAGATGGGGTGCCTTTTCAGATACGCCCATTTGCAGTCGGGATAGCTGCCACGTGTGCATCCAAGGCAGTTGGTACTGCTGCAGTATTCCGTCATGCAGGCACGGCAGGTAGTGGTTCCAACATATCCTCCAGTGTCGATCATGCTGCCGCCCACCTCGCGGATGATGGGCCGGCCGCAGGTATCGCAGTCCATAGGCTCCCACTTGACCGGCACCGCCTTATCCCATTCGATGGGCTGGCTGCACTCAGGGCAGAACTTCCAGCGTATCTTCTTTCCGCTGAAGGTACTGGTGGGGAGGGACTGCCCGCAGTTGGAACACCAGTAGCGCGGTATGATATTGGGGCCATCCTGAGTGACCTTCGGAATCACATCTCATCCCTCCCGTCAATACCATGCAAGGATAGGATCTCGCGCAGCTTGTTGTCGATCTTCTCGTAATCGAAAAGCGTATCTGTATTGCTGTCCAGTGCTTTCACGCACGCCTGCACCAGTTCCGGTGTCATTTGCTCGTCGGAAAGTTCAAACACTTCGCTGAGCCGGCACGGTACTTCCTCGCGAATAAATTGGGACAGCGTGCTCTCCTGCGGATATGAACTGCGGGAGAACTCATTCAGCAGATACGCAACACCCTTGGAGTGGTGCGTATCGAACCAGTGCCAGATATCCTCCCGATGCGTGCCGACAGAGAAGCAAAGATAAGGTTCCTCGATGCACTCCGTATTCGGGTTTAGTGGTACGTCCTCGGACTCCAGCCAAAGCGATTCCAGATACCGGTCCCGCTCCTCCGGCGTTTCGTCTGCCAGTATCTTTTCCAGTTCTTCCTCATACTGCTCACGGAGATCATCGCAATCAAGACAGATAGAGGATCTGTCCGCCTGCTCGTGGAAAAAGCAATTCGCATCCCCGCAAATATATACATCTGCATACGCAGGCAGGCGGTTCAGCAGTGCACGAAGCTCTCCAACGGTTTGAAATGCTTTGCGTTTTCTGATGTCAAACATAATTCCGCTCCTTTTGCATTGTTGTTTTAGAACGCCGAAGAGGGCAAATCGCTCCCTCTCCGGCATTGGATTGTTGCTTACTCTCCGGCCATACGGAAAAACTCCGTGGGGGTCAGCACAGTGATTCCCAACTGCCGGGCCTTGTCCAGCTTGCCGCCGGCGTTTTCGCCGCAGACAAGATAATCGGTCTTGCTGCTCACCGAGCTGCCGGCATGGGCGCCCAGAGATTCGATCCTGGCATTGATGCCGCCGCGGGTATAGGGCTCCACCTTGCCGGTGACCACCACGGTCTTGCCCACAAAGGGATTGCTCCCGGTCTCGACCACAGGGGCAGGCGCCGCAGGGGGAGCGATATGCACCAGCTCCCGCAGCTCATACCACACATACCAGTTGTCCTCGTTCTGGAACCAGTCCCGAATGTTATTGTGCAGCGTGTCCCCGAAGTCGGGAAGCTGGGTGAAGTCGTAACCGGTGACCACGGCCTCCTCAAACGCCTCCAGACTGCTGTTGAACTGCCGGGCCAGCGTCTTGCTGGCGCTGTTGCCGATCATGGGGATGTCCATAGCAATCAGATACCGCTCAAAGGTGGTGTCCCGGCTGCGCTGGATGGCATCCCACAGGCGGCTCCAGGATTTCTCCCCGAAGCCTTCCATCTTCACGATCTCCGCCCGGTGCCCGTCCAGCCGGTAGATATCCATATAGCTGTGGAGGAACCCACGGCCGATGAACTTCTCCAGCGTGGCCTCGGACAGTCCTTCAATGTCCATAGCCTTCTGGCTTACAAAGTGGACGAACTGCCGCAGGCGGCGGGTCTCACAGCCCGGGTTGTCGCAGTGGAGGGTCTTGGTGATTCGCTTTTCACCCTCCACAACTGATTCCGTCATATGGATGCGGGTTGGCTCACCGCAGCAGGGGCAGGTGTGGGGGATCAGCTTGTCCATGTCGAAGCCGCCGCGGTCCAGATTTTCCTCGATATGTGGAATAATCATATTCCGCTTGGAGACCTTGATGCGGTTGCCCGGCATCAGCTCCAGCTTCTCCACAAAAGAGAGGTTGTGTAAGCTGGCCCGGGAGACCTCGCAGCCGTCAATCTCCACCGTGTCGAAAATGGCGACCGGTGTGATCTCGCCGGAGCGGGCGGGGTTCCATTCGATGTATTGCAGCTGGCTCTCGAAGGCATCATCCTCAAACTTAAACGCCATGCCATCCTTATAGTGGTGACCGGTCTGGCCGCAGGACTTGGAGTAGGCTACATCGTTGAAGGTGACCACGATGCCGTCAATGGGGACATCCATCTCCATTGCGTCCGATTGCAGCTGCTCGATGCCCTTTTTAAGCCATTTCAGCGACAGCGGTGCGTTGGTCTTCAGGTAGCGGCAGATCTGGAATCCAAAGGGCTGGATCATCCGAAGCCTGTCCGACTTGAGGGGATACTGCTCGAAGCCCTCCAGAACGCTGAACGCCTGGAAGTTGAGCCGGCGCTTTCTGCACACATCAGAGTCCAGCAGCCGGATGGAACCGGACGCCAGATTGCGGGCGTTCTTGTAGGGTTTCCCGCTGCTGTCCAGCAAGGTGTCTTTCAACACGGCAAAATCGCTGGGGCGGATAAACGCCTCGCCGGTGACTACCAGACGCTCGGTGTAGGGGATGCTGCGGGGGATGCCGCTGATGGCGCTGACATTGTGGGTCACGATATCGCCCTCATAGCCGTCGCCCCGGATGGCCGCCTCCTGCAGCGTCCCGTTTTCATAGGTCAGTTTCAGTGTCAGGCCGTCCAGTTTGAGCATCATCAGCACCAGCTTGTCGCCGATGAAGTCCATCATCGCCTCCTCGCTCTTGACCTTATCCAGCGAGAGCAGCGGGATGGTGTGAACGGTCTTCTCCAGTTCGCTCACCGAGGGGTAGCCCACGGTCTGGGTCGGGGAATTGCCCATAACGATGCCGGTCTGCTTTTCCAGAGCGGCCAGCTGGTCAAAAAGCCGGTCATACTCCTGGTCGCTGACGCTGGACGCACTGAGATTGTAATACTCGTGTCGGTACTGGTTGAGCCGGTCGGTCAACAGCCGTACCATCTCAAAGCTTTGAATGTTCTGTTCCATTATGCTGTCTCCTTTTCTAAAATGTGGACGACCATAAGCAGATGGCCCTCCGTGCTTTTCCTGTGTTAGTTGCTGGTTTTACCCGTGGCATTTGCTTGCTCAGGAAACTGCGCGGGTCTTGCCATGCCGTTCTCCACCATGTATTCCAACACCTGCGGAGGGAAGATACCGGCCGGCAGCAGAACAGTTTCGTCCTCTTGGGGCGAAGCATATCGGAAGATCTTGTCAACGCCGATGTGAAGGGCCTCCAATTCCTCATCGCTGTCCTGAAAACGCTCCAGTGCAATTTCAAACGCACACTCATCCAGTACCGTGGCTAAAAGATCGATCTCCTGCTGAGTAAAGCTGATGCGAATATGTGCGGAAGCCCGCTTCCTCTGAAAGATTGCATAGAGCCATTTGAAAAGTTTGGTGTCACGCAGCTTCATGTAAGATGCTCCTTTCCCTGTATTGTCCAAAGTTCAGTTCGTAAATGATGCGGTTGATCTCCGCGTCATTGTCCCATTCCGTGTGCATGACAGCACGCTCAGGACCGGCACCCACATGGACGGACACGCTGCCGCCATGGAGCTGCAGCAGTACCTCCGGGCGTTTAGCGCAGACGAGCGCCAAATTTCCAAGCTGTTTCATTTCTGACATTTCCTTTCTCCGGCCGGACACACCAACTGCGGTGTGCCCGGTCCGGTCAACAAATCGTTTTTCGCTATGCAGCCGCAGGAAGGAGCTGGCGTTGAAGCACCCGCTTTTCCCACTGCTCCATAAACGAGGTAACTTCCTCCGTTGCTTCGGCATTGTGGTCACCACGTACCTGGGCGACCTTTTGATTGCGAACTTCAATGGTGTAAAACGGCTTGTCCAGCTGTTCGGTCTGGCGCAGGAACAAAATGATGCACTCCTGCTTTGCTACACGATCCACATAGCCGCCGACACAGTGGTGCAGGGCATGGCCCTCCGCCACAATGTCATCCGGTGTTGCGGGATAGAGGATCTTCATACCGCTCTGCTCAAAATCAAGCTGGTTCATAATGCGTTTGCAGACGGTCTTGAAGTCACGCCGCATTTTCGCGTCTGCTTTCAGTTTGATCTGCCGCGATACCCTGTCGTGCGCTTTCTGGATATCTTTCGGGAACAGTACAAACTCGTTGGTCAGGTCGTACCGCTCTTTCTCACACATGCGGATGTAATCACAGTAATCTCCAAGCAGTGAATTAAAGTTTTTATACCGCTGGTTTTTACTTGGCGTCAGTCGGAACTGCAGGAACTCGAATTGCTGCTCCAGATAGCGCATGAGTTTGTGGGCCGTCATATACGGCAGCAGCCTTAGAATGCTGCCCTCGATATTGGCGATGCTGTGGCGCATCTGCCAGAGGTGCAGTTCCTGCCGGTCCTTCAGGTTCCGCTCACAGTATTTCTGGAAATCCTGCAGCATACTGATACTGACATCGATCCGCTTCAGATAGGGAATATCCTCTGCACTTACCCGCAAAATACGGTGTGTCCGGTTTTGCGTTTCGTCCAGGCCGGAGCCATAACCTCTCCCGTAGGCAAGATCAGTAGCGAGCCGCTGGAAACCGACCTTTACAAGATGCTCCAATCTTGGATGCTGGAAATATGCCTCCAGAAACGGCAGCACCTGCATTGGCACATACTCCACACAGTAGAATTGCTCCAGCGGGCAGTATTGCCATGGCGTGCCGGCCAGTGTTTTGGGCAGGTTCTTCCAGTAGAGCTTGCAGCAGGTCTCATCCTTCCGGGCATACCAATGGAAGTGCAGTACAGGCCGGATGCCCTGTTTCCAGTGCGTGAGATCTCCCTTGTAATAGGAGTTATAGAAGTGCTCCTGATAGATGTGTCCCTCCGGAGTCCGTCGGACAAAGATCCGGGCGTTCTCCAAATGGCTCATTTTGGGGGTATCCTCGCAGCCGGTGTAGTGGTAATACGCCTCAAAGATGCGGATCAAAAGCTCACCGTTTTCCACCTGCTGAATCACCTGATAATTCTCCGTGTCGTGCATGAAGCCACGACGGCCCCGGGACTTCATGGTGAACTCCCGGCCGCAGGCGGGACAGGTGCCTTTCTCGTTATGCCTAGCCCGGTCAATGGTGACCTCCTTACCGCAGGATGTGCAGAGGCCGGTCACGCTTTTTGCCCGTTTCCGGTAATCGTAGAAGAAATAGGCCGGAAGAACATTTTTGTGCGCCCACCGCTTTAAGCTACTCGGTATGGGAGGAACGCCCTTCATCCGCTCGATGACCTTGCGTTCCCGGGCGTGCTGCCGCTCCTTACACCGCTGTGCCTGAATCTGGTGCTGAAAATATCGAAGACTGCGAAATCCGCTGTTGTCATTGCTCTTGCAGAACCGGATCACCCTCTGTTCATCCCGGGCCGTATAAAAGGCGCTTTTGGTGATGAAATAGTAGTTTCGATCCAAATTGTCAAAGACGGATGTTCTCCAGGCTGTCTTACCATCAGCTTTCTGCGCCAGCGTGATGTAGTCATCCCGGTTCTGGAACATTGTCCAGACAGGGTGCAGATCACCGGCTATGACGGACTCCCGCTTATAGACATACAGCACCAGCGTTTTATGACCGCCAATCAGATTGATGGCAGAGCAAACGATATAGTCCAGATTCTCGATATGGAAAATCCCACGGCTGGGGTCAGGCGCCCGGCCAGGCAGCGCATATTTGCGGCACTCTCTTTTGTCCAGCTTCATCCCGCCACCCCCAGCAGGCTCATCTGTCCTTCATCCGGGGCCTCGGGATTTGCAGCCGGCTTTTCCGCAGGCTTTTTCGCCGATTCTTTTTTCGGCTTTTCCGTCTTCGTTTTCGGCTTGGATTTGGAAGAGGACTTGCCGCCGGTATAGGGCTTGGGAACAAACTTCTCTTCCTTCTCCTCGTCTTCCTTGGCGTTGGGGTCGTTGAAGTAGTCCTCAGCCCACTGGTAGCACAATCCGTCAGGGACATCACAGCCGTAGATGCCGTTCTCCGGCTTAAAGCCGTTGTCCTTCATCTCCTGCTCCGCAAACTCCCTGGCTTTCCGGTTGATGTACCAGATGCAGTGGATCATGCTCTTTTTGGGATGGTAGACCTTCCGGGCAAACGCGGCATCGGAGAGGCAAAGGGTCTGGATATGCTCGGAAATGCACTCCTTCATATTGCGGCGGGTCAAACGCTCGGTGTCAGCACCGACCCGCTGTGTGGAGGCTTCCATCACCTCGTCATCGCTCATGGCGGCCAGGCGGTCCAGCTGCTCCTGCATAGCGGCCTTCTTCGCCGCCTGCTTGGCATCCCACTCGGCTTTGCGTTTTGCCTCCGCTTCTTCGTGGGCCTTGCGCTTGGCATCCTCATCTTCTTCAGCGGCATCCTTGCTCTCCGCATCGGACGCCTCGGCCTGGGTTTCCTCGTCCTGCTTATTGAGCTGTGCCAGAACAGCGGGGGCGGCCTCAGCCTCAGCCTGCTGCCTTGCGTCATCCTCAAAGACCGGAGTATCAGGCGCCGTTGTCACAGCAGTAAGCGTCGGCGCCGCAGGGGTCGGGGCCTCGCAGGGGTCGGCAAAGGGATCATCGTCGGCAAAGGGGTCAGTATCGCCGATATCATCACTTTCGATAACCGGTTTAGTTTCGGCAAACGGATTCTCCCCTGCAAAGGAGACGCCGTTTTCCCGCATTTCCATATCAAGTTCAGAAAAAACGCCCATTTTAGGACCTCCATTCGTTCATAAAATAAAAAGGACGCAGCACGGCAAACATCATCGCCGCTGCGTCCTTTCCTCATTTCGCTCAGACCGCATAGATCAGTGTGCTGAAAGCGTCAAAGCAATAGCACACAAGCCTCGGATACTGAGCCGATTGCTGCTTGATTTTTCGCTGGATGGCAAGCGCCCGCTGTTCCTCTGCGGGATCGCTGCTCTCTTCCCAGACCATAATTGTAATATGCCCGTGGTCGGGGTTATACCGTACCTCGGCATCCACATCACCGCAGGCGGCCACCATGGCCTCCAGCTGTTCCTGCTTTTCCTTAATCCCGGTCATCATCCATCACATCGGGTCGGGCCGGTTCTCCCAGCCGGGTCTCCGTATTGCAGAAGCTGCCGCAGTCCATACAGTAAGTGCCGCCCACACGGTAGGGAACATCCTCCTGTGTGATCGTGGGCGTACCCTCGTTCACCGGGTCATACTGTCCGGGAGCGGCGTAGTCCGTGCGGAACTCAAAGTAGTACAGCCGGGTACCCCCGCACTGCCCGCATACCTCATACCGCTTTCCTGTCTTGGGGAGAATTTGCATATCCCGCACACGCCTGGTATAGCGGCACAGCTTCTGATTGACCGTATTCACCAGCGATTGGAAAGCCTCATCGTAGGTCCTGCCCTGAAAGGTGACCGTCCCTTCCTGCGTCCCGCCCTTTGGGAGAAACACAAAAAGGTCTGCTTCGTGGTCCTGACCGTCCTGGGCGCTGATCCGCACTTGGCTCACATGGATGACCGCCGAGAGCGCGTCCACCTCGTTTTTCAGCCGTTCGCCGTCAATGGCCGGCGTCGGCTGCGTGACTGCCGCTGCGGCTTTTCCGCTCTTGACCAGCATGGGAGAGAACCGGACGGGGACAAACTGCTTCTTATCACGGTAGAAATAGCTGCGCTGCTGCGGCGAACACAGCTCCACCACATCGGATGGGGATACGCTGCGCCCGTGGTAGTGCTCAGGCAGCTCACCGCTGTATCTGCTGCAGATCAGCTCCAGCACATCCTGCTCCGTATACTCGGCCGGGCAGACGATCTCGCCGTCGAACACCAACCGGTATTCCGAAGCGGGCGGCTGTTCATGACCTGCCTTGCGAAGCGCGTCAATGCCGGCGAAGGCAAAGGGGATGGTTTTCCCATTTTCCAGATCCAGCTGATAGATGCGGAACTTCTGATAGCGCCGCTGACTGTCCAGCAGCGACTGGAAGGTGGTGGACAAGTCGCCCTGCAGGAATACCGCGTACTCCCGCTCGGTCAGTCCCAGATACTCCACCAGTCCCATGCTCTGCTCAGGAAGCTGATGCCATCGCTCTGTACAGTCCTCGATGGTTTCGAGGCCGCACAGCCCAAGCAGATACTTTTCCTTAAAATTCATTCGCTGAGCCTCCTTCTGTTCTTTTTCTTTTCGGCGGAGTGCCAGGCGCCAATCGTCGATCCCCTTGTAGTTGGGGTCCCAGGTCAGACGCCGGCACGCCAAACCGTGCTCTCTTGCCATCAGGTAGATTTTGGACGCGCCCTTATCCACCATCTTGTTGCTGTACTTGTCCATATCCTGCGTCTCGATGATCTCCTCTGTGCCGCTTTGGCTGAGGAACGCAAACAGCTCGTCCAGCTTGGCGACATTGTTGGCGCCGGCAATGGCCGCAAAGGTTCGGTCCATCAGGGCGTGGGCGATGTTCGCCTTCAGCGGGCCCTCAGTCACATAGACCACTCTGGCACATGGGTCGCCCACAAAGTGGACAGGCGTTTCAGAGGAAACACCCCTGTTCTTGCCGGTGGAGGCCAGCCAGAGGTACTTGGTGCCGTCCTTCTCCGGCGGGTCATCCTTGGCCTTGATGGGATGATCCAGCCGTATCTGGGCGCCCCGGATCATGCCGTCCACACCGCGAACCGGGATTAAGATACCCGATGTCCGCTGGTGGAACTTGACCGTCCACTTATCACTGTCGTTGATATAAAAGCCTGGAACACCCTCGACAATGCAGCCCTGCTTCATCAGCCGTTCTGTGAGTGAGCGGCAGAGGTAGGCAGGCGGGGTGCTTTTGAACCCGAACTTTTCGATCTCGGCATCGGAGAGCCCCCGCACGGTGCGCAGATGCTCCCGGTGCTTCTCCGTCAATGACAGCATGGACAGCAGCATAGACAGCGTTTGGTGGATCGTCTGAACAGACGCCCGCTCCGCTTCCGGCATTTCCTTTGCCTCCGCTGCTTTGCCCTTGACCTCATAATCCGGTGCGAAATCACCGGTCTGCAGGGTGTCGCAGATCTCCCGGTAGGCGTCTGAGTTGCTGATGCCGTACACTTTGGCGTACAGCGCCAGCATCCCGCCGCCTTCGTCGCAGTAATTGCAGCGCCAGACATTCTTTTTGATGTTCAGATTCATCTTGCCGCGCTTGTCTCCGCAGATCGGACAGTCCACATATACATGGTCCGTCCCCCTCCGCCTGATGTTCAGGCGGAGGAGGTGGGCCACATCCAGAATGGTGAAGGGAAAGTCCGTTGATTGAAAGCCGATAGGGACCATCTCCTTCCATCAGCATTTGCCGCAGAAGCGGCGCTTGTGGTTATCCGGCCTTTTTCTGCTCCAGATCGGTCAGCAGCAGGGTGGCGGCAGCCTTCAGGATATTGTTGGCGTCACTGCAGCCGCGCACATAGAACTTCAGGCTGGGCGCCCTCCGCTCAGCGACCTGCTCCAGCGTCCAGCCCTTGCAGGTGCCGATGTCTACCACGACGCTTCTGGCATCGTCCAGCGTCATGCGCTCGCAGATATCCTCCACGGACATATCCGCCGTGTAGGCCGTAGGCGCGGCCGCATCTTCCACCACTTCCGCAGCTTCAAAGGTGTCGGTCTCCATAATGGGGGCGGCAGGCGCCTCGTTGGTATCCGGCTGCGGCAGCTCGATGATGACGGCGCCGGTCTGCCCGTCAGCGGTGGGCGCGGGGTCAACCGTCTCAGCCACAGCTGCCTGCGCTCCCACCGGCTCCTGCTCCATCGGGGCGGGATCGGCCATGGGTTCGGCAGACTCAGCGGCGACAGGCTCAGTGGCTGCCACTTCCTCAGTGACCAGCGGCTCGGCGGCGGGCATCTCGGAAACAATGGGCGCTGCCATCTGGACAGATGCATTGTTGGCAGCCGCAGGCTGGGCAGGCGTTTCAGCCTCCACCGTTTGGATAGTGGCGGCATCCACTGCCGCGGTCTGGTTCTGCTGTGTGGCTTGCCGGGCGGCTTCCACCTGCGCCAGCGGGATCTCGGACCCGTACTGGCTGCCATCGGATACCTGGATCACATCACAGAGCTGGATACCGAAACCGGCGTTGTCCAGCGCCTCGTTCAGCGCTTCGTCCTGGGCGGCGCGGATATACAGCCCACCGGGGACATCCTTCGCCATCTGGGTAGAGGTGAAGTTGCTGATGGGCGTGGGATCATCCTTGCTGAGAAAGACCTTGGCCTCGAAGATCGCCATCTGGTCGGTGATCCGCAGGGGCTTGAGCAGCATCCTGCCATTGGGGCAGGCCAGGCGGAACCAGAGCTTCTTAAAGGGCAGGTCCAGCTTCAGCACTTTTTCACCCGTCTTGTGGGAAGTCGTCGTGCGCAGGTGCTTGAGCGGGTCGAAGCCCGGCACCTTTCGCAGAGCGCCGGCGGCGGGTACGGATTTGAGGATCGTGTTTTCGTTCATTTCAGAAACTCCCTTCATAAAAATAAAATAAGAGATACCTGTGCTTTTTCTGCACGCGCATCTCCTTTTAACCAGCTTTTTTCATTGGTTCATGCCCGGTCTCAGCGTCCGGGCCGTTCTTACACAGCAGCGTATGGTGGTAGAGCTTCATCCGCTCGTCCAGCAGTGTGTTGCGCTTGCCGTTGCCTTTCTTATGGATCGCCATAAACAGCGCCTTTTTCTGTCCCACCAGCCACACACGGGATTTGGCACGGGTGATGGCGGTGTAGAGCAGGTTGCAGGACAGCAGGATACGGTGTGCTCCCAACAGGGGGATGATCACCGTGTCGCACTCTGACCCCTGCGCCTTATGGATGGTAGAGGCGTGGGCCAGCTCCAGTTCGTTCAGGCTCTCCAACGGATAATTGGCAAATCGTCCGTCAAAATCCACTGTGACCGTGCCGGGCTGTATCCGGCACACCGTACCGATCTCGCCGTTGAACACGCCGGTGGAGACCAGCTTGCCCCTGCGGTCGCACAGTTGCAGGTCATAGTTGTTCCTGGTCTGCATTACACGGTCAGCCAAACGGTACAGACGGCCGCCGAACATGACTTCCGGCTGGCCCTGTCCCGCAGGGTTGACATCCTCCCGGATGGCCTCGTTCAATGCCTGGGCAGACGCCTCGCCCTCCGAGCGGAACGGAGACAGGATCTGAACGCTCTCAATGCCGCTCCGGGCAACTTCCTCCTTATAGAGCTTGCGGATCATCTCCGCAGCTTCCGGTTGGGTGTCTGCCCGGATAAACGAAAAGTCTGTCCCATAAAAGAGGTCGCTGTTGCCCTCGTTGATGAACTTGGCGTTGTAGGCGATGAGGCTGTCCTTGGCCTGACGGAAGATCTCGTCCAGCACCGTGACCGGCACAAGACCGCTTTCGATCAGCTTCTGGAACACATTGCCGGCGCCCACGCTCTCCAGCTGATCGGCGTCGCCCACCAGCAGAACCTTTGTCCCGGGGCGCAGCCGCATGAAAAGCTGATGCGTCAGCCACATGTCCATCATAGACGCTTCATCCACGATCAGCAGGTCGGTGTCCAGCGGTTTTTTCTTCTTCCAGCCGGAATCCTCGCCATGCAGCCCCAGAATACTGTGCAGCGTCTGGGCGTTTTCGATGCCGGTGGTCTGCGCCATGCGGCGGCTGGCCTTGCCGGTGGGCGCGCCCAGCGTGATGGTCTTGCCCGGATAGAGCAGGCGGTATGTCTCAACCACCGCTTTCAGCACGGTACTCTTGCCGGTGCCGGGACCGCCGGTGATGATGGACAGATTTTTGCGGTACACTGTCTCCACGCCTTCACTCTGCTTTTTGGAGAGTGTGATACCCAGCCGGCTCTTCACCCGCGCCATTGCGGCGGTGAGGTTGACCGGCTCGGGAACCTCCAGAAGCATCTGGACCGCCTTGCAGGCCGTCTCACTCTCCTGCGTGAATACATGGGGCAGATAGATGTTGCCCTTGCTCACGACCACCACATCGGTCAGTACCATCGCCTGAAGCTCCTTCTCTACCTGCTGCTGGCTCAGTCGCAGCTCCGGGAGAGGGATTTTCTCATTCAGAAGCCCCAGAGAGTTTTTGACCAGCTTCTCCGCCTCCATGTAGAGATGGCCGCCGCTGTTGCGGGACTGTTCCAATGCGTAGAACAGCGCCCCCTGTATCCGCATGGGGTCGTGAAGGTCGCCGCCCGACTTCTGCACGATGGCGTCTACCTTCTTAAACCCAAACCCGGGGATCTGGCAGAGACGGAAGGGGCTTTCCCGCAGCAGGGATACGCCGCCTGGTCCAAAGTGCTGATAGATCTTCATGGCGGTTGTAGGCGTCACCTTGAACGGGGCCAGCAGGGTCATTAGGTCACGCATGACCTTGCTCTCCGCATAGCCTGTCTTGATCTCCTCCAAACGCTCTTCCGTGATGCCCCGGATCTCCAGCAGGCGCTCCGGCTGGTTCTCCAGAACATAGAGGGAGTCCACACCAAACCGCTGCACGATGGCGTCGGCGGTCTTTTCCCCGATGCCTTTCAGCAGGCCGGAAGAGAGATAGCCCCGGATGCCCTCAAGAGTGGGCGGCACGATCTCGCGCCACTGCTCCACCTGAAGCTGGCAGCCGTACTTGCCCTTTTCCCAGATGCCGTCCATCTCCATCTTCACCGCATCGGTCTGCGGCAGGTCATACCCCACCGCCGTGAACCGGATCAGATGGTCTCGGTAGGTGTAGGGGCTACGAGCCTCCTGGGGGATCATAATGTCTGCGGTCTTCATCCGCAGGATGGTGTACTTGCTGGCGGCGTTGAAAAACAGAACCTTATCAAATGCCGCTACGATACCCATTGCTTTGCGTCACCTCCGTTGATTTTCTATGCCGCGTCGGGCACAGTGCGCTTCACATGAAATCTTCTGCTCTCCGACACCGTGACATACTCCGCGTAGATGTCCGGGTGGAGTTCCTTCATCCGCTCCAGATCGGCTTTTGCGATGCCGGCCTTCTGGTAGGGGTTGTAGGTCACGGTATAGCCGCCGTTGGCGTCCTCATAGGTGGCGGTACAGCTGGTACCCATATCGGCCACGATCAGCGCCTTCATCCGCTGCATCTCTTTTTCCAATGCCTTGACCTCGGCATCCCAGACGCTCTTCTCCGCCTGCAGTTCCAAAAACCGTGTGACCCTGACCGACTGAGGCGGCGTAAGCACCACGGGCGGCGCCGCCGTGTTGGCTGGGCCCAGATTTCTGCGCAGGCTTTCCAGGATCAGCTCACCATCCTCGGTGTAGTCCGGGGGATTTTCGGCAAGCACATGGTCGTGCCAGAAGATATCCT
The DNA here is from genome assembly GCA_949289625.1 of uncultured Clostridia bacterium. The sequence continues at coordinate 1,240 of CASEPH010000249.1, read as the reverse complement.
CCAGCGCGATCAGCTCCTGCTCATAGGCCATGTCCCGGTCGATGTGCCGGATGATGACCTCATCCTCGTTGTTGCCGTAGAGGCAGCAGAAGTACACGCGGCTCAGGTTGACAACGGCCATGTAGTGCCGTCCCTGTGCCTCGTAGTACACCGGCACGGTCTCCACGCCGTCGCTCCACCACTTGTCCCGGGCGTTGTAGTTGGTTGTTTTGCACTCAAGGATGGCAAAGGTACCGTCCGGGAGTTCCACCAAATAGTCCAGATCTGCCAGCATCCAGGGATAGTGCGGGTGCTGGAACATATACGGGCGCTTGAAAACCTGCAGGCCGGTCTTTTTGGAAAAGATCCGGGCTACCAGGTCCTCCAGCAGATTGCCGACTTCCTTTGCCACCCAGTTCTCCTCATCGTCAGGCACGGCAATACCGCGCTTATCGAAGTAGAGATCCCGGCCGGTACGGAATGGCGAGATGCCCAGGACTGCGGCGGCGTCACTGCCACCGATGCCTCGGCGCCGGTAGGCAAGCCATTCATCCCGCGAAAGATTTTCTGTTTCCACCAGCACCAGCGGCTGATACTCCAAGGTCTGCGTCAAAGGTAATTTCCCCCTTTCCACCGATCAGGTTCTGCATCTCGATCTTCTGCCGCCTGCGGTTTCCGCCCTTGGTTCCCGTGGGAAGTCTGGGACGGCCACCGGGTCTCCATCTCTTTCTTCGTTTCATACTGCTGCTCCTTTCGTTTTTGATATATCCTCAAAGCCTTTCGGCGTTTGGGCAAATAAAAAAAGCGGGAACAACTGAACACCGGCAGACGCCGATCCCGCTCACCGTTCGGAGAGCTTCAGTCATTCCCGCTTAAAGCGTTGGGGCGAACCCCTATAAAAAACAAAATATCAGCAGCAATACGCCAAAGGGCGCACCGATCCTGCTGACTAACCGTACAAACCTAACAACGTGTGCAATGCGATACCCATCGCTCATAGGCCGCTCAAAACGACCTACCCTCAAGAGAGGAGCGCACAAACAATCAATTACAGAAGAAAGATACCACAATATTTAGGTTTTGTCAACAACTAAAATCTATATATTGTGTTTCTTTCTTTTTTGCATAACAGATGCAGAAATATGGGGCTCATACTTCTCCTTTATAAGCGTAAGAGCAAAATGCACCTTGACAAAGGCTATCTGCGCTGTGCGGAGAGTTCACACCCCTGTCCCGGAGGTTATACAGGAGCGGCAGATAG
>CASEPH010000248.1 GCA_949289625.1 uncultured Clostridia bacterium | reverse complement strand
GGACGGCAAGAAGGGCGTTGCTCAGAAGGTTGTCTACGATGCTTTTAAAATCGTCGAGGACAAGACCGGTAAGAGCGGCCTGGAAGCCTTCACACAGGCAATGGAAAACGTCATGCCTTCTCTGGAGGTTAAGGCCCGCCGCGTCGGCGGTGCAACCTACCAGGTTCCCATGGAAGTGCGCCCCGAGCGCAGACAGACTCTCGGCCTCCGCTGGCTGACCCTGTACAGCCGCAAGCGGTCTGAGAAAACTATGAAGGAAAAACTGGCTGGCGAGATTATGGACGCTTGCAATAGCGTCGGCGGCGCAGTCAAGAAGCGTGAGGAAACTCACAAGATGGCTGAGGCCAACAAGGCATTCTCTCACTACCGCTGGTAAGATAGGAGCGCAAACATGGCCAGAAAAACATCTCTGGAGAAAACCAGAAATATTGGTATCATGGCGCACATCGATGCTGGTAAGACAACCACCACCGAACGTATTCTGTTCTACACGGGTGTCAACCACAAGATCGGTGAAACCCATGACGGATCCGCTACCATGGACTGGATGGTGCAGGAGCAGGAGCGTGGTATCACCATCACCTCCGCTGCTACCACCTGTTTCTGGAACGGTTCCAAGCATCAGTACGATTCCCATCGTATCAATATCATCGACACCCCGGGCCACGTGGACTTCACCGTAGAGGTGGAGCGTTCTCTCCGGGTGCTCGACGGCTCCGTGACGGTCCTTTGTGCAAAGGGCGGCGTGGAGCCCCAGTCTGAGACCGTATGGCGTCAGGCTGATAACTATCATGTGCCCCGTATGATTTACGTCAACAAGATGGACATCATGGGCGCTGACTTCTACAATGTACTTCACATGGTCCACGACCGGCTCAAGTGTAATGCCGTGGCCATCCAGCTTCCCATCGGAGCCGAGGAGTCCTTCAAGGGCATCATTGACCTGGTGGAGATGGATGCCGACGTGTATTACGATGATCTCGGTCAGGACATGCGTGTGGAGGAGATCCCCGAGGATATGATGGATTTGGCCCAGGAGTATCGCGAGAAACTGCTGGATGCCGTTTCCGACATCGACGAGGAGATCATGATGATGGTCCTGGAGGACCAGCCTGTTCCTGCGGAGATGATCCGTGCCGCTCTGCGTAAGGGCTGCGTGGAGAACACCTTGGTTCCCGTGACCTGCGGTACCTCCTACAAGAACAAGGGCGTACAGAAGCTCCTGGATGCCATCATCGACTATATGCCCTCTCCTCTGGATATCCCCCCCATCAAGGGTGTGAATCCTGATACCGACGAAGAGGACGAGCGTGCTGCTGACGACAACGGTCCCTTCTCTGCTCTGGCGTTTAAGATTGCCACAGACCCCTATGTGGGCCGTCTGAGCTTCTTCCGGGTCTATTCCGGTCAGCTGGACAAGGGCTCCACGGTCCTTAACAGCACCAAGAAGCAGAATGAGCGTATGGGCCGTATTCTGCAGATGCACGCCAACCATCGGGAGGACATCGACCATGTCTACACCGGCGATATTGCCGCTGCGGTGGGCCTCAAGAACACCACCACCGGCGACACACTGTGTGATCCCGATCATCCTATCATCCTGGAATCCATGGAGTTCCCGGAGCCCGTTATCCGCGTGGCCATCGAGCCCAAGACCAAGGCTGGTCAGGAGAAGATGGGCATTGCCCTGGCAAAGCTTGCCGAGGAAGATCCCACCTTTAAGACCTACACCGACGACGAGACTGGTCAGACCATCATTGCCGGTATGGGTGAGCTCCATCTGGAAATCATCGTTGACCGCCTGCTTCGTGAGTTTAAGGTGGAAGCCAATGTGGGCGCACCTCAGGTTGCCTACAAGGAGACCATCCGCAAGAAGGTGGACCAGGACACTAAGTATGCCCGTCAGTCCGGTGGTAAGGGCCAGTATGGTCATTGTAAGATCATCGTGGAGCCCAACGAGTCTGGCAAAGGCTATGAGTTCATCAACAACATTGTTGGCGGTGCAATTCCCAAGGAATATATTCCTGCCATCGATGCTGGTATCCAGGGTGCTATGCAGTCCGGTGTGCTGGCGGGTTATCCCGTGGTGGATGTAAAGGTTACCCTGCACGATGGCTCTTATCATGAGGTCGACTCCTCTGAAATGGCATTTAAGATCGCCGGCTCCATGGCCTTTAAGGAGGCTTGCCGGAAGGCTCAGCCCGTGATCCTGGAGCCTATTATGAAGGTCAATGTCATTGTGCCTGACGACTATATGGGCGCTGTCATCGGCGACATCTCTTCCCGTCGTGGCAACATTGAGGGCCAGGAGATCGACAACGGCACTGCTCGCGTTCGCGCCTTTGTGCCTCTGTCCCAGATGTTCGGCTATGCCACCGACCTGCGTTCCTTTACCCAGGGCCGCGGTCAGTACACCATGGAGCCCAGCCACTATACGGAGCTGCCCAGAAGCCTCCAGGAGGAGCTTGTGGCCAAGCGGAACAAGGACTAAATTAAAGCTTGCTTAATCAAGCAATTTGTTGTATGATAAACCCATCAATAATACCGAATTTTAAGGAGGAAAATCCCAATGGCAAAGGCAAAATTCGAAAGAAATAAGCCCCATGTCAACATCGGCACCATCGGCCACGTTGACCACGGCAAGACCACTCTGACCGCTGCAATCACCAAGTATCTGGCTATGAAGGGCCAGGCCCAGTTCGAGGATTACGCCAGCATCGATAAGGCTCCTGAGGAGAAGGAGCGTGGTATCACCATCAACACCGCTCACGTGGAGTACGAGACGGATGCCCGTCACTATGCTCACGTTGACTGCCCGGGCCATGCTGACTACATTAAGAACATGATCACCGGTGCTGCTCAGATGGACGGTGCGATCCTGGTTATTGCTGCTACCGACGGCCCCATGGCTCAGACCAAGGAGCATTTGCTTCTGGCCCGTCAGGTCGGCGTGCCCTATATCGTTGTTTTCATGAACAAGTGCGATCAGGTTGACGACGACGAGCTGCTGGAGCTGGTCGAGATGGAAGTCCGTGAAACCCTGGCCGAGTATGGCTTCGACGAGGAGGCTCCTATCATCAAGGGCTCCGCTCTGAATGCTCTGGTTTCCGAGTCCAACGATCCCGATGCTCCCGAGTATGCTTGCATCAAGGAGCTTATGGATGCTGTTGACGAGTATATCAAGACCCCCGAGCGTAACGACAGCCTACCCTTCCTGATGCCCGTCGAGGACGTGTTTACCATCTCCGGCCGTGGTACTGTTGCCACCGGTCGTGTGGAGAGAGGCGTCATCAAGAAGAACGAGCCTGTTGAGATTGTCGGCCTGAGCGACGAGAAGAAGTCCACCGTTGTTACCGATCTGGAGATGTTCCACAAGTTGCTGGATTACGCTGAGGCTGGCGACAATGTTGGTGCTCTGCTCCGTGGCGTTACCAAGAAAGAGGTCGAGAGAGGCCAGGTTATCTGCAAGCCCGGCTCCATTCATCCTCACACCAAGTTTGCCGGCCAGGTTTACGTCCTGTCCAAGGACGAGGGTGGCCGTCACACTCCCTTCTTCAACAACTATCGTCCTCAGTTCTACTTCCGTACCACTGACGTAACCGGCATCATTACCCTGCCCGAGGGCACTGAGATGTGCATGCCTGGTGATAACACCGTCATGAACGTGGAACTGATCACCCCCATCGCCATTGAGAACGGCCTGCGTTTTGCTATCCGCGAGGGTGGCCGTACCGTCGGTTCCGGCGTTGTTACCGAGATCTTCGAATAATTTTCAAGTTCTCCGAGACTGCCTCTTTTGAGGCAGTCTCTTTTTTATAAAGAGGATTTAGAAAACAGCTAGGAATTTCGTGTGAAAACATAAAAATCCCTTCCATTTGTGTCTTGGTTGCGATATAATAGAACAGATATTTTACGAAAGGGTTGTTTACAAATTTGCTAAAAAATCTACTTTATGTGTTTGCGATCTCCATGGTCCCGGTGATCGAGCTGCGGGGCGCAATCCCGGTGGGCGTTGGATTGGATCTTCCTTTCTATGGTGTATTTTTTGCGGCTTTGCTGGGGAATTTGGCGCCTGTTCCTATTTTGATTTTGTTTACCCGCCGGGTTTTTGAGTGGCTTCGAACCAAAAGCACCATGCTGGAACGGCTGGTTTCCAGGATGGAGAAGAAGGCCGAGTCCAAACAGGATCTGATTAAAAAATATGAGATGCTGGGCCTTTGTATTCTTGTGGCTATCCCTCTGCCGGGGACCGGAGCATGGACCGGAGCATTGGTGGCTGCGGTTTTTGATATGCGGCTAAAATATGCTTTCCCTGCCATTGCCCTGGGCGTACTCATCGCTGGTGTAATTGTCTCCATTGTGACCTATGGCGTGAAAGTCTTTATTTGAGCACGTTCCCAAACCCTTTCGCATAGAATGGAAGGGGAGGGAGAGCCATGGAGATCGTCGTGGGTGCGTTGGCGGCTTGGGGCCTGATTATGCTGATTTGGACCCTGGCTGGAGTATTGCTGCTGCCCCTGAACCGGAGAATCCCCCTGACGGTGGTGCTTCATTGCCGGGGAGAATCCCCCTGGATGGAACGCTGTCTCCAGGGAGTGCTGTGGCTCCGGAATTCAGGAATGCTGTGGTGGACGGTGCTGATCCTGGATGAGGGACTCAGCGGAGAAGGACAGGATCGGGCCAAACGGCTGGCCCAGGAACAGAGTCAGGTCCTGGTGATGGATCTGGAGGACTTGAAGGAATGGATGGAAGCGAAACATGACGGCACAGCACAATGAGATCATCCGAGGCGTTGTTGCGACAATCCTGTATCAAAATGAACTGAATGGCTATACCGTGGTGCGTTTTTCCACGGAGGATGGGCAGACCATTACGGTGGTGGGTACCATTCCCATGTGCCGTCAAGGAGAACGGCTGGTGATCACCGGCCATTGGGAAAACCATTCTTCCCACGGGACACAGTTTCGGGCGGAACTTCTGGAACGCCTGATGCCGGATGGTGCAGAGGAGATCGAAAAGTATTTGGCCTCCAGAGCCATTCGTGGTATCGGCCCTAGAACGGCCCGACGTATTGTGGAGCGGTTTGGCAACGAGACCTTTGCGGTGATGGAGCAGAGCCCGGAACGTCTGGCGGAGGTTCCGGGCATCAGCCTCAAAAAAGCAATAGACATTGGGGAAAGCTTTCAAAAACAGTTTGGAATGCGGAAACTGTTGGAGTTCCTTATGGCCAACGGACTGTCCGCAGAGCTGGCAATGCCGCTGTATCAAGCTTATGGGGATCTGGCAATGGATGCCCTTCGAGAAGATCCCTATCTGCTAACTGGAGCGTTTTTTGGGGCACCGTTTTCAGCGGTGGATCATTTCGCGGTCTCCCAGGGCATAGAAGCGGAAGATCCTCGCCGGGTGGAGGCGGCGACCCTCTATACTTTGCGGCACAATCTGGGCAACGGACATACCTTCCTTCCAGGAGATAAGCTTCGGGATGCTACTGCCACCATGATCTCTGTTCGCCCGGAGGCGGTGGAGGAGGCCATGGAAGCGTTGCATCAGGCTGGAAACATGGTCCTCGATACTCTCAAGGGAATCTCAATTTGCTATCTGCCGGAGTATTACGAGGCGGAAACCTATGTGGCCCGATGGATGCGAGACCGGTCGGAGAATGAATTGATCCCACCGGCGGAGTTGGAGGAAATGATTCGAAGCGTGGAAGCGGAATCCGGCATTAACTTTGCACCGGATCAGAAGCGGGCCATTGCCACAGCGGCCACCCATAAGGTTATGCTCCTCACTGGAGGACCCGGCACCGGTAAAACCACCACGGTCAACGGAATATTGTCCGTATTTGACCAAATGGGGCTTACCACGGAGCTGACTGCTCCAACGGGACGGGCAGCCAAACGATTGGGGGAACTCTGCGGACGGGAAGCCTCCACCATCCATCGGCTGCTTGAGACCCAGTTTGATTCGGAGAGCGGAAGCCTCTGCTTTACCCACAATGAGGCGGAGCCTTTGCGGGCCAAGGCGGTGATCGTAGATGAGACCTCCATGGTGGACATCCTGCTGATGGAATCTCTGCTCCGGGCCCTAAAGCCGGATTGCCGGCTGATCCTCGTAGGAGATCCGGATCAGCTGCCCTCGGTGGGGGCGGGAAATCTGTTTTCCGATCTGATCCGCAGCAGAAGGCTTCCCATGGTTCGCTTGACGGAAATATTTCGCCAGGCCCGGGAGAGTCTTATCGTCATGAATGCCCACAGCATCAATCAAGGCAATATTCCGGAGTTGGGGCGGAAGGACAAGGACTTCTTTATGCTGGTTCGCCGGGAGAATGAGACCATTGTGGATACTATTGTGGACCTGTGCGTCCGGCGTCTGCCTCAAAATATGCATATTCCACCGGATCAAATCCAGGTGCTATCTCCCACCCGGAAAACCGATGCGGGGACGGAAGCCTTGAATATACGGCTGCAGGCGGCATTGAATCCTCCATCTCCGGACAAGCCGGAGCATAAATACGGAAAAAACGTGTTCCGAGTAGGGGACCGGGTGATGCAAATTCGGAACAACTATGATATAATGTGGACGAAGGTCGAAGGGGTCGGTATGGGGGCCGGGGTGTTCAACGGCGACGTGGGGAAAATCACGGAGATCGACAATGTCCAGGAACTCATGGCAGTGACCTTCGATGATAAGATCGTGGAATACACCTTCGACCTGTTGGGTCAGCTGGAGCTGGCCTATGCCATGACTGTTCACAAAAGCCAGGGCAGCGAATACCGGGCGGTCATTCTGTCGGCGTCCCATGCCAACCCCTACCTGCTCACCAGGAGCATCCTCTATACAGCGGTGACCAGGGCCAAAGAGCTTTTGATCGTGGTGGGGGATCCCTATGTGGTGGCAGAGATGGTGCGGAATAACCGGCAGTCCCGCCGTTATAGCGGCCTGAAGCTTCGTCTGATAGGGGAGGCCTGATTATGGGTATCTTGCAAGCAATTTCGGATTTGCTGTTCCCGCCCAGGTGCATGTTTTGTAGAAAGATCCTGCGGACGGGTACGGCCTGCGAGGATTGTCTCCAGCGGCTGACCCGGAATGACACCAACAGAACCGGCACATACTTTCTTCGGTGCTGTGTGCCCATGCTTTATGAGGGCAGCGTTCGGGATGCCATCATCCGGTTTAAGTTCCAGAACCAGCCCGGTTATGCTACGGAATTCGGCCGGATCCTGGCCAGATGCATTCGGGACAATCTGGCAGGGGTGTACGATCTGATCACCTGGGTGCCAGTCAGCGAAGAACGCCTGAAAAAGCGCGGTTACGATCAGGCCATGCTGCTGGCTATGGCTGCGGCGTTGGAGCTTCAGGATGTGGCGGTGGAGACGCTGAAAAAGCCTACTGATAACGCGGCCCAATCCTCCCTGAAGGACCAGAAGGCAAGAAAAGTCAACGTGCAGGATGCTTATCTGGTGCCGGAACCGGAGCTGGTGGAGGGCAAGCGCATTTTGCTCATCGACGACATCATTACCACCGGTGCGACCCTGGATGAGGCCAGCCGTACCCTGCTGGAGGCAGGGGCGAAATCTGTGGTGGCCGCAGCCCTGGCCCAGCCCATGGAATCACATTTTTGATACCTGCGAGGAAGTATTATGATAAAATTATCCAGAGATATTGGCATTGATTTGGGGACCACTTCGGTCCTGGTCTACTTGGACGGAAAGGGAATTGTCATCAATGAGCCCAGCGCTGTGGCTCTGGACAAGGTCAGCGGTAAGGTGCTGGAGGTGGGCGCGGCTGCAAAAAAAATGCTAGGCCGTACGCCAGGCAACATCGTAGCAGCTCGGCCCCTGAAAAACGGCGCCATCTCCGATTACGATATGACGGCCACCATGCTGTCGGTCTATCTCAAGCGGATCACAAAGATGTCCCTGGTAAAGCCCAGGGTTGTGGTCTCGGTGCCCAGCGGCATCACCGAAGTGGAAGAGCGTGCGGTCATTCAGGCCACCATGGAGGCCGGTGCCCGTCGTGTTTACCTCATCGAGGAGCCTCTGGCTGCTGCCATGGGAGCAGGAATGGATATTCGGGGAGCCGGAGGCAACATGGTCATTGACATCGGTGGTGGTACCACGGATATTGCGGTGCTGAGCCTGAACAACGTGGTGAAATCCACCTCCATCGACACAGCCGGAGATGCTTTTGATGATGCCATTATTCAGTATATTCGGGAGCGGTATCAGGTGCTCATCGGCAGTCAGACAGCGGAAGAGGTCAAGATGGCCATTGGCTGCGTCAATCCCAGGCCGGAGGCACTGGTGATGACGGTGAAGGGCAGAAATCTCTCCACCGGTCTGCCCCAGGAGGTAGACATCACCTCTGTGGACGTAATGCACGCACTGACCACTCCTTGTCGGGATATTCTCTATGCGGTGCGGTCTACGCTGGAAAAGACGGAGCCAGAGCTAGTGGCGGATATTTCCCGCAGCGGCATTACTCTTACTGGCGGCGGCAGCCTGCTCTATGGCTTTGACCAACTCATCTACCGTTCCACCGGCATTGCCTGCCATGTGGCGGACGACGCTATTTTGTGCGTGGCCCTGGGCTGCGGTAAGAGCCTCCGGTGGATTGATGAGATGCAGGAGGGCACCATCAACCTGGCCCGCCGGAAGCTGATGGCGGATTGATATTTGAATAACAAAGGCGCGGAAATCGAGGATTCGATTTCCGCGCCAAATGCATTTATAGGGGCATCTTATAATCAGTATCTGAGTAGGAAATAGATCACATAGACCCAGCTGAGCAGACCATGGACAATGGCCCAGCCCACAGAGCGCCAGGTGACATAGCTGATTACCATAGCTAGGGCGCTGCCGAAAGAGATGCCTGATTTAATGGTCTTTTGGATGGTTGTTTTATTTTCCTGCATCAGGAGGTCCTCCAATTCAGAAGATTTGCTGCTGAAGGGCATCCAACCGCAGGAACTCGCCCAACAGGAACATGGCTTCATCGGAATGATGATTGGCACCGATCAGCTCGCCTATTTTTTTGAGACGATAGCGAATGGTGTTTGGATGCTGCCCCAAAGCCGTGGCGGTCTTGCGAATATCGTAGTCCAGATTTGCGTAGGCCTTGAGCGTCTGGGTAAGGTTTCCGCTGCCATTGTTCTGGTCGTAATCTGCCAAAATGCGGACAAACTGATACATGCTCTTTCGGGCGCTTTTGTCTCGCAGCATAGGGAAAACTAAATGGTAATAGCCCAGTGTGGAATAAAACTGGTGGGAACGGGAAAAGGCCAAAGCTACAGTCAAAGCGTCAAAAGATTCCCGGATAATACAATCAAAATCCACAGTCTTTTGATATACGCCGCTGACACCAAAGCAGAGATCCTGCGCCAGACAGCCCAATTCCCGAAGCAAGTCCTGGCACTTGGAAATAACAGCTGTAGGATCCAGGGGACGATTATCATTGATTAGGATAAAAAATCCTTTGCGAAATTGCAGAAAACGGTAGCCGGTCAAAAGCTTTCGCGCGGTACGGGTGGTCAGGGTGTCCCGCAGGGTCCCGGACCATGTACTTTCGGTTTGAGACGTATGGACATAGACTGCGCACATATATTTTTGACGGCCTGGATTCATTTGACCGCATAGGTGCTGAATATCCGCAGTGCTCTGATTCGTCAGGATATCAAAGAGGGGCTCTTCAAACAGGGAAAACTCCTGCTGCTGGCGAATATAATCGGTGATGACCAAAATCACGTCTTCCATATATAGGTCGTCAAAGACAAACACAGGGAAATTACGTGCATTTGCCAATTCCAAAACTTCCTCCGGCAGAGCCTGATAGTATACGGATTTGAACGCCAGACCCGCTGCACCCAGATCCATCAGCCGCTGAAAGGTGGGCAGCAGCAGGGAGGGGTCATCCTTGGCGTAGAGGAGGGTGGAGACGATAAAATCTTCCTGATAAAAGTCAGGAGTCTCCTGCTTAAGACTTTCATATTCCAGAAGAACAACGTCCTTCATTGGATGATTGAGACCGCCGTCGCCGGCAAGGAGTCGAAAAGCGTGTAATGTTTCAATGCTGTGTAGCTCTCGTACTTGCATGGCTCGTGCCCCCTTTCCGCCAAAAATGAGTTATATCCACATTATATACCAAAAATCAGGAAAATCCAATCATTTTTTGTAATATGTAGGCGTTATGTAGAAAATGGTCGCCAGGAACGAAAAAACGTTTCTGGCGACATTAAGGTTGCTGTAGTTATTTTAGCAGCTCAATCCCAGAGCAGGGTGGCAAAGTAGTCCTCCGGGGTCTCTGCCCGGCGAATCAGCTTGACAGAGCCATCCTCCCGCAGCAGCAGCTCCGCGCTCCGAAGCCGGCCGTTGTACTGATAGCCCATGGAGAAACCGTGGGCGCCGGTATCATGGAGAAACAGCACGTCGCCCATCTCGATCTTCGGCAGCATCCGGTCCACTGCGAACTTGTCGTTATTTTCACACAGACCGCCCACCACGTCATACATATGATCGCAGGGTGCGTTTTCCTTGCCCATGACGGTGATATGGTGATAAGCGCCGTACATGGCCGGGCGCATCAGGTTCGCAGCGCAGGCATCCACGCCGATATACTCCTTGTAGATGTGCTTCTCATGGATGGCGGTGGTCACAAGACCGCCGTAAGGCGCCAGCATAAACCGGCCCATCTCCGTGAACAGCTTCACGTCGCCCATACCAGCAGGCACCAGGATTTCCTCATATTTTTTGCGGACGCCCTCTCCAATGGCAAAAATATCGTTTTCCGGCTGATCGGGCCGATAGGGCACGCCTACGCCACCGGACAGGTTGATAAAGGCGATATGGCAGCCGGTCTTTTCCTGGAGATCCACCGCCAGACGGAACAGAATCCCTGCCAGCTCGGGATAGTAGTCGTTGGAAATGGTATTGGAGGCCAGAAATGCGTGGATGCCAAAGTGCTTGGCGCCCATGGATTTGAGCTTCCGGAAGCCATCGTAGAGCTGCTCCGTGGTGAAGCCGTATTTGGCATCCTTGGGGCTGTCCATAACCTGAAACCCTTCCTTGCTGGAGGAGAGCTGGAAGGTGCCGCCGGGATTATACCGGCAGGAGATGGTTTCGGGAATATGTCCCGTGGTTTCCTGCAAAAAGTCGATGAGCGTGAAGTCGTCCAGATTGATGGTGGCCTCCAGCTGATCTGCCAGCACAAATTCCTCCGCCGGCGTCTCGTTGGAAGAGTACATAATCTCGCTGCCGTGGAAGCCGCAGCGGTCTGCCATCATCAGCTCTGTGAGAGAGGAGCAGTCCACGCCGCAGCCCTCTTCCCGAAGAATCTTCAAAATGGCAGGGTTGGGCGTGGCTTTGACCGCA
>CASEPH010000247.1 GCA_949289625.1 uncultured Clostridia bacterium | reverse complement strand
AGGCAAAGGAAAATGGCACTCTCCCTGGTCCCGATGACAAGCCCGATCCGAAGCCTGATCCCGAGCCTGGCGATCAGACCACTGCGAATGTGCCTACCGAGGCGGAGGCCTTACGACGCAATTATGGCTCTGCAACAGGATTATCCGCAGGGCATGTCCTGGACAAATGACAACACATGGTACGATGACAAGGGCAATTCTCGTGGTAAAGGTTGTGTTGCCATCGCTGCTCTTTGTCAGTATACTGCTTTCGGAGATGTCCCTGGACATTATGTAGACTCTCTTGACGATGTCAAGGTTGGTGATTCTATTCGTATCGGCAATTACCACACGGTTGTTGTCCTCGAAAAGAAAACCAATTCTGTTATTGTCACAGAAGGCAACTTTGACTCTATAATCAATTGGGGTAGAGAAATCCCCTTCTCTGAGATTGAATCAGCAGGATACAAGATCTATTCCTACTATCCCAATTAAACAATTTCTCTCACACAAAAGACCACCGAGCATTTGGTTCCCCCTGACAGGGGTAACTTTGCAGGTGTCTGAACCCCCGGCAGATATTGCTACGGCAGTATCTGCCGGGGACTTCTTTTTGTCTCACGCACCCTTGGTGGTGTGACCTTCAGGCTGTGGCAGTTCCACACAGCCAATGTCATTGTAGTGAATCTCCACTGTCTGCTGAGCGTGCTTGCTCCACTTCACGTCCTTTTCGTGGACCACGATCTTTTGGATGAACAGCCGCAGCAGCTCCGGCGTCAGCTCCCGGATGTCCGTGTACCGCTTTGCCAGGGAGATAAAGTGGTCGGTGCCGGACACCTGCTCCCGCAGCCTCTGGGTGGCAGTTTCCTTTTCTGGGATGGTCTTATTCAGCGCTTCCATCTCCTGGGTGTAGCTGCCGGAGAGCGTCTGGAACTGCTCCGCTGTGATCCGCCCCAGAACACTGTCCTCATAAAGGCGCTTAAAGATGCTGTCCAGTTCCTTGCTCCGCTTCTTCAAAGCGGTAGGTGGATTATGATCATGGCAGGCAGAGCCTGCCAACTCCTCGAAAGAGAAAAATCACCGCTCTGGGCCAGAGCGGTGACGCTTACCTTGCGGGCTGGAATGCTCAATATTCCTCTGACATGATCATCTCCATACAAGGGTGTCTATGTTAGCACCCTGAAGGTTAAAAAAATCCGGGCAGGGTGTCTATTGTGACACCCTGCCCAAACTACAATATACTACCAGAAAACTCATCAAGGACAATCGGCAGACAGTACGCCGTCACACACCCTGGGCCAGTTCCCGCGCAATCCGTTCTTTGGACAGGGCGGCATAGGCATCCGTAACCTCGATGCCAGTGGCGGAGTAACCCTCCAGCACGGCAGCCAGCACCGTGCTGCCGGAACCGGCAAAGGGGTCCAGAATATGTCCGCCCGGCTCGGTGATCTTCACCACATCCCGCATGAGCTGCAAGGGCTTTTCCGTCAGGTGGATGCGGTTCTGGGGATTGCCATACTTGAATACGCCGGGCAGACAGGGGACAGGTCTGCTGATAGGCATATCCCCGTTGGAACCCCAGACAATGTACTCAGCCTGCTGGCGGAAACGGCCCTTCTGGGGACGGCTGTTGCCTTTGTCCCAGACAGCGGTACCGCGCCAGATCCACCCCGCCCACTGGAGCGCATCAGTGGCTGCGGGGAGCTGCCGCCAGTCGATAAACATGCACACAGGGGCACCGGGTTTACAGACCTTGCGGGCGTCATAGAGCCATTCAGCGGCCCAGCGGGTCCAGGATCGCTGATCCTTGGAGTCGCCATCAAAGGGAGGGGGTGCGCTTTCCCCCATGCTGGAATATTTCTTGTCGGTGGACTTGTTTTTCTCCGCCTGGGTTCGACCCCCAGAGGCATAGGGGGGATCGGTGATGACCGCATCGAAGGTATTAGGGGCAAACTCGCGCAGGACCTTCAGTGCGTCGCCGTGGATGATCTCCCAGTTGGGATGAATCGCAGTGATGTTATCGCTCATAGGCATGTTTCTCCTTCTTTCCTTTGGATTGATTTTGGAGCGCGGGCAGAGCCGTCTCCACATATTCGCTGATGATACACAGCGCCTCATGGTAACTGTGGCAATTCCCTCCGGTGATGCGGTCACACATCTCTTTGGCTTGGTCACCCATACCATGCTCCCGGAGCGTTCTGGACGCTGCCCCCATCAGGTTGAAGATGTTACCGTCTTGTTCAATCAGCGAACAGTACGGTTTTGCTCGCTCCTGCTGGTTCGGCTGATCCAGGAAACCACCCAGCCGATTGGGCACATAGTCGGACAGCCAAGTGCTGCCAAACTGGCTGTGTGCCTGAATCCGCCACATCGCAAGCTTTCCCACATTCAGCTGTACCCCCTCAAAAGAGAACAGCAGGTTTGTGAGACCGTCGTGCTGGAATGTGGCCGCATGTTCAAATTTGGTGCCATTCAGCAGGATTCCTTCCTGGGTGAGCAGATCATTGATTCCGTCCACCCATTCCTGAAGGTCGCCGCCGCAGCCCTGGAGGATCAGCCCTTCCTCATCGGTCATGTGCCGCAAGTCCTCCGTGGTCTTTTCTCGGATCATTTGACCTCCTCGCGCTTGGCGCTTTTCTTTCTTCTGGGCGAAGTGCGTCCCTTCGTTTTCAAATCGGTTACCACTGGGATATCCAGTTTATTGGCGCGATGGATCTCCGCCCACATCCCTTCCGTGACCGGTCCATAGACATTGACCTGCTGACACTTTTCTACCAGCCGAAGGCCCATCTCCCGTGCGGCCTGATCCTGCACCGGATCGCCCGGATCTGCGATGGGCGGGAACATGAGATGGGGGCAGACTGGGATGTCGCCCGCCTGAAAGACTTCCTGGGCTTTCTGTCTGGCGAACGCAATGTTTTTCTCTACCTCACCTCGGAGGGGTGCGCAGATGTACACCAATTGGGGTCCGTGGTCTTTTGCCGGGACTTGAATGCGAAAAGTCTCCACATAGTCGCTGGCCATTCGCCGGAGCTGCCGGTAGTCCTCCTGGGAGGGATGGTAGGCATACCAATCGATCCGGTCACCATCTACCCAAATATGCGGATCAACGCCATCCCGCAGGTAGGGGTTGTTGGGGATCTTCTGTTTTCCCCATACATCCTTGAACCGAAGAGTCAGCTTGTCCACCACACCCTGATTGCTGTCCAGCAGCGTCAGACGAAGAGCTGCATAGTGATCCGCATGGCCCAGTGTAACAAATTCAGCCCTCACCTGACGGTTTCTGTCCAAGCCACCCAGGCAAGCACGGCCTACAAAGACCGGATCATGGATTACAGCCCCGTCCGCAAACAGTTTACGGAGTTCCTGCTCAAAAAAGTTGCTCATCTGCTCATCTCACAGCCTTTCTGTTTCTTGGGGGGAGAAGGAGCTGGCTGTTGAGGAGCCAGTTCGTCTCGGGACGAATCCCGGATCACAGAACGGTTTTTCCCGCTGATCACCAGAGTATCCAGTGTATCGTTGCGGATCTCCTCACCGCTGATCACCAATGCGCTGCCTGTCAGACGCACATCCCCGGATACTTTGCCATAGACCGCGCAGTGGCCGGACAGAATGGGAACGCCCATGGTATCCTTGTCATTGAGGATCATAGAAAACCCGGAGGCCCTGGCAGAGGCGCTGAGCACAGCGCCGCGTATATAGGCATTGTCCTCTACCCGCGCATGGCCGGAAAGGACAGCGCCCATAGAGATATAAGCGTTGTCGCAGACAACCGCCTCTCCGCGCAGAACAGCCCCCTTGTCAACATAGGCGTCATTGCAGGCAATGGCATCGTCAAAGATCCATGCGGTATCGTCCGGCTCAAAGGAAAGGTTGCTCTCGCTCTCCACGAAACCACCTAAATCACCGGCTCTGACCTCCGCACTCACATCTCGGAGTGCCCGGATACGATGAAGGAAGGGATACTTTTCGTGCGAGATCTCCGTGATCTCATATTTCTGATTGCTCGTTGTTCTCATCTCCTTTTTTATGCAGCATTTTGGAACAGACTCTCCTGCGCATCTTCCAAACGAAACTCCTCGTCAATGTCGGAGAAGGTCTCTCTGCGATTGAATTTCTCGCTCACCTTGTTGGGTAAGGCCTGCAGCTCCAACATCCGTTCCCACAGGTTTGGGTGGTAGTCATAGAGATGGCGCAGTTCTTTTCTTTTGGCGTTAGGGCAGAACCAGCAGCCCCCGCGGTTTGTAAATGTGTAGACAGGCGAAAGCAGCCCTGCCCGCTGGCAGAGCTGCTTTGCATCTTCCTCTGTACAGTTGTACTTGTCCAGTAAGGAGACACGGTTCCCGGCCAATCGAAGCAGCCGTTCCTGCTCGTCCTTGGCGATCCCAATATACTGAACTGTGTCGGGCGGCAGCGATTTTTGGTATCGCAGGATCGGTTTCAGTTTGCAATCTCTCTGAACAGCACACCGTCCGCAGATGGGAAAAGAACGCAGAAGGCCCTTCTTGGGACCGCGGGTGATTTTGCCTGTGAAGAGATCCACATACGTTTTCTCACTGCGCAGGACGGTTACCTTCACACCCCTGCGTTCTAAAGCCGGAATGGCGGTGGTGTAGATAAAATCTCGGTGTTCTGGCACCTCGCCGGAGATCTCCTTGTCGAACATGACCTCACAGTATACTGCCTCATCCAGAGGCTCCCCATGTTCCAGAGCCAGTAATATGGTGGCAAGACTGTCCTTACCAAAGGAACAGGAGGCAACATGTTTCAACGGTCCGACACACCTGCTTCCTTGATGCGACAGGCGTTGCACAGTACCTCCGCTTTGTCCGTCTGCTCCCAGGGAGCGTCCGGATGGGTAAAGTGTCCATAGTTGCAGAGCTGAGCGAAGATGGGCTTGTCCAGTCCGAGGGTGTGACGCATCCCGGCGGGGGTCAGGTCAAAGACTGCCCGGACGGCCTGTTCCAGCACCTCATCCTGGTATTCGCCGGTCCCATCGGTGTCCACATTGACCGCCACGGGTTCAGCCTTGCCAATGGCATAGGCCAGAGTGACGGTACAGCGATCCGCCAGACCGGCAGATACAATGTTCTTGGCAATATAGCGGGCCATGTAGGCTCCGCTGCGATCCACTTTGGTGGCGTCTTTTCCAGACAGTGCGCCACCGCCGTGAGGGGCCAGTCCGCCATAGGTGTCCACCATCAGCTTGCGGCCCGTGAGTCCGGTGTCCGCCTCAAATCCACCATAGACAAAACGCCCCGAAGGATTGAGCAGGATCTCCGTATCCGCATCGGGCGGCAGCTCCCGCAGTGCGGGCTGGATTACATGGTCCATGAGTTCCTCCCGCAGCTGGTCCAGATCTTTCTCCGGGTCATGCTGGCAGGACAGAACCACCGATGCAAGACGCACGGGGATATCGAAGTTGTACTCCACAGACACCTGCGCCTTGCCGTCCGGACGCAGGCCCTGGATCATCCCGGTTTTTCTGGCGTTGGTCAGCAGCCGGGTGAGCCGGTGGGCCAGGATGACCGGCAGAGGAAGATAGGATTCTGTCTCATCACAGGCAAAGCCATACATGATCCCCTGGTCGCCAGCCCCGGTCTGGACTCCTTCCCGCACAGCGTGAGCAATATCATCGCTCTGATCGTGGGTGATGACCTCGATCTCATAG
This sequence comes from uncultured Clostridia bacterium, assembly GCA_949289625.1. The sequence continues at coordinate 1,048 of CASEPH010000247.1, read as the reverse complement.
TCCAGCCCAGTGTACCCAGCTTCCCGGATGATCCGGCAGACAATGGAGGAGATATCCGGCATGATCTTTGCCGAGATCTCTCCGGCCACCAGCACTTTGCCAGCTGTGGCCAGTACTTCGCAGGCCACATGGGCGGAGGAGTCACCCTTGAGACAGGCATCCAGAACAGAATCTGCGATGGTGTCGCAGAGCTTGTCAGGGTGACCCTCGGTAACAGACTCCGCGGTCAAAATGTATTTATCTCTCATGGTCAGATTTCCCTTTCTTTTTTATGTGTTGATCGCCAACGATCCGTCCCTGTTCTCTGGTTGCCGTTCGCACAGGAAGGACCTGCACGTTGTCGTACAGGGACTTGTATCGCTGGATCTGCTCATCCGTCAGGGAAACAAAGTCCTCCTGACCAAGCCCAGCGATGAAGAAGGTGCCGCAGATGATGTCATAGGGCAGGCGATCTTCATCCAGCAGCGGGCGGTTCATCGGCAGGCCAAGGAGCTTCCCCTCGGCATTGCACACCAGGGCTGCCGAATCCTGGAATGGGTACACAGCTTCAATGTCGCCGCCTACGATTTGCTGCATAGCTGCGAGACCATCGATCTCCTGCACACGGCAGGGCTTTTGCGGTTCTACAACTAATACTTTCATGTGCGCTCATTCCCCCTATCGCTCTTTCCCACGTTGCTTCTTGGGCGATTTGGCCTGCCCGCCGCAGATACGGTTGAGTCTACTGCTCTCTTGATCCAGTTCTTTGGCACAATGCTGCCAAGCCTGTTTTAATTTGGACAGTGGCAGTCCGTTCTGGCGATAGCCATCCCGAATGCCCTGGTAATAATATTCCGAGGGCAGGGCGGGAGAGCGCCACCGATCCCCATCCGTCATCACGTAGGCCATGACAGTCAGCTGCCGCCCCGCATTATCCCGCACAGCAACAGACTCTTTTTCGTATAGGTGGGGATATCCCTCATAGAGATCGAGAGACCGCTCACAGCCCGGTGTGATCCGCCAAAGTAGGCCATGTACCTGCTGCCCTTCCTTGGGCTTGATGGTGGCA
>CASEPH010000246.1 GCA_949289625.1 uncultured Clostridia bacterium | reverse complement strand
GAATAGGCCACGGCGTTTCCGATCACATTGGTGAACACCTTCTCCATGAGCCGCCCATCGCCCGCATAGTGGAAGGCCGGCTGGATGTCCATATGCAGTTCCATCTCCTTGTCCTCCATCCGGCCACGGAACTGCTGACAGACCTTTTGCAGCATTTGGCTGATGTCCAGGTCGGTGCGTTCCAGGTGGAAGTCGCTGCCGCCCATCCGGGCCGCCGATAGAATCTCCTTGACCAGTGCCTCCATGTCATTGGTGGTCTTCAGGCACCGGCGCAGATAGGTGTCCCTGTCCTTATAGGGGCCCACCTGATGGATCATCCCCTCCAGCTGCCCCTTGATGATGGCAATGGGGGTTTTCAATTCATGGGATACGGAGGTAAAGAAGTCTACCCGCTGCTTTTCCTGTTCCCGTTCCCGCTCGATGTCCTGCTGCAGCTGCTCATTGGCCGCCTGCAGGCTGTCCAGAGCATTACTCAGCTGCTGGGACATCTCGTTCAGGCTGGAGGCCAGGACGCCGATCTCATCGTTCCGCCGCACATCGCACTTCCAGGTCATGTCAAGGGTGGTCATCCGTTTCGCCACATTGCTGATGCCCACCAGCGGCTTGGAATAGTATCGGGAACAAATCACCGCTCCGATGATGGAGATCAGCAGAATCACAGCGGCGATGAGGGGGATCAGCTTCAGGAGGATATCGTAGGACTGCGCCACCGCTACCAGGGCAGCGTTGGCAAACAAATGATAAGTTTGCCCATTTTGCCGGAAGGTAGCGGAGCAGCTCATGGAGGGAGCCGAGGTGTCCAGATTCTCCATATCGGCAAAATTCACGGAGAACAGGTTGTTTCCGTTGTCATCGTTGATCTCCACCGAAGCGTTGTTCGTCATGGAGAATTCCAACAGGCTGTCTGAACTGGCCTCCCAGCCATTCCGCTCCAGAACCTCCACCAAGTCATAAAAATCGGAAGTGACCTGGCCTTCCAGCTGCGTGTGGTAATTCCTCGGCAGGAAGATCATCACCATGCCGTAGATGATAATGCAGCAGACCACCAGCAGGGCCAGCATACTGAGGAAGGTCTTTGCCTGGATGCTCTCACTAATTCTCTTTCTCAATTTTATATCCCGCCCCTCGAATGGTTTCGATATAATCCACACCCAGCTTTTTGCGGATATTCTTGATGTGGGTGTTCACGATCTTCTCATCGCCAAAGTAGTCATAGCCCCAAATGCTGTCCAGCAGGCTCTCCCGTGTAAACACCCGCCCCTGGTTCTCCACCAGGAGTTTCAATATCTCAAATTCCCGGATGGTCAAGGACACGCTTTCGTCTTTGACAAGGACCGTGAAGCTGTCCGTATCCAGGGTGAGATCCTTATAGCGGAGGATGTTCGTCTCCACCCCGGTGCCCTGTTCTGCCCGGCGCAGCACCGCTTCGATGTGCTTCACCACAAGGGGCATGGAAAAGGGCTTGGTGATGTAATCATCTGCCAGAGCGTCAAAGCCCTTCATCTGGCTGGCGTCATCGTCTAAAGCGGTAAGCATGATGATGGGGACTTGGCTCTCTTTCCGGATCGCCTCGCAGACAGAAAAACCGTTCATTTTTGGAAGCATCAAATCCAGCAGGATGAGGTCTGGACGATACTCATGGAATTTCTCCATCCCCTCTAATCCATCGCTGGCCAGCACTACGTTATATCCTTCATCCTCCAGAAACGCTTTCACTACGCTCTGAATGGCCTCTTCATCTTCTATAATTAAAATCGTTTTCGACATCGTCTGCACCTCCAGGTAGTAGTGTACCATACGAAGATGGAGTTTTGATGGAGTAAGTGTTACTTTTGAAAAAAAGTAACGGCGGCCTGAGAAATCAGGCCGCCAAATCATAAGGTTATTTTTCTTCAAAGCTATAACCTACTTCACGAATACAACGCAAATCAATCTTGGACCCTTTTGCTAACTTTAACTTGCGCCGAATTGTTTGAACATGGTGACTGACCAGTTCTCTTGCTTCACCGTAGTCGGATTCGCGCCAAACTCTCTCATAAATTTGCCCGTGCGTCAATACATGGTTTGCGTTTTTATACAAGTACAAGAGGATTTCGTACTCCGTTTTTGTGAGCAAAATCTCCTGGCCATAGCAGAATACCCGGCGTTGGTTTTCACGAATCTCCAGGGCAGAGGATGTAGATTGCGTTTCAAACTGAGGCACTTCCGTATAATCAATATGTGTGACCGAGCGGATTAGATTTTGGACTTTAAGGACAATGTCATCTTCCCCGTCCTCAAAGAACAAAAGCATCACTTTCAATGAACCTTTTTATCCTGCCTTTCCATGGACTGCTTCAGTTTTTCAAATGACTCTGCACTGATTCCATGTTCCATTCTGCAGGCGTCTGTCTCCGCAGTTTTGGGGTCCACGCCTAAATCAATAAGCTGCTGCTTAAAAAAGCGGTGGCGCTCATATATCATCGTTGCGGTTTGCTCTCCTGTTCCTGTTAAAGAAATCGTGCCATTCTCATCCTTCATCAAATATCCGCCCTTGGCAAGCTCCTTAATTGCTCGGCTGACTGATGGCTTTGTTACCTGTAGCTGTTCAGAGATGTCTACGCACCGTACCGCTCCACGTTTTTGCTGGATTACCCAAATTGCTTCCAAATAATCCTCCATAGACGATGTTAGAGTCAAATAACATTCCCCCTGAAACTACTGAACCAGCTTCCAGCCAATGGCTTCTTGTCTGGCAGATACAAAATCGGCATAAAGTCCTTTTTGCTGAATCAGTTCTGCATGAGTACCTCGCTGGACAATGTGAGCATGATTCAGCACAAGAATTTGGTCGGCGTTCCGAACAGTTTTCAACCGATGGGCAATCATGATGATGGTCTTGTCGTGGGTCAATGCTTCAATTGCCTGCTGCAGCTGATCTTCGTTCTCCGGGTCAACACTGCTCGTGGCCTCGTCCAAAATGATGATGGGGGCATTTTTCAGCATGGCACGGGCAATGGAAATGCGTTGCTTTTCGCCGCCTGATAAGGTGCCGCCTCCCTCACCAATCACAGTGCTATACCCATCCGGCAGAGCAGAAATAAAGTCATGGCAGCAAGCCTTTTTCGCTGCCTCCACTACTTGCTCATGAGTGGCGTCCGGACAGCCAAACTTGATATTGTTTTCAATCGTATCCGCAAAGAGGTATACGCTCTGGAACACCATCGAGATATTCTTCATCAGGCTGTCCAGCGTGAAGTCACGCACATCTGTACCGCCAATGGTGATTTTCCCAGCGTTCACATCCCAAAATCGGGCTATCAGATTACACATGGTCGTTTTGCCGGAACCGGATGGCCCAACAATCGCTGTAGTCGTTTTTTCAGGAATAGATAGGCTCACATGGTCTAAAATCTTACGGGTAGAGTAGGAGAAATCCACATCTTCAAATACAATGTCCGTAGTCTTTGGCGTGATTTCCGCACCGTTCTCATCCATAACCGGCGTATCATCCACAGAATTTGCGGTATCAATGGACGAGGCAAGCATTTGCAACATGGTAATCTGGCTGCCCGCACTTTCCAGGCTGTTGAACACCATAAAGGATAACACGACAAAAAGAACACCATAGACAAAGGAAAATGCTCCCGCAGTATAAAGGTACAGTGTCAATATTAACAGAAGGACACTGAACACTCGCACGACCAACTGCTGTAAAGCAATATATGGGGCCACTGCATAAACCAACTTCAAATTGCCTTTGTTGCTATCCCGGATCGCAGCAGCAATAGATTGAGAACTATCCTTTTCAAAACCAAATGACTTTACCACACCCATGCCTTGGATGTATTCCAAAACAGCTTCTACCAATCCCCGCTGCGCGCTCTGTCTTCTTTCCGCTGTGGAAGTTGATTTTCGAGTGGCAGCTTCTGTCACCAGCAGATAGCATACAACACCCACAAGAGCGACAAGTCCAAGTTGCCAATTATAAAATAGCAGGAACAGAATAAGAACAACGGAGTTAAAAAATCCGCCGATCATGTTGACCAGTGCTACGGGTGCTGAACTTTCCACATCCCCTAAAGTGGTGGTCACAATTCCGGTTATGGTGCCGATGTTATTCTTATTAAAATATCCCATCGGAATATAGCGCAGCCGGTTACCAATCGAAATGCGCTTATCCGCAACCATGCCATACCCTACTACTGTCTGCTCATTCATAGAGAAAAACGAGGCGAAAATCCGTCCGGCAATTGACAATATCATCATGCCAAGGGATAGCCATACGGAAGTAATGCTATGATTGGCAGAAGCCAAGGCATCCACGATGAAGTAGAGTGCGCCAAATTGAAGGGATGCAAAGATACCGTTAAGCAGGGAAAAGAAAAGAGATTTTTTCAAGAGCCCTTTCCGATTACCTGCAAATGCAAATATTTTCTTTAATGTGCCAAGCATGAAAACACCTCCTTAGGCTTCGTCTCTGGCGCCAATGTGTGCCTGCCACATATCCTTGTAAAGTGGGCAATGAGCCAGCAATTGCTCATGGGTGCCTTGTGCCTCAATATTTCCGGCATTGACTACCACAATATTGTCTGCTCCTGTGATTGTAGAAAGCCGGTGGGCAATTACAATCAGTGTCTTTCCGGCAGTTAATGCAGAAATTGCTTTCTGGACGATTGCTTCGTTCTCTGGATCAATGAAAGCTGTGGCCTCGTCTAAAATCACGATGGGAGCGTCTTTCAGCATGGCGCGGGCAATGGCGATACGCTGGCGTTCACCACCAGAAAGCTGGGAACCGCTGCTGCCGACAATCGTTTCATAACCTTTATCCAGACCATGAATGAAGCTGTCGCAGCCACTTCGGATTGCCGCCTGTTCCACTTCCTCATCGGAAGCGTCGGGCTTTCCCATGCGGATATTTTCA
>CASEPH010000245.1 GCA_949289625.1 uncultured Clostridia bacterium | reverse complement strand
AAAAAATCTATTGCTACTTGCGCATAGCAGCCAGCCATAACAGGCAGACAAGATTCATCGGCCCAAAAATCGGGTGTATGCACACTTGCAGTTGGCTCGATCTCACCGTTTCTATTTCCGCACCCAACTAGCAAATAATATCCTGGAACATACTCTGTATAAAAAGAAAAATCATCACCAGCAGTGCAAATAGGAGCGACTTGGACATTCTCTGGACCACATATTTTTTCGGCTGCATTGGTCACCAATCGATGTAAATTTGCGTCGTTCCAAACGGGCGGAACATAACCTTGATACTCAACTGTTGCTGTAGCGCCATATGTTTGTGCGGTTGTTTCTGCAACACGTGTCAAGGACTTTCTGATCTGTTCTATCATTTCCTTACTATAGGCCCGGAAAGTTCCACTGAGTTCCGCTTGTCCGGCTATAACATTTGATCTGGTTCCAGCCTGCATCGTACAGATCGTTAACACTGCGGGGTCTTTGGGATCGATCTCGTGGCTTATAATATATTGAGACTGCAAAACGATTGCGCTTCCAGCAAGCAGGGCGTCTACTGCCTCGTGCGGCATTGCACCGTGTCCTGCAACTCCCTCTACATGAATAGTAAAGCCCTCACCAGCTAGTTTGAGACCTTCTGGGCGACAAAATACCTGACCGGCTGGGTATTCCGGCATGATATGAACGCCAAAAATTTCATCAACAGAACGAAGGAAAGGGGCTTCAGACAACATAGCTTTCGCCCCGGCGACTCGTTCTTCTGCAGGTTGAAATATCAGTAATACTGTACCTTGAATTTGATCTCGTTGCTCCAATAGGATCTTAGCTGCTCCCAATAGCGCGGCCATATGCAGGTCGTGACCACATGCGTGCATTACATTTTTATTTTTTGAGCGAAACTCTGACTTAGAAGCTCCTTCGTCAATTTCCAGTGCGTCCATGTCCGCTCGTAGCGCTATTGTTTTGCCAGGAAGTGAACCGACAATTTTTGCAATTATTCCTGTTTTTGCTACGCTTTGATATGGAATTCCAAACTTGTCCAATTCTCTCTTGATTCTAGACGCGGTTTGAAACTCCTGAAACGAGAGTTCAGGATATTGATGCAGTTCACGCCGAATTGAAATCATATAATCGAATTGTTCGCTGGCTAAAGTCTTGATATATTCCATTTTCTCCTTCCTTTCGTTATAATTAATGCTTCACACTTACTATTTTGCCGTTATTTGGCCTCCTCGTATAATAAATTTACGGTTTCGATGTGGTGGGGAACCGCAAGAAACCCACTTGTTGTTCCACAAGCCACGTGGGATAATAAGGCCAGCAGACAGAGGGCGCAGGCTGCCTCCTTGAAGTACGGCTTCCACAGAAAGAATTGCGCCTCTGCCTTTGCGGGGTGACGCGAATAAGCTGGATAGCGAAGATGCGCTGCATATCTAACGAGGCTGTGTCCCGCAAAGAAGCTTGAGGAAACTCTGTCTGAAATTTTGAAACAGGAGGTTTCGCCATGTTCTACTGCGGGATTGACATCGCCAAATACAAGCATGAAACCACGGTCATCGACGAGGCCGGAGCGGCTCTGCTGGACAGCATTTCGTTTGCCAACAGCAAAGAAGGCTGTGAGAAGCTGCTGGCGCTGTTCCAGCGGCTGGATATCTCCCAGGAGGATCTGCTTATCGGCATGGAGGCCACCGGCCATTACTGGTTGAGCGTGTACGGGTATCTGCTGGAACAGGGGTTTGAGGTGAAAGTCATTAACCCCATCCAGTCCGAGGCCTTCCGGAAGATGTACATCCGGCAGACGAAGAATGACCGGAAAGACAGCTTCATCATCGCCCAAATCATGCGCTTCGGTCAGTTCTCCGCCACGAACCTTGCGGAGGAGGCAATTGTGGCGCTGCGGCAGCTAAGCCGGTACCGGCTGGCTCTGGTGGATGCCTGTGGGGACTGCAAGCGGCGGATTATTGCGCTGCTGGACCAGGTCTTTCCGGAGTACGACGCGCTGTTCTCAGACACCTTCGGCGTCACCTCCAAGGAAGTTCTCTCCCGGTACCCCACCCCGGAAGACCTGTTGTCTGTTTCCACCAAAAAACTTTCCAATCTTTTAGAAAAGGCCAGCCATGGGCGCTTCGGAAGGGAAAAGGCGGAGCAGCTGAAAGCCGCGGCAGCCAGTTCCTTTGGGGTGTGCTTTGCCAAAGATGCCTTTGCCTTTCAGATCCGGCAGCTCATCGAACAGCTGGAGTTTCTGGAGGGGCAGATCGTGGAGCTGGAGGAACAAATCTCCTCCCTGCTGAAGCAGACCGGCAGCTATATCACTACCATTCCCGGCATTGGGGACACCCTGGGGGCCATTATCCTGGGGGAGATCGGGGATATCCACCGCTTTGATGCGCCGGGCAAACTGGTCGCCTTCGCGGGGCTGGATGTACGGGTCACCCAGTCCGGGGAATTCACCGGCACCCGGCAGAAAATCTCCAAGCGAGGCTCGCCTTACCTCCGGCGGGCCATCTGGCTGGCCGCCTCCAGGGCGGCCTTTTGCGACCCCATCCTCTCGGAGTATTACCAGTCCCTCCGCGCTCGCGGCAAGCACCATCTCACCGCCATCGGCGCCGTCTCCCGCAAACTCTGCAACACCATTTACTCCATCCTCAAAGAGGAACGACCGTGGCAGCCGACCCCGCCCAGAGATAAAAAAGTGTCGAATTATACCGAACAATAGCGACAGAAAGCGGTTTTCCTGATTTCCCCCCTATCATTCTCTTGAATCTTTTGATTTGGGAGGATGCGGCTATGACTGTCATTCAGGATACCCTGCGCCT
>CASEPH010000244.1 GCA_949289625.1 uncultured Clostridia bacterium | reverse complement strand
ATATTTATTAAGGTTCGCCGTTCAAGAATGCATAGAGCAAATCCAGGTTTTCGTCAGAGTGTTCCACTTCCCGGCTGAACAGCACCGCTGCTTGCCGGAGCGGGTCTGGGCTGGGCATGGATCGGGACAGGCAGAGAATTGCCGCTGTGGCGTAGACTGCAAATAAAACCTTTTCCCGGACCTGCCCATCCCATACAGCCCGCAGCACATAGCGATAGAGGAAATAGTAAAGCAAATGGGCAGCGGCCTCCGAATAGGTTTGCAGCAGTTTAGGAGAAAGCTGCGGGATTGCCCTATTTAATAATGTAGGCAGTTGGGGGGAGGTAAACTCCATTTGTGCCATGGTGCGGAAAAAACCGGGTAAGTCCAGCTCTAGAGCTGGTGCCGGCACTTGTTGTAGATGTTCCGACAAGGCCACCGGCGTCTCGGTGCGGCATACCGTGGTTTCGATCCTGTCCCCATCCGAAAAAGTACCCGAGTCTTTATAGGTCCCGATCTCATTGGCGGATACAACTAAAAAAGACAACCGCTCAGCCAAGGGACGCTGAACCTGGGTGGCATGAAAGAGTATCTGCCGATATTCCAGCAGCTCCTGTAGATATCCCTGATCCAAGGACCAGTCCTCTTCAGACGCTTCGGCAGTTTCCCGGCATACCAGGGCAACTGGCCCCTTCAAAAGCAGCCGTGCCGCCTCAGGACAGGAAATGGACAGACAGGTTTCCCGCAGTGTACCATATTCTTCTACAAATCTGGGGTGTTCCCGGCAGGTAACAGACAAGGCGTTGTCGCCTAGGGAGAGAATCAGCCGGCAAAGGTTGTCCGAATTTAGAAAGGGGCAACGTCCCTCCTGCAGGGTAAAAAAAGTATAGCCGTCAGCAGTTTGAATATGGCTGCGGATCTCCTCGCCCAATGGACCGGAAAGCCTCCGGTAATAGGAAAGAATCTGTTCATCCAGATCTACTTCCCATCCTGCACAGCAGGTGGAAGGACAACGTCCGGCCAGACAGTGAAAATTGGAAAAGCAGGAAAGGGAATGATCAATCATGGACAACATCTCCCAAGGGATTTTTTTCCCGAAAAACCATGAGTTCCCCGGGTGAGAGCTATTATAGCACAAATCAAACAAATTTTTTTAATGTTTTTCTGAGAAAGACAAATGAAACAGGCCGATTTTGACGAAAGGAGAAAAATTGTAGAACTTTGTGTTGATTTTGTACATTGACAAAAACATAACAAATGCGCATAATTGTGGTTGCCAATATAGTATGGGATATTGGCGCTACATTGAAAAGGAGGAATACCATTGTCCAGTCAACCGCGTACACTGTACGACAAGGTGGATAGCGTAATTGTAAGAATTTTGAAATATGTGTCTTACATTTCTGGCATCTGCCTCATCGCTATCATGTTTGTCGCGTTCTTCAATGTGCTGGGTGAAAAGATCTTTCACAAGGGTATTCCCGCGTCCACCGAGATCATTCAGTATCTGCATATTCCCGTCGTATTTTTGGCGTGCGCATATGTGACTGTGGATACGGGACACACCAAGATCGACTTGCTTTCCAGCCACTTCCCCAGATGGCTGCAGCAGCTCTGCACCACCATCGGAAATCTGATCGGTGCGTTTATTTGCGGCTTTGTGGCTTGCCGCGGCATCGTACAGATGAACAAGTTTATGGCGACACATGCCAAGTCCAGCACCACCGGTGTGGGCTTTGCCAAATGGCCCTTTGCACTGATCTTCTCCATTGGCTTTTTCCTGTTGGCTTTCAGCTTCCTGTGGAGCATCGTGCGCCAATATGCGAAAAAGCCGTCTCAAACTGAGGAAAAGGAGGAGCAGCAGTAATGGATTATGCATCAATCGTAGGCCTCGTTACATTTTTGGTTATGATGGTCATGATTTTCTGCGGCATCCCCGTTTTCGTGTCCATGCTGGCCTCCGCCTTTGGCGGCTTCATTGTCCTGTTCAAGGGCGATTTGGTCATGATGATTACCAAATTTACCACAGCACCCTTTGAACTGGGCGCTAACTACAACTATGCGGTTCTGCCCATGTTCATGCTGGTGGGCGCGTTAGCCGGTGAAACAGGAATCGCAAGCGGCGCGTTTTCTGCCATGAAGGCCTGGCTAGGCCGGATCAAGGGCGGACAGCTCTTTACCGTAGTTGCGGCCAACGCGGTCTTTGGCGCTTGCTCTGGTTCTTCCGTAGCCGGCAACATTGTCTTCGGCAAGCTGGCTATGCCTGAGCTGGAGGCCTCCGGCTATAACCGGAACTACTCCATGGGTTGCATCGCGGCTTCCGGCGCTCTTTCTACGCTGATTCCGCCCTCTATGGCAATCATTATGTATTGCCTGATCTCTCCCATCACCATGAGCGTCGGTACCGCGCTGATGGGCGGCGTAATCCCCGGCCTGCTGACGGCGGTGCTGCTCTGCGTGACCATTCGTATCATTGGCCGGATCAAGCCCGGCAGCATTCCCCCTGCATCCGGAGAAAAAATCCCCATGAAGGAGAAACTCAAGAGCCTCCGGCTGCTGAT
>CASEPH010000243.1 GCA_949289625.1 uncultured Clostridia bacterium | reverse complement strand
CTTATCCTCGCCAAGCTACCCCGAAACTTACTTCTAACTATTTCCGTGCTTTATAGCCATATTCGCTCCAATTTGCCTGCTTTCCGTCACTCTTTGAAAACAGGAATTCCTCCTGCTCCTCTGCTCTCTGTGGCTTGTTGTGCGGTCAAACTGCTGGGGAACAGGCCCCCTGCAATTTGACCGCTCCTTCGATTTTCAAACAGGGTCTGATCGGTATAGTAGTCCAAGCTGTTGTGAATAGCGAGTGCGGCCGCACCACTTGCGCCACTATAGTCATTTGGTTCGACAAATCGGAATTCTGTGTCCGAGTGAAGCGCATTACACAGATTCGTATGGATGACATTTAGAAGCTGGTCTCTATTTTCTTGTACGCCGAACAACAGCCCATCTATAAACATAATTCGTGAGCTGGCAAAATTAACTACGTTTGCAACGGCGATCCCGATTCGATAAACTGCTTCTTGAGCGATCTTATGTACGTCCTCATCGCCCGCACTCTGTGCAGCTATGATGTCATGCATCGATAGTTCGCCATCCGGACATAGCTGCTGGAGAAAGGGCGCTTTCCCCTGCTGAAGCGCTTCTTTGCATCTTGCGATCACAGCTACGTCACTGGAGTACGCTTCCAAACACCCGCGGTTCCCGCAGCTGCACAGTAGGCCGTCCGGCTGCATGATCATATGCCCTACTTCACCGGCACCGACAACGGACCCAACGACATTCCCAGTATCCAAAAACAGAGGACAAGCGATGCCGCGAGAGATGAAAAAGTAGGTGAAGTTATGGACATCCATCAACAGATCCTTTTGGAGCAGCCGCAGCCCATAGGCTCGCGCACAGGCGTTGTTTTCTACGCTGATAGGTCCACTATAACCAGTCATGGATGCCACGTCAGCCCGTACCGCCTTGTCACGCCAACCATAGCTGGGCAGAGTGTCAAGCCGTCCCTCCGCGCTGTTCACGACGCCCGGCACACAAAATCCGATCCCTGTGATATCATCTAAGGTAAAGCCGCAGGCGTCAAGCGCCTCATACAGCAGATCGCAGCTCAGCCTCAGGTTTTCCTCGTAGCTCGGATGGGGCGTGCTGTCTTTTTTACAGTAAAGCGTCCTCCCCAGGAAATCCTGAACGCTGATGATCCTCTGAAAGCCGCGCATCTCGATGCCGACAAAGTGTCTGGCCTCCGCAACGATACTCACCGGGCGGGCCTTACGGCCAAGGCTGTTCGCGGAAGGATCCAGTTTGTCCTCTTCTTTTACCAAACCGGATGAGATCATGTGATTGACATTCGTGGTGATCGTAGGCATCGTCAGCGCCAGCTGCTTTGCGATATCGGACCGCTTGATTGGGCCGCGATAATAGATCGTTTTGAGGATGGCAGACCTGCTGGCCGCCGCTGTTCCCAACATACCACTAGTTTGAATGAGTCGTATGAAGATCATCCCTTTCACCCGTTGCCGCGCGTCATTTCCGATCAGCTGTTCAACGGCAGCCGCCGACCGCGCAGAAACACATCTGTGGCCTGCATCTGGTCATCCAATACGACCAGATCCGCGTCTTTGCCGTCTTCGATCGAACCCTTGCGGTCATAGACGCCGATAAGTTTGGCTGGATCTTCCGTCAGGACTGGGAGCACATCTTCCAAAGGCAGTCCCGTAAAGGACAGGATATTCCTCAGCGCCCGGGCCTGTGTCAGGGTGCTTCCTGCCCGTGTGCCGTCAGAGACCAGCTTTGCGTCCCCGTTCTCGACCACCACCTGGTTGACGCCGAGGTGGTAATAGCCGTCGGGCAATCCCGCCGCCATGATGGAATCCGTGATGGCCACGAGCCGGTCGCCCCCCTTTATCTTCCAGAGCAGCCGGACGATGCCGGGATGTAGGTGGAGCCCATCGCATATCATCTCACAGTAGATATCGGACTCCAACGCCGCACCGAGGATCGCGGGGCGGTGCTGGTGCAGCAGCGCCATAGCATTGAATGTATGGGTACAGGCGGCCGCGCCGGCACGGATCGCGGCCATAGCGGTATCATAGTCCGCCCCAGAGTGCCCGATCGACACAGCGATCCCCAGCTCTTTGAGCACAGGGATCATTTCCAGAACACCCTCCACCTCGGGGGACACAGTGATATACCGGATGTTGCCCTCCGCTTTTTCTTGGTAGGATCTGAGCAGATCCAGAGATCCTTTTTTCAGCAGGTGCTCCGGCATGGCGCCCTTAAACTCT
>CASEPH010000242.1 GCA_949289625.1 uncultured Clostridia bacterium | reverse complement strand
AATGGCTGTGCTTCACACCTCAGATCTGCTGAGTCTCAAGCGGGTCATCTATGCTGCCAATGTGGACGAGGACAGCGTGGCAGATCCCACCGGCAATCAATACTATAATCAGGTGGCAGAACTGGCCGCCTCCGAGGATGCCCAGGTTCTGCCCATCTGTGCCAAGCTGGAGGCTGATATTGCCGAGCTGGACGACCCCGAGGAAAAACAGATGTTTATGGAGGAGCTGGGGATCCAGGAGTCCGGATTGGACAAGCTGATCAAATGCTCCTACGCCCTGCTGGGCCTGATTTCCTTCCTGACTGCCGGATCCGACGAGTGCCGGGCCTGGACCATCAAGAAAGGTACCAAAGCCCCTCAGGCCGCCGGAAAAATCCATTCGGATTGTGAGCGTGGCTTTATTCGGGCCGAAGTCATCTCCTATCAGGATCTGGCCGATTGCGGCACATTGGCCAACGCCCGGGCCAAGGGTCTGATCCGTTCCGAGGGCAAGGAATATGTGATGCAGGATGGCGACGTGGTAAACTTCCTGTTTAACGTGTAAATTGTCAACGTAGCCTGCATAAAAATATGGGACGGGAATCGTACTGTGTACGATTCCCGTCCCATTGATTTTTCTCTATGCCATGCTTTTTAAAGATACGGTTTCATTCTTTGACACGCCGGAAATCCAAAGGCCGCCATCAGCAGCACTGCCAGCAGGATCTCCACACCAACCACCAGCACTGTGATCCAGGTTTTGTTCAGACACGCTTTTGTATCCGCGTAGTTCCGGGAAATCAGATAGACATTGCTGGCAAACAGCAAAATCCAAAGGGGAGACGATGCCAGCAGCAGCATGGCACATTCCAGCAAAAAACTTAGCAAAATGAAATTGACGCCTAAAGCCGTTAATTCCAGGCCAGCCGCAGTTCGCTTTTTCCGCCCTTCCATCCGATTCCCTCCCTAGGATTCTATCTAGTATCAGTAGTTCTCTTTCCGAACCTCAAAATAGCTCTGGGGATGGGCGCAGACAGGACATACCTCAGGAGCCTTGGTACCCACCACGATGTGACCGCAGTTGCGGCACTCCCAAACGGTGACAGAGCTCTTTTCAAACACTGCCTTGGCCTCCACGTTGTGGAGCAGTGCGCGATACCGTTCCTCGTGGGTCTTTTCAATATCCGCCACCATGCGGAACTTGGCGGCGATCTCCGTGAAGCCTTCCTCCTCCGCTTCCTTGGCAAAGGTGGCATACATATCGGTCCACTCGTAGTTTTCGCCTTCCGCAGCAGCAAGCAGATTGGCCGCCGTATCGCCCAGGAGTCCCAGCTCCTTAAACCACATCTTGGCGTGTTCCTTCTCATTGTCAGCCGTCTGCTGGAAAATGGCAGCAATCTGCTCAAAGCCCTCTTTCTTCGCAGTGCTAGCAAAATATGTATACTTATTTCTGGCTTCGCTCTCTCCCGCAAACGCAGCGAGCAGATTGGCCTCAGTCTTGGATCCCTTCAATTCCATAATAAACGCTCCTTTCAGCAATATTTCGTGTTCTCACACAAATTCATCATACCGGTTTATTCCCATTTGTCAAGCCCTTTCGACGGTTATTTTTCCCTAACGGCAAAAGTTACGTTTTGTTTCTTATTTCCTCGGTAAAAAGTTCGCCAATTTCCGGCAATCTGTATTCGTCCTTGACATTTTTCGATTAAATGTTATAATGGTTTCAAAAGGTTACAAAACTTATTTGATAATTTATGATTTGTTTCCTTTTTGAAACCATTTCGGAGGTACATAGTATGACCGACACAAAACCCAGCCAGCGGAAAAAGAAAGGCCGCTTGGCGGCGCAAATTGCCGTTACTCTGGCCCTGGTTCTGGTGATTTCCATATACTTTTCCATGCTGGTTTCCGCGCAGAATGTCTACACCATTACAGATGGAGACACCGTCATTTCCCACAGTTCTTCCGCCACAGAGATCGATCAGGTACTGGCGGAGGCAGGCGTGGCCGTATCACAAAACGATCGGATCTCCACCACCTCCAACGGTAATACTACGGAAATCAAAATTCAGCGGAGCCGGGACGTGACCCTGAACTACGGTGGGGAGGAGATCTCCACAGCCACCTATGACGCCACTGTGGAGGAGCTTCTTGGCACTCTGGACCTCTCTCTGACAGAGGGAGATACCATGGTATGTGACGGTCGGAGCCTCTCTCTCAGCGATTCGCTGCACGACGGCATGAACATTGATATCACACGGACTTCCGAGGAAACCGTCACGGAAACCGTTTCCATTCCCTACGACAGCGTTACCTTCCTGGATCCCACCATGGAGAAGGGTACCACCGCCGTAAAAACAGCGGGTGTTGAAGGACAGCAGGAGATCACTTATCTCCGGGAGTATGTGAACGGAGAGCTGACGCAGGCCTCCACCCTGCGCACCAAGGTGCTCTCCGCCCCTGTTACCGAGGTTATTCTGATTGGCAGCGGAGAAAAGCTTCCTTCCGAAGCTGAAACAGCAATAACAGACGCTGCTGAGGAACCCGAGGAGGACGTCACCGAAGAAGTCTCTGCGGATGGCGAGGACACCGATACGGAAGCGGACGCCTCCTACGAGGAAACTGTAGACAGCGAAACGGAATATGAGGAGCCCGAATACGAAGAGCCGGAATACGAGGAACCGGCGTATGAAGAGCCGGAATACGAAGAGCCCGAATATGAGGAGTCGGAATATGAGGAACCCGAGTATGAAGAGCCCAGCTATTCCGAAGATACCATCACCACCTCCAGCGGCGAAGTGCTCAGTTATGTGGACGTGTTGAGTGTGGAAGCTACCGCCTACTGCGGCGGCGGAACCACTGCCACAGGCACACCCGCTCGCTACGGGGCCATTGCCGTGGATCCGGACGTGATCCCTTATGGCACCAAAATGTACATCGTTTCCGACGATGGTAAATGGATCTATGGCGTTGCCACCGCTGAGGATTGCGGCGGTGCCATCAACGGATACATTATCGACTTGTATTTTGACGACTATGATACCTGCATCCAGTTCGGCCGGAGAAACTGCACGGTATACGTGCTGGAGTGGGGATAACAGAATGTATCAAGGGCCCATTGCAGAAACCAGTGATTCTGCAATGGGCCCTTTTCGTCACTCTTTGATTTGCAGCTGCATGGATGCGTAATGGTAGGCCTTTTTAAAGTCCTCCATCTCTCGGTAGCACTGCTCCAGCATGGCGTACAGGCTGGACATAAAATAGTTGCTGCCAGTGGTTCTGGCCAGCTGCTCCGCCTTTTCCAGCTGCTTGGCAGCCTGCTCATACTGATTATCCTTGATCTCCATCTGCCCCTGTAGCATCAGGTAGGCCGGCTTCGTGGCCTCCGAGAGCCGTGCAATGCTATCCATCTCCCGTTTGGCACTCTCCAGGTCTCCCTGGCCGATATAGTATTCCGCCATGGTCAGCCGGTAAAACTCTCCCAATCCCTGATCCTGATAGGCCGCCTGATAGTCATCCATGGCTTTCAGGAAATCTCCTCCCTGCTCCATGGTACAGCGAGCCACCAGCAGCAGTGCCTCGGTCCGAAAGGCAGCAGACACATAGATGCTCTCATCATTGTGGGCAATGGCCTCCTTTGCCAGCCGGATGGCTTCCTCATATCGTCCATCCGTCATGGCCTTTTTGGATAGGCTGATCTTGGAACGAGCCAGGAGCAGCATGGCCTCATCCCGATAGCCTCCGTTCAGCTCCAGTCCTTCCAGCACCTGGAGGCAAGCTTCATATTCTCCCTCCCGGAACCGCTGCCGGGCACTGACCAGCTTGCCGGGCGTCAGCTCATCGCCTCCGGTCTCCGACATAAAATATCCTGCCGGCAGTCCCAGTGCGCTGGCCAGATATTCCAGTGTTTTGACAGACGGCGTAGCGCTGCCGTTTTCAATTTTAGAGAGCATATTGCGCGTGATGTAATCGCCCACCACGTCCTTCTGGGTCATGTGGCGTTCCACTCTTGCCGCTTTGATCTTTTCACCCAGTGTCATATGCTTCGCCCTCCTTTGTGGTAATATTTCGTGATTCTGTTCGTAAATTCAAGTTGTAATCAACATAACTTTTATTTACTATAGTATAACACACCCGCTCTCACTTTTCAACCTTCCCACCGGCAAAATTCCTGTGTGTTCTTGACATTTTCTGCTGGGTGTGTTACGTTCTCTTCAAACAGAAGCAACTCCCGGTATTGTTGTCAGAAATGGAGCTGATCCCATATGAATCGCCGCGGTCTGAAAGAAGCTTCCCGCCAATGTATCCGAGATGCACAATCCAGCACAAAGCTGGTAACCTTGTGCTTTCTCCTGTCCGTGTATATTGTCATTGCAGCCGATTGGGGCCTGGGTACCCTGGTCCAGTCCTTTTCTTCCAAAGGGCATTACCTCAGTCAGGCTATCTCTGCCGAGACAAAGAGCTATATCCTGGTGTTTTTGATCTCCTTTGTCTGCCAATTCGTCTTGGTCTTTTTGGCAGCAGGTTACGCCTCCTTCTCCCTGAAATTGAGCCGAGGTAAGCCGTTTTCCAAACGTGTGCTGACTGAGGGTTTTCAAATATGGGGGAAATGCGTCTTATTGTATCTCATGATCTCTCTGCTGCTTTCCCTCTGGAGCAGTATCTTTTCCATGCCAATAAGCTATCTGCTTTCTGCTCTGTTCCTGGCCGGCTCCATCGGAGAGGACGCCATGTTCTGGGGTCTTCTGGGCTATATGGCTCTGGTCATGTTGATTGTGTCCTACCGCTACCGCACCGCCTGGTTTGTGCTTCTGGATCAGCCGGAGCTGTCCGTCCGGCAGGTGCTGAACCAAGCCAAAGCCATCAATCGCATCCACCGTTGGAAGCTGTTTCTGCTGGATCTGAGTTTTCTTCCCTGGCTGTTGCTGGGGGTACTGACCCTGGGCATCCTGTTTATTTGGAAGCTTCCCTATATCACCGCCACCTACGCCCATGCGTACAACTTTATGCTGGAGGATTACGCCAAACGGCAGCAGCATCTCCAAGAACTGCTGGAAGCCCAGCGAAACCGCATGGAACAACACCGGTTTTAATCCAACAAAAAAGCACCGCGCACAGGGCTTTATCCTGTGACGCGGTGCTTTATGTATTTACAGATACATGATCAGGAAGACGATCAATCCCAGTCCAAAGCCCAGAAGCAGCAACAGCGCGTCATGGAGCAGCACTTCCACTGGATCCCCATCGGATTCCGCATCCACATCCAGGCTGTACTTCATGCAGATTAGGATCACCAGCGGCACCGTCCAGATGAGCGTCTCCCCGCCGACCCGTTCCACCGTCAAAGGATCCACGGTCCACAGGGCGTAGAAGATCACCGTCAGGGCCACACACATATACATGTTTTGATTGAGAAAATTGTCGCTGTAGAATTTCAGTACCTTCCGGCCCTCGGTTTTTCCACCCAGCCGTTCTCCCCGGCGTTTCCCCAGTCCCAGATAAAAGGACATGGCAATGACCGTCAAGCACAGCCATTTGCTCAGTTCGATTTCCGTCACCGTACCGCCGTAGAGCATCCGAAGCAAAAAGCCGGAAACCAGGATTGCAATATCAATGAGCGGAACATCCTTGAGACCCATGCTGTAACCCAGATTCAGGAGGAAGTACAGGCATAGCCACAGCCATGCCCTGCCGTTCCAACCGCCGGCCAGATAGCCAAATAGCACCGCCAGTCCCAAGAGAACTCCACAGCAAATCAGCGCCTGTGACACGCGCAGCGTGCCCGCCGCCAAGGGACGGCTGCATTTGGCAGGATTGTTCCGATCCTTCTCTCGATCCCGAATGTCGTTGATGCAGTAGATCGCCGACGCCAGCATAGAAAAAGCCAAAAACGCCCAAATTCCCCGTTGCAGTTTCTCCCACAACAGCAGCTGGCCGCTGCAGATCAAAGGGAGCAATACCAGAACATTTTTAATCCAGTGATGGGGTCGGGTAAGCTTAATATATTGTCTCATATTATCCCCCCAACGCCGGGAAAAACTGTGTTCCGAACACCAGTACATCCCGCAGAGCCCATACATTGCAGATCCCCAGCAGCAGCGTCAATCCCATGAGCGCCGCCAGCTTTACCGGCCGCAGCCGATGGAACACCCAGTCAATCCATTGAACGATCATAGCGGCAAAGGCCCACCCAAAATAGAGTGAATAAAGCATCAATCCATTGTCGATGGTACCCCAGCCAATGAGCCCCAGCAGCAGGAAAGAAAATCCAATCCAAACTGCGCAGATTTTCGTAAACCGTTTTTTCCGGCCCACAACAATCCCAGCCAAAGCCAACACCAGCACTACGATTCCCACCACCGACCAGTTCTCCACCGGCAGCATCTGCCAGGAGATATGGCGATAGGTGGTCAGGTCCTGCCCAGAAGGCGGTGCCAGCAGACAGGCACCGGCAAAATTCACATACTGCATCAGCTTGCTCAGCAGAGGTACATCCGCACCGGTATAGTAGCCATAGCCCTCGATATAGGTGGGAATATCCAGGAAGGTGGTCAATCGCCCGGAGAGAATGGTTACAGAGAAAAAGGCACCGCAGAGCATGGCCGTTTTTTTCACAAATTTCCGGAAGCTGCGATCCCAGGTAATCAGTGGGAACCATATTCCGGAGGTCAGTAACGATCCCGTGGCGCCGATATACGCCAAGCTTTGGCCCACAGGCTCCCGTTCCAGATAGAGCAACAGCACCAGATAGAACACAGAGGTCAGGTATTGTTCTGCCGTCAGAACAAAAATCAACGTGGGATAGCACATACACAGCATCGTCAAAAACAGTGCTTTTTCCGCGCCCTTCAGCCCCAGCATCCGTCCCAGCAGCACTACCGCCACCAGAAACAGCAGCATCTGCATGATCTGCCATACGGTGATATAGCTTTCCGGCAGGAAAAACAGGACCTTGGAAATCAGCCATGCCACCTGGGCAAAGGGCATAGCAAAGGCCCCATAGAGCGGCTGCCGCAGATCATTCTGCTCGGCTCCCACATTCCGGTATACGTCCTGATGGACCAGGTAGCCGGAATCCGCCGAATAGATCAGGTCAAAATTGAACCAGTTTCCATTGACATGGGCCCCGTAAAACGCCTGGGTACACATAAATGCAAATACGATCATCATGGCAAAGAGCAGCCCGGCTCCCAGGAAAAACAGCCGTTCCGTAAAATCGGACTCCCGCCACAGTTGCAACCCCAGCTTGCGGAAAAAATCCACAAACCACAAAAAATAGCCAAAGGCCATGGGCAGCGCTGCCAGCGCCACCAGCCAGGGGATTCCCCGAATCACCAGATCCTCCCGCGGTAGTCCCAGCAACCCAATCAGCTTATGCATCCAGGTCCAGCAGTTGCTAAAAAACGTGGATTTTGCCGTATAGACCGCAGCAATAGAAAGCACGCCTGCCAGCACCCACAGGCCCCATCCCCGAGGCGCAAACAGCTTCTCCAGCAGCGGCGTTCGGAAGGAGAACACCATCAAAAGGATCAACGCCGCTATGGCAGTGACAAGAAAACTCAGCTTGGATTCTGTTTGCATCAGCAGCACCGTATAGGCAGTTCCGGAGCATGCCGCAGCCAGCCGGAACCACGCTGGGAATCTATGAGTTTGTTCCACTGGCGGCACCTCCCTTTTCCCCCGTTTCGGCCTTCTTCATCATTTGCACACAAGTGATTTTATTATAGCCTGTCCACAGACAAAAGTCCAGAAATACTTCCGGATTTCTCGGGCTCCTATCCCCCGAATTGTTTCCCCGGAGTTTGGTTTGTACCGTTGCATTGACAAGGTTTTTCCCGGCGGCTATACTATAATTTATAAATCTTTGTAATATTTTCTTATCATTCTTGTAAAATGGAGGTAGTATTATGCAGTATCGGCATCTTTTGAGTCCTCTTCCCGTGGGCGCTGTCACTCTGAAAAATCGGATCTCTTCTCCCGACGCCAGTCTCCATTTGCTCCAGGGTCCCGAAACCTTCCCGGCCGACGGATACCGTGCCTGGGTCATTCAGATGGCCAAGTCCTGCGCCTACATGGCCATGTCCCCCTGGTCCAATCCCACCCAGCGGACCATTGGCATGGCGGACAGCCTGCGGATGCAGAACTTTGACATGGAGGATCCCAGCGTCTCCAACTACTTCTCCAAAATGTGCGACGACGTCCATTTCTACGGCTCCAAACTGCTGATCTCCACCATTCCCTTCCGGCTTCCCTGGCCGGAGGGCTATAACCTGGACGGCGAAGGCGGAATGTTCCTGCCGGGCCAGCCTGTGGAACCCAAGCAAATGCTCCCCGCGGACCGCATGGGCGAGCTGGTCGATAATTATGTCAACTGGGTTGCCAATTACCAATCCTTTGGTTACGACGGCGTTTCGTTGAACATCTCCATGCTCATTGGCAAGAATCACAACCACCGTACCGATGAATACGGCTGCGACACGCCGGAACAGGCCGCCCGCCTTCCCAAGCTGCTGTTTTCCGCCATCAAGTCCCGGCTGGGGAAGGATTTTCTCACGGAGGCCTACGTCTACGGCATGATGGATCACATCTACACCTCCGAGTTCATGGCCCAAGTCATCAAGGAACTGGAGGACGTGGTCGATATCGTATCCATCAAGGAAAAGGATGCTGCGGCAAACCATCCCACCGGCTTCCAGTTTCAAAAGGGTCAGCATCCTTGCTTCGCCTATGCCAAGGCCATTCGGGATACCGGCGCCCATGTACTTATCGGTGTCAACGGCGGCTTCCAGGATCCCCAGGAGCTGGACGGCTATATCGCCTCCGGGGCCTGTGACCTGATCGCCATGGCTCGGGGCCTCTTTGCTGACGAAGAATATATGGAAAAATGCCTTTCCGGCCGCGGAGAGGATATTATCCCCTGCATCTGGTGCAACAAGTGTCATGGCACCATGACACCCCCTTGGATCTCTTTCTGTTCGGTGAATCCTCGGCTGGGGATTGATCCCATGCTGCTCCATGCCATTCCTCCGGTGACGACACCGAAAAAGGTCGCCGTGGTGGGCGGAGGTCCCATCGGAATGCGCAGCGCCCTAATGGCAGCCCAAAACGGGCATCAGGTAACGCTGTTTGAAAAAACCGGGTATCTGGGCGGACAGCTCTATCACAGTGATTTTGTCTCCTTTAAATGGCCCCTGCGGGACTACAAGGATTGGCTGAAAAAGCAAATCCAGAAAGCTGGCGTTTCCATTCGGTTACATACGGAAGCCACTCCCGCTCTGCTGGAGTCGGAAGGCTTCGACGCGGTAATTGCAGCCACTGGCGCAGTTCCCAATGTGCCGAAATTTGCCCAGGACGAAACCGGGCATTTGAAACCGGGGCTTATGACCTGTCTGGATGTATTCGGCAGAGAAGCGGAGCTGGGACACCACGTGGTCATTGTAGGCGGCAGCGAAACCGGCGTGGAAACAGGAATGCATTTGTGTGAAAAGGGGCATCGCGTCACTGTTTTGACCCGGCAGAAAGAGATCGCTCACGATGCCTCCCATCTGCACGCCATCACCATGGCCATCGTCACCTATGATCCCAAAGATCACCACGAGATCATAAAATGTGCATGGGAGAAATATCCCGAATTTCATTCCATTGTGGAAGCTACCACCACCGATGTGACCCTCACCTCCGTCACCTATACCGATGCCGCAGGCAACAGCCACAGTCTGGAGGCGGATTCCGTGGTGATCTGCGGAGGCATGAAGTCCTGCCGAGACGAGGCTTTGCAGTTCTTTGGCTGCACCGATCGGTTCTTTATGGCCGGGGATTGCGAGAAGGTTGCCAATCTGCAGGTGGGAAACCGGTCCGCAATGGGAAAAGTCGCTCAGATCTGACCAAATTTAAGGCTATAATTTGTTTCCAGAAATATTTTTAATTTTGGAAACATTTTACACAAATTCTTGACATTTCTCTGATATTCTTTACACTGCCCTTACATAGGAGGAGGTGAAATCTTTGGCAAATGATGTTATCACATCCTTTTCCAGGCATGAGATAAAATATTTTCTCAGCTGCCAACAGCAGGAAGAGCTGATGCCTCTGCTGGAGGAACACTTCTCGGTGGACCAGTACGGTCAGCACACCATCTCCAACATCTATTTTGACACGGAGCAGTTCGATGTCACCCGAGCTTCCATCGAAAAGCCCCCCTATAAGGAAAAGCTTCGGGTCCGTTCCTATGGAACACCAAATCCCGAGACCGGCAAGGTGTTTGTGGAACTGAAAAAGAAATATCGCCATATCGTCTACAAACGGCGGATTGTCCTTTCAGTCCCAGAAGCCAGAGCTTTTCTGCTAAACAGAGTCCTCCCCACCTCCTCAAATCCCCAGATCACAAAGGAGATTGCCCATTTCATGAAGCTGCACCATCCAAAGCCAAAGGTTTTCCTCTGTTACGATCGCGTCGCTCTGTTCGGCAAGGAGGATCCCAATCTGCGAATCACCTTCGACACAAATCTTCGCTGGCGCACTGAGGATCTGAGTCTCTGCTCCGGTGCCTACGGTACCAGGATCCTGCCCCGAGATCAGGTTCTCATGGAAATCAAGGTCCCCAGCGCAATTCCACTGTGGCTGGCCCATGCTCTGAGCCAGGAAAAACTCTATCGAACCTCGTTCTCCAAAATTGGCGCCTGCTATACCGGGTTTATTCTGCCTGAATATTTTTCCAAGAAGGTTGTGACGCACCATGTTTAATTCAATCCTCTCCACAGAGCTTGCCCCGATTCCATTTCTACTCTGCACCGGTGTTTCCCTGATTTTAGGTCTGCTGGTAGCCTTTTGCTTCTCCTTTCGTTCCAACTTTTCCAGGAGCTTTGCCGTCACTCTGGCCATTCTTCCTGCTGTTGTCCAGCTGGTCATTATGATGGTCTCCGGCAGCATTGGGGCGGGTGTGGCTGTTGCGGGTACCTTTTCCCTGGTGCGGTTCCGTTCTGAGCCTGGAACTGCACGGCAAATCGGCGCCCTGTTTCTGGCGGTGGCCCTGGGGATTGCCTGCGGCATGGGATATGTGGTTTTGGCTGCAGTCTTTTTCGCTGTTGTTACGCTGTTTTTTCTGCTGCTCACTGTCGTGGGATTCGGGGAGTCCCACCAGATTCAGCGGGATCTGCGGATCACCATTCCGGAGGATCTGGACTATGAGGGAATCTTTGACGACCTCTTTGCCAACTACACCGCCACTCATAGTCTGGAACAAGTCAAGACCACCAATATGGGGACGCTATATGAGCTGCAATATACGGTCACACTGCTGGATGAAACAAAAATCAAACCCTTTTTGGACGAGATCCGCACCCGTAACGGCAATCTTACGGTAATCTGCGGCCGCACCCGTAACGAAAGCAATCTGTAATATGGCAACGGCTCCCGTTTCCACGGGAGCCGTTCCATTTATGTGTTACTTTCCATATTCCCGAATCACTGCCGCCAGCAATCTCCCAAAGGGTTCTATGGTATCCAGCTTCACCCGTTCGTGGACAGAATGGGGATCCAAAATCTCCATCCCCACGGATACAATGGGCATTTCCGGCGCCATTTGGTGAAATACCGAAGCCTCCAACCCCACATGGGCTGTGGTCTTATTCAGCTCTAGGCCCAGCTGACGGCCCTGCGTCTGAAAAAGTTCTGTCAACGGGTCCTGGGCCACCCCAGGCCACGCACCATATCCCTGCTCCCACACAGAAAACCCAAGTCCTTCCGCAGCCAAGGCATATTGTGCCCCCCGCTCTTGTAATACGGCATCGTCATAACTCCGCAGGAAAGAATAAATCTCCAGCTTTGTTTCATCGGCAGCCACCAGTCCCAGGCTGCCGGACGACCCCACACAGTCCGGACAGAGCGGATGCTGTGCCCAGGATCCACATTGAATCAAGCCTGCCAACGCCAGCAGATCGTCCCGGTCCTCCGTTGGCAGCACAGTCTGGGGCTGTTCTACCGGCTCCACCGTCAGCGTAAGCTCCGGATCAGCCCGTCCGTAAATCTCCAGTGCATCCCGCAAAAACGCCGCTGTCGTCCCCCGTAGTACCGTCTCGTCCATGGGGTCCATGGCAATCACTGCCTGGGCCTGGGTCGGAATGGCGTTGTGGGCAGTACCGGACGAAAAAGACGCCAGTTCATAGGAAAATGGCAATGTTTGTAGCAGCCAAATCATCAGTCTGGCCCCATTGGCCCGTCCCAGTCCAATATCGTCTCCCGAATGTCCGCCCCGCAGGCCTGACAGTCGGAGCCGAATGCCCTGTTGCATGGTAGACGTTATTCTTCTGCTCTTTTTGTAAAAAGTCTGCCGTAGTCCTCCAGCACTGCTGATCAGCAGGTTTCCAAAATGAAATCCATCCAAATTGATCAATCCGTCACAGCCCTGAAGACAGTCCCGCCGAATATTCTGCGCACCTGCCAGCCCCCGTTCCTCGTCAGCCGTAAAGATCAGGCGCAGAGGTCCGTGGGGAAAATCCGACGCCACCAAAAACATTGCCACAGCCAGGCCAATGCCGCAGTCTGCTCCCAGGGAACTTCTTCCATCTGTGCAGAGCCAGCCATCCTTCATCTGGATTGTCACCGGATCCTCCAAGGGGCGGTAGTCTGCTGCGCCCACGCAGACCATATCAGAATGGGCCTGAAGGACAAGCCGGCCTTTTCGCTCCCAACCCGGCGTCGCCGGAACGTCACAGATGACGTTATAATACACATCCCGCTCTGGCCTCAGCCCCAGCCCCGTCAATCTGTCCACCAAATACGCGCTCACCGCCTCCTCGTGGCCCGAAGGCCTGGGAATGGCACTTAGTTTGGAAAACTCCCCAATAATTCCAGAAAAAACCGTGGTATGTTCCATAAAAACACCTCTTGCCCTGAGTGTACCACAGACCGCCTTCACCTGCAAGAAAAAAGCTGGAAACAGTAAAAAGTTCTTGACAAACGGAATACAGATGGATATAATAGTCATGCTCTGTGAGAGATGCTGGTATAGCTCAGTTGGTAGAGCAGCTGATTTGTAATCAGCAGGTCGGGGGTTCGAGTCCGTCTACCAGCTCCAACGTCTTAAACAAGGCAACTTCATATGGGGGATTTCCCGAGTGGCCAAAGGGGACAGACTGTAAATCTGCTGGCTTCGCCTTCGGTGGTTCGAATCCACCATCCCCCACCAAAAAATGTGACCGATTTTACTATCGGTCACATTTTTTAGTATTTATGCGGGTTTGCGGACTTTTGGGGACATAAGCAAAGGATTGGTGTTCCATTCCTGTTATCCCTGTTTTAAGAGATATTTGCAAAGTGAAGCGGAGTTTCATCTGATTTTTCAGGTTGAGAACTCCGCTTTTTTGCGTTTTACACTTTTTTTCCCGTTGTCGGAACTGTAAAAGTTGCTGGCAGTTATATAGATAGATTGACGAAAGCCCCAAACGGGACGATTTCAAGCCCTCAAGATACAAGGGGGTAGTGCGCCCTTTTTTAGAACCGCTCCGACTGAATAGCCGGGGCGGTTTTCTGCTTTTCCCTCTCTCACACACTCTCTCCCCAAAATTACTTACTTGGCTGGGAAAGAACAATACTTGTTTTCGAGCGTGACAACTTTAAGCTCTTAACCAGCAGGAATCTCAAGTTTTCAACAAACAACCAGAATGGATGAGGACGCCCGAAACATTATCCAAAAAC
>CASEPH010000241.1 GCA_949289625.1 uncultured Clostridia bacterium | reverse complement strand
TCAATATGAAACCAACCATGTGGCTGCGCCGTCTGCTCCTGGGGGTGCTGACGGTGGCCATCCTTGGATCCTGCTATGCCAGTGCTGCAGACGACCGGTACTGGGTGGCCGATACGCTCTCCGGCAAGTCCATCTTGTTTGCGGGAGATAGTATGACCTCCGGATACGGTCTGACAGATACGGCCCTGTCCTGGCCGAAAATGCTGGAGCAATACGGCATGGATTCCACAGTGATCTCCATCGCCGGCTCCACGGTGGCTGCCGCCAGAGGACATACTGGCACGGAGGATACGGATTATACGGCGGGGGGCTGCTACTATCCTATGTGCCAGCGGCCGCTGCCCGACGGGGATTACGACGTGATCTATGTCAACTGCGGCGCCAACGATATGAACTGTGAGATTCCGCTGGCCGACAGTATCAGTTCCCGAGATATTTATACATTTCAGGGGGCGTTTAATGTATTGGTAGACCGACTTCAGGAGAAATATCCCAATGCAGTGATTTTGGCCATGACCTGCTGGGAGTCCTCCACAGACTATCGAAACTCCGCCGGACTGAACGAGGACGACTACAGTCAGGCCTTGATGGAGGTCTGCGAATATCGGGGAATCGCCTGCTACAATGCCAGCGATTCCAGCTTCAGCGGCATCCATGCAGCCGACGAAGCCTTTCGCAGCAGCTTTTTCCTGACCTCCACCGACGGGTACCATCTTAACGAGCGGGGACAGGCCTTGTTCCTGCCCAGAATTGCCGGATGGATCGCAGCCCAGCTGTCGTCGTAGCTGCCCGTCATGAAACTAGGCCGCCGTTTCCTGTTTTGGAAACGGCGGCCTTTTTGTGCCTGCAAATATGTATCAGCCTCAGCAGCCCAAAGTGGCAACCAGAACGGCTTTGATGGTGTGCATTCTGTTTTCTGCTTCGTCAAAGACGATGGAGTGGGGACCACGGAATACCTCGTCTGTGACCTCCCGAATGTCGATGCCCTGGTCGATCCAGGTCTTGGCCATGGTGGTCTCAAAGTCGTGGAAAGAGGGGAGGCAGTGCATGAACTTCACATCGGGATTTCCAGTGGCCTCCAGCATTTCATCCGTGATCCGATAGGGGGAGAGCAGCTTCACCCGGTCGGGAATCTGATCCTCCTCGCCCATGGAAGCCCAGATGTCACTGTAGAGCACATCGGCACCGGCAATGGAAGAGATCTCATCGCTGAGAGAAATATGGGCGCCGGTTTCCTGACAGACGGCCTCAATCTGCTGGAGCACGCCGGCATCCACCTGGTCGATCAGGGCCTTGGGGCCGTAGCCCACAAAGGTCATGCCCATTTTGGCGCAGCCGTACATCCAGGCGTAGCACATATTGTTGCGGACGTCTCCCACAAAGACCACCTTGCAGTCCTTCAGGGGCTTGGCGATGTGTTCCTCCATGGTCAGCATGTCTGCTAGAATCTGGGTGGGATGGTCCACGTCGGTGAGACCGTTAAAAACGGGAACGCCGGAGAACCGGGCCAGATCCTCCACAACGCTCTGCTGGAAGCCCCGGTATTCGATACCGTCGAAGAACCGGCCCAACACTCGGGCGGTATCCTCCAGGGATTCCTTCTTGCCCATCTGGGAGCTGCCGGCGTCCAGATAGGTGACTTGTCCGCCTTCATCGTGAATGGCTGTTTCGAAGGCGCAGCGGGTCCGGGTGGAGGTTTTCTCAAAGAGCAGGACCACGTTCTTGCCCCTGAGGTTTTTACCCAAAATCCCGGCGCGCTTCTTGCTTTTCAGGTCGTGGCT
This sequence comes from uncultured Clostridia bacterium, assembly GCA_949289625.1. Next base: position 7,843 of record CASEPH010000241.1, on the reverse strand, counting down.
CAGGTCCAGCAGATAACGGATCTCCGCAGAGGAAAAATCCATCAGCGTGAGAAAAGAGCGACCTTTTAAATTCACTGGCATATTGGTTTCCTCCTTATTTGACGCAGATGCATTCGGCTTCCACCAGCGCGCCCTTGGGCAGTGCAGCCACCTGGACACAGGAACGAGCCGGAGGATCGTTGGGGAAGTACTCGGCGTAGATCTCGTTAAATGTGTTAAAATCCTTGAGATCGGTCATGAACACCGTAGTCTTTACCACGTTGTCGAAGGTGAGGCCGCAGCTCTGGAGGACGGCCTGAATGTTGGAGAACATCTGCCGGGTCTGGGCCTCAATACCGCCCTCTGCCAGAGCGCCGGTTTCCGGCACCAGAGGCACCTGACCGGAGAGAAACACCAGATTGCCGCAGTCGATGGCGTGGGAGTAAGGACCCACAGCGGCAGGGGCGTCCTTGGAAAAGATCACTTGTTTCATATTGCATACCTTCTTTTATTGAATTATGAATTTGTTTTCTTCCACTCCAGATATTCGTCATAGGTCATGGCCCGATCCACATAGGTCCCGTCCTCTTTGAACTCAATGATCCGGTTGGCCACGGTCTGGACCATCTCGTGGTCGTGGCTGGCCAAAAGGACGTTGCCAGGGAAAGCGGTAAGGCCGTTGTTGACGGCGGTGATGGATTCCAGATCCAGATGGTTGGTGGGCTGATCCAACAGCAGTACGTTGGCCCCGGAGAGCATCATCCGGGAGAGCATACACCGGACCTTCTCACCGCCGGAGAGGACTTTCACCTGCTTGTATACATCCTCGCCGGAGAACAGCATCCGGCCCAGGAATCCCCGGAGATAGGTTTCGCTCTGATCCTCGGAATACTGCCGCATCCAGTCGATCATATTCAGCTCGCAGCCCTCAAAGAACTCGGTGTTGTCCTTGGGGAAATAGGCCTGAGAGGTGCTGACGCCCCATTTGACGGTGCCTTCGTCCGGCTCCAGTTCTCCCATGAGAATTTTGAACATGGTGGTCTGTGCGATCTCGTTGTTTCCCACAAAGGCGATCTTGTCGTTTTTGTTCATGGAAAAGCTCACATGATCCAGCACCTTTACGCCGTCCACGGTTTTGGACACGTCTGTAACAAACAGAATATCCTTTCCCACTTCTCGGTCCGGCTTGAAGCCCACATAGGGGTACCGGCGGGAGGAGGCGGGCAGTTCCTCAATAGTCAGCTTGTCCAGCAGCTTCCGGCGGGAGGTGGCCTGCTTGCTCTTGGATTTGTTGGCAGCGAACCGGGCAATAAATTCCGTCAGTTCCTTGATCTTCTCCTCGTTCCGCTTGTTCTGGTTGCGGATCAAGGCCTGGACCAGCTGGGAGGATTCATACCAGAAGTCGTAGTTGCCTACATACATCTTGATCTTGCCGTAGTCGATGTCCACGATGTGGGTGCAGACCGTATTGAGGAAATACCGGTCATGGGACACCACGATGACCATGCCGGGGAAGTCCAAAAGGAAATCTTCCAGCCATTCGATGGAGGCGGTGTCCAGGTTGTTGGTGGGCTCGTCCAGCATGACAATGTCAGGGTTGCCGAACAGAGCCTGGGCCAGCAGCACCTTCACCTTGTCCCGGCCATCCATCTCGCCCATGCGCTTTTCGTGGTTCTCCACGGGGATGCCAAGGCCCTGGAGCATCCGGGAGGCATCGGACTCCGCTTCCCAGCCTCCCAGTTCGGCAAATTCCGCCTCCAACTCCGAGGCCAGAATGCCGTCCTCGTCGGAGAAATCCTCCTTCTCATAGAGGGCGTCCTTCTGCTTGCCGATGTCGTATAGACGCTGATTGCCCATGATGACGGTGTCCAGCACGGAATAGGCGTCGTACTGGAACTGGTCCTGCTTTAACACGGACATCCGGACGCCGGGCTTGATGTCCACATGGCCGTCGGTGGAATCCAGGTCGCCGGAAAGAATTTTCAGCAGGGTGGATTTTCCCGCCCCATTGGCCCCGATGATGCCGTAGCAGTTGCCTGCGTTGAATTGCAGATCGGCGTTCTTAAAGAGCACGCTGCCGCCATATTGAACGCCGAGATTGGTTACTGTGATCATTTTATCATCCTTAATACAAAAATTCTTCTGGATTATACCATGTTTTTGTTGAAGAATAAAGTTGTTTCGGAAAATTTTTGATGATATATTATTGTTATGAAACAGGAAGGATGTGCCCTGCTATGGAGATTATCAAGGCCAAGCTCATGAGCCTGAGTGTGTACAAAAATATTCTGGAAACAGAACCGATCCGGAGTCTGCTGCAGATGTGCGAGGCCAAGACCCCGAACCAGCTGATCCGAGGGTATACGGACCTGATCTACAGCGTGTTCCACGAGGGATTTTCCACCCTGTCGGGCTATCTCGAATGGCACCTTCGCTATGACGAATCTTTCGTTGGCAACGCGGTGGCGTCGGGGATGGCCCAGCAGTATCTGCTGGATGCGGCAGCCATGGATATCCGCCGGTTGTCCAGCGTGGCTATGCTGTCCTGCTCCGGCCTGAAGCAGCAGATCTATCAGGCCTGTGTGAAGCTGAATCCGGAGTACGGGCCCATTGTGCAGAATCTGGCGGAAATGCCCCAGGGCTGCGGCTTTTCCGAAGAGGAGATCTTTGAAAGCTACCGGCAGTACGGCTGCGGACTGTTTGCCCTGGGCCGGGCCTTCCACTGGGAAAAGGGACAGCTGACCCAGGTGAATCACCCCGACGCCCTGGACCCCGATGACATGATCGGCTACGAGCACCAGCGTCAGGCGGTGGTGGAGAATACCAGGGCCATGCTGGAGGGGTATCCGGCCAACAATGTGCTCCTCTACGGCGACAGCGGCACGGGAAAATCCGCCACCGTGAAATCCCTGATCCATATTCCGGAGTTCGGCCAGCTTCGCCTCATCGAGATCGCCAAGAACTCCCTCGATGAGCTGACGGATCTGATCCGGCTGGTGGGAAAGCACACCCAAAAATTCATCCTCTACATCGACGACCTCTCCTTTGAGCAGGAGGACAAGGGCTTCTCCGCACTGAAAACGGCGCTGGAGGGAGGCCTGGAACGCCGGCCGGACAATGTGGTGATCTATGCCACCTCCAACCGCCGGCATATGATCCGGGAGAGTTTCTCTGATCGGCAGGGGGACGAGGTCCATGCCAGAGAGACCCTGGAGGAACGGAGCAGCTTGTCGGAACGGTTCGGCCTGCGGGTGGCCTATCTGGCCCTGGACAAGCAGCGGTATACGGATATGGTGCTCCAGCTCTGCCATCGCCGGAATCTGCCCTATACCGACGATCAGCTTCGGGCCGAGGCCAACCGCTGGGAGATCCAGCACGGGGCCAGGACCCCGAGAGTGGCCATGCAGCTGGTGGAAAAGCTGTCGGCACAGGCGTAACAATCAAAGCTATGGCCCGGGTGAAGTCCTTCACCCGGGCACGTTTCTGCCTGAAATTGACACTCTGAACGTCTTTCTAAGATTGTACCTATGGAAAAATGGTTAGAATATATAAAATATCGGGTTTACTATTTTGGAAAATTGTGAAAAATAACTCAACATTCCTCTTGCAAAAACTTGCAAAATGGACTATAGTATATTTAGCACTCGATAGACGAGAGTGCTAAAATGCTTATGTAAATAATTGATGAAGGACGTGATTTAATCATGGCAAAGAAACAGTTCAAGGCCGAGTCCAAGCGCCTGCTGGATCTGATGATCAATTCTATTTATACACACAAGGAGATTTTCCTGCGGGAGATTATCTCCAATGCCTCCGATGCCATTGACAAGCTGGCTTACCTGAGCCTCACAGAGGACAACGGTATGAGCCGGGGAGACTTTGAAATCCGGCTCCAGACGGATGAGGAGCACCGGACCCTGACCATCTCCGACAACGGCATCGGCATGTCCAAGGAGGAACTGGAGAACAATTTGGGTACCATCGCCCGTTCCGGCTCCCTGCAATTTAAGGAGGATATGAAAAAGGCGGAGAATCCCACTGAGGCAGTGGACATCATCGGTCAGTTCGGCGTAGGCTTCTATTCGGCCTTTATGGTGGCGGATAACGTCACCGTCATCACCAAGAAGTACGGGGAGGATCAGGCCTACATGTGGCAGTCCGCCGGGGCCGACGGCTACACCATCACTCCCTGTGAGAAAGAATCCTGCGGTACCGATGTGATCCTCAAGCTCAAAGAGGACACGGAGGACGAGGACTATAGCCGGTATCTGAGCCAGTATACCCTGGAGAATCTGGTGAAAAAGTATTCTGACTATATCCGCTACCCCATCCGGATGCAGATGAAGTATACCCGTCCCGTCCAGGAGGAGAAGAAAGAGGGAGAAGAAGAATCCAAGGAACCGAAGGAGACCAAATACGAGGACTACTTCGAGGATAAGACCATGAACTCCATGGTTCCCATCTGGCAGAAAAAGAAGGATGAGGTCACCGATGAGGAGTACGACCAGTTCTATCAGAACAAGTTCTCCGACTTTGAAAAGCCGGCCCTGCGGATCAGCGCCAGCGTGGAGGGTGCAGTGACCTATCAGGCACTGCTGTATGTGCCGGCCCGGGCGCCTTATAACTTCTATACCAAGGAGTACAAAAAGGGCCTGCAGCTCTATACCAGCGGCGTGCTCATCATGGAGAACTGCGAGGATCTGATCCCGGATTATTTCTGCTTTGTCAAAGGTGTGGTGGATTCCCAGGATCTGAGCTTGAATATTTCCAGAGAGATGCTGCAGCATGACCGTCAGCTCAAGCGGATCGCCTCCAATCTGGAGAAGAAGATCAAATCCGAGCTGGCAAAGCTTATGACCAACGACCGGGAGAAGTACGAAAAGTTCTTTGAGACCTTCGGGGTCCAGGTCAAGTACGGCGTGGTGGCCGACTATGGTGCCCATAAGGAACTGCTGAAGGATCTGCTGCTGTTCTGGAGTGAGAAGGAGCAGAAATACGTCTCCCTCAGCGAGTATGTCTCCGCTATGCCCGAGGATCAGAAGTATATCTATTATGCCGCCGGGGAAAGCCGCACCAAGCTGTCCCAGCTGCCCCAGACGGAGCTGGTTCGAGACAAGGGCTATGACATCCTGCTGCTGACGGACGATGTGGACGAGTTCATCATGCAGACCCTGATGAACTATCAGGAGAAGGAATTCAAGTCTGTTTCCGCCGAGGATCTGGGACTGGAGACCGACGAGGAGAAGGAACAGAAGAAGCAGGAGACCGAGGAAAACAAGGACCTGCTGGACTTTGTCAAGGAGACCATGGGGGAGAAGCTGAAGGAAGTACGGCTTTCCAATAAGCTCAAGAGCCATCCCGTGTGCCTGGTGCCGGATTCCGGCCTCAGCTTTGAGATGGAGAAGTACCTCAACCGGGTAGCCCCCACGGAGAAGCTGCACACCGGCCGGATCCTGGAGCTCAATGCGGAGCATCCCGCCTTTGCGGCCCTGAAAAAGGCCTATAAGACCGACCAGGAGAAGGCGAAGAAATACGCGGAGTTGCTCTATGCCCAGGCGCTGCTGATTGCAGATTTGCCTCTGGAGGATCCCAGTGCCTATACGGATCTGGTCTGCGGCCTGATGCAGTGAGAAGAAAATTTCAATATTTTACCTTGCCCCCGGAACTCCGGGGGCATTTTTTCGTCAAAAGTTTAAGAGTTTATGAACTGTCCGACGGTTTCTTGCATCAGGGGGAAAAGTATGGTATGATACAAAAATCAATTGGAAGGGAGGAGTCCACTTGGGTGATTTTCTTGCGTCCGTAGGGGATGTCTTTATGGGCCTGGTGGAGCGGGGCACCCCGGTGACCACGATCCTGCGGTTCGTGTTTCCAGTGCTGGCGCTGGCCATCCTAGCCCGATGCGCCATCAGCCTGCTCCGGTTCCGCAAGGAGCCTGAGATCTGGGGCCATATCGCCTTCGAGGACGGATCACGGCTCCCGGTGACCCATTGGGAGAACATCATCGGCCGGACCCGCCGCAACGACATCCAAATGAATTTCGAGAATATCTATAAGCAGCACGCGGTTTTGACCCGTTACGAAGACGGCAGCTGGACCATCGGCGACGTGGGCGGTCGGGGCGGTATCGCCATCAACGGAGAGCCCATCACGGGCCTGACGGAGATTGGCTATGGCGACCTCATCGACCTCAATGGCCTGGAGGTGACACTGGTGCCCATCACCGACGAGGAGGCGGAGTATGTTGCTTCTTGTCGGACCAACCCCAAGCATGTGATGAGCCCGGCTATCACCCTGCTGCTCATGTCCATTTTTCAGTTTTTCACTGTGGTACAGCTGATGATCGGCTGTGACCCGGAGCAGTGGGGCCGCATTTACGGTTCCTTTTTTGCGGTATTTCTGCTGATGTGGGGGTTGTTTGCCTTCAATAAGGCCATGCGCCGGTCTGGCTTCGAGGTGGAGACCATCGCCTTTTTCCTATGCTCCATGGGTCTGGCCATCATCGCCTCCGTGGACCCGGAGGAGCTGACCAAAACCGTGATCTCCATGGTTATGGGCATTGTCCTGTTTATGGTCATCGGTTTTTGTATGCGGGAGTTGGACATCGCCAAAAAGCTTCGCTATATTGCGGCGGCCCTGGGACCGCTGCTGCTGATCGCAACGCTGCTGTTTGGTACGGAGCTGTACGGCGCCAAAAGCTGGATTTTCATTGGCGGTTTCTCCATTCAGCCCTCTGAGCTGGTGAAGATCTCCTTTGTCTTTGCCGGGGCCTCCACCCTGGATCGGTTGATGACCAAACGAAACCTGATCCTGTTTATTGCTTATTCCGGCATCTGCTGTGTACTGCTGGCTCTGTGCAACGACTTTGGTTCCGCTATGGTGTTCTTCGTGGCATTCCTGGTGATCGCCTATCTGCGTTCCGGCGATTTCGCCACCATCTCCCTGATCTGTGCCGGCACCGGTTTTGCCGGATTCATGGCCCTGAAGCTTCGGCCCCATGTGGCTGCCCGGTTCTCCTCCTGGCGTCATATCTGGGAGGATCCCTCCGGCAGTGGATTCCAGCAGACCCAGGCCCTGATGTGTCTGGCTGCGGGTGGATTGTTTGGACTGGGCGCCGGAAATGGTCAGCTCAAGTATGTATTTGCAGCGGACAGTGACATCGTTTTTGCCACGGTCTGTGAGGAGTGGGGCCTTATTGTGGGGATCCTCTGCGTGCTGTGCATTGTCTGCATCGCCCTGTTCGCGGTTCGGTCGGCGTCTCTGTGCCGCAGCTCCTTCTATGCCATCAGCGCCTGCGCCGCCATGAGCATTCTGGTGTTCCAGATGATGCTCAATGTGTTTGGCACCGTGGATTTCCTGCCCTTTACCGGCGTTACATTCCCATTCCTCAGTAACGGCGGCTCCAGTATGATGGGCACCTGGGGCCTGTTGGCCTTTGTAAAGGCTGCGGATACCAGGCAGAACGCCAGCTTTGCCACTACTGTGCCGTCCCACGCCAAAAGGAGGTATGTCGCATGAAGAAGATCTCCGGACGCACCATTTTTACCACTCTGCTTTCTGTCCTGGTGATTCTGGGGATGGTCCTGTTCGTGGCGGAATACTTTGTGAAGGCCGGGGACTGGGTGACCTTCCAGGGAAGTCCCCATGTCTATTCCGGTGGAAATATCTCCACCGGTTCCGTTCGGGATCGGGACGGCACCCTGCTGCTGACCAATGGGTCCGGGCGGCAGTATGCCGACGACGAGATGATCCGCAAGGCCACCATTCACCTGCTGGGGGACAACTACGGATATATCGAGGCGCCCCTCATCAACACCTATGCCGACAAACTCATCGACTACAATACCATCACCGGCATTTACAA
>CASEPH010000240.1 GCA_949289625.1 uncultured Clostridia bacterium | reverse complement strand
CATCCGCCTCCAGGGTATCCCGGGCCCCCAGACCGTTTTCCACCACCATCAGCGGAATGCGGTACCGGTCATAGATTTCATTCAAAGTATAGCGCAACCCCTGGGGGTCGATCTGCCAACCCCAGTCCGACGCCTGGAGGTAGGGGTTCCGGAATCCCGCCGTCACATTGCCCTCGGTCCTGGGGGCATCCTCATGAGTGGTGATGCAGTTGGACATATAATAGCTGAAGGTGTAGAAATCCACCGTTCCCTCTCTCAGGATTTCGGCGTCCCCCGGTTCCATCCGGATGCTCACCCCCAAATCCTCCCACAGCCGTCTGGCATAGGCCGGGTACTCCCCCCGCACCTGCACATCCGAACAGTACCAGTTGATCCTGCGCATGGCCTGCTGGTTGGCCAGAACATCCGCCGGGTCACAGGTATAGGGATAGGATGTGATAAAACAGTCCATATTTCCCATCCGGTATTCGGGATAGTGGTCATGGGCATATTTGACAGCCATCGCGCTGGCGATGAACTGATGATGCAGGGCCTGCAGCCGGAGCTGGGGTTGGTCGGGCATGGCCACAGCCGGCCCGCGGTATTCCCGACAGATGCCCAGGGAAAGCACCGCCCCAAAGAGCATCATGCCGGCATTGTTCTCGTTGAAGGTCAACCAGTATTTGACCTTGCCCCGGTACCGGGCAAAGATGGTCTTGCAGTAGTGCATATAGCAGTCCACCAGACGGCGGTCCGCCCAGCCGTTGTACTTTTCCACCAGGGCATAGGGCAGCTCATAGTGGCTGATGGTCACCAGCGGCTGGATGCCGTGGCGCTGGCAGCAATCAAACACCCGGTCATAGAAGGCCAGCCCGGCCTCGTTGGGCTCAGCTTCCTCCCCGGTGGGAAAGATGCGAGTCCAGTTGATGGAGGTCCGGAAGGTCTTGAACCCCATCTCGGCAAACAGGGCAATATCCTCCTCGTAATGATGGTAGAAGTCGATGGCCTGGTGGCTGGGATAGAACTTGTCCGGTTCTATGGTGGGGGTCAGCAGTTTGGGGCTGGTGTGGGTACCGTTGGTGCACAGATCGGGGATGCTGACCCCTTTGCCATCCACATCCCAGGCCCCCTCAAACTGGTTGGCAGCGCAGGCGCCGCCCCACAGGAAATCTTTGCGGAAAACCGATGCCATATCCATTCCTCCTGTTTCATCTCAATCACAGCAGCCGAGCGGTCCGAAAAAGGCTGGAATCCAAAGGACTCATAAAAAAACTCCGGGGCATCTGTGACAACAGATCCCAGCAATTCTGGGATCGATGTACACAAGTAATGCCTCGGAGTGAGTAACAACCTTGTATTGGCAACATCATACCTGTTCCTGCCAAATTTGTCCAGGTGGTTTTTCTACAAACTTAGAAGAACTATTTTGTGGAAATTGTCAGGAGTTCAACGGTTCATCCTGCAGCAGACGGCGCAGGACCTCCTCAGGACGCGGCGTATGGTTGGGATACCGCTGGCGAAGCTCCTGAGCCGCGCCGTCCATGATATAGGGATGGCCCACCAGGTCCAGCATGGCAACATCATTGTAATTGTCGCCAAATGCCATCACGTTGCCGGGATCAAAGCCAAATGCCTTGCAGAGCATACGGATGCCGGTGCCCTTGTTGGCCAGGGTGGTGTCGATCCAGAACGGACCCGCCACCGCCGCATTGGCCTGCTTCCACCGGGGCACAAACCGCTCCACATAGGGCCCGACCCCCTCCCCCAGATAGACGCTGACCTTGACAATGTCCTCCGGAATCTGGGCGGGGTCAGTGATGCAGGTATAGTTGTTGCCGATGAACCGGATGCGGTCCAGCATTCCCCGGCCGCGCTCCATCAGGTAACTGGTGTTCTCCCCCGACAGCATCACCTCGCCCTTGCCATCGCTGCCGTTCCACATGTCCCAGGCAATCGCCTCAGCCAGGTCACGGGGCATGGGGGTCTTATCAATGACCTTGCCGCCCCGGTAGAGCACCGCACCGTTTTCGCACAGGTAGGCGCACTGGTCTGCCACCGGCGCAAACAGCTTTCGTAGGCTTGTATACTGCCGACCGCTGGCCGGACAGAACAAAATACCCCGTGCCGACAGGGCACGGATCTGGTCAAAGATTTCTCCCTCGAGATTTTTCTTTCCGTATTGCAGCAGCGTACCGTCCAGGTCGCTGCAAATCATCTGAATCATACTATCAGTCGAGTAGACAGCCTCGACACTCCTTTCACATAATTTTTGCTGCGAAGGGATTGTCTACTGCCCCTCACAGAACCGGACGTGCGATTTTCCCGCATCCGGCTCTTCAAGTAATCTTTGGTTGCCAGCCCCAAATATCTGTGGTCAGATGCGGCTCTTTGACATAGTAGTTCCAGATTCGTAGAAACCTGTTGTACTTCATGGATCGCTTCTGGTGGCGGCGGTTCAGCACTCTGTAGGTGGAGTATTTCAGGTATTTCCAAAAGCTCTGTATAGCATGAAAATTCCCGTTTACCCCATAGTAGTTGTAGTGTCCTCGGAGGATAGAATCTATCGTTCTCATCGTCTCCGCTACTGGCCTGTGCATCTGTTCCTTGAGCCATATCTTGGCCGCCTGTCGCTTCGCCTTCAGCTTCTTCTTACTTGTGCGAACTCCAAGCCGATACTTTCCTGACCGAGTTTTGGCGTTGAAGAAGGTAAAGCCGAGGAAGTCAAAATCCTCCTTTGTACCTTTGAACCGTCCAATGGGCAGTATTCGCGTCTTGTCCTCCGCCACTTCCAGTGAAAATTTACCCAGCCGCTTTTTCAGCGTATCCATAACCTTTCGGGCCTCATTCTCATACTGAAATAGAATCAGAAAGTCGTCCGCGTACCGCACATAGTAGACTTCGCCCCGCAGACGCGGCTTAATAGCTTTCTCCATCCACAGATCCAGCACATAGTGCAGATACACGTTCGCCAGCACCGGTGAAATCAGTCCGCCCTGCGGCGTCCCTCTATCACTGGCCAGACGTTTTCCGTCCTCCATGATCCCCGCAATCAGAAATCGCTCCACATATCGCAGATAGTTCTTGTCCTGTATGTCATGGGCCAAGAACCTCATCAGCCAATCGTGGTCAACATTGTCAAAGAATCCCTTAATGTCGGCCTCCAGCACATAATTGACTTTCTTTGTCATAATGGTCTGGTTGATGTATCTCACCACATCGTGCGCACCCTTACCAGGTCGGAATCCATAGGAACATCCCAGGAAGCGAGGCTCATAAACTTCGTTCAGTACTTTCGCCATCACGCCCTGCACCAGCCGGTCTTCATAGGCCGGTATTCCCAGTGGCCTCAATTTTCCATTGACCTTGGGAATATATGTCCGCCGCACTGGGAGCGGTTTGTACTGAAATTTCCTCATCCGCTCTACCAACGCCGCGATTCGCTCCGGGGCATTTTCGTCATAGGCTGCTTTGTCTATTCCGTCTACGCCGGTTGCCTTTTTCCTGCTCTGCTTTCGATGCTCCGCCATCAGTGTCCGCTCGTTTACATTGTGCATGAGATTCTGCACCGCCGGATACTTTGCTGACTGCTCCCTTATTCCCTTCGGTTCCTGTTCCATCCGTTCTGACCTCCTGTGTCCGGATGCTTCTTCCTCCGGGACCGATTACTTGCTGCCCCCTTTGCTCCACCAGCTTTCACCGGTTTCCTCGCTACTATGAGGCAGTCCGACTTCTGACAGGCCTTCGGGGTCTCTCCATTTTCAAGACTTCAATTCCCCTTACCATCTCGTGGAGCCTGTCAGATCTCCCAGGTATACAGGTACTACCTTTGTACGCTCGCCACGCTCTATTGACCCCGACGGAATCTCCCCAACCTTGCGCTTGCGGGTGGTTCTTGCTGCCTGCGACCTTGAGGACGGTATCGGCTTCCGCTCT
>CASEPH010000239.1 GCA_949289625.1 uncultured Clostridia bacterium | reverse complement strand
TTTTCGTCTGGAACGACCTGGTGATCCATAAATTCCGCTGGAAAAGGCTGGCGGTTCATACCAAGTTGGTTGCCGTAATCACCACAATTCTGATTTTTGGTGGTGCAGCCGCAATTTTGGCGTTGGAGTGGAATAACCCTGGAACCATGGGGAACATGACTCCGGGAGAAAAAATACTGGCGGCGCTGTTTCAGTCGGTGACTACCCGTACCGCAGGGTTCTGCTCTGTGGACCAGGGAGCCTTGACGGGCAGCGGCAAGCTGGTGTCCATATTGCTAATGCTGGCGGGTGGCTCCAGTGGATCCACAGCGGGCGGCATCAAGACTGTGACGGTGGGGGTACTGTTCCTCATGGCGTTGCGGGTGCTGCGGAACCGGAATGGGATCGTTGTATTTGGACGTAAAATTCCCCAGAAACAGGTGAACAGCGCGGTGAGCATCTGCCTGCTGGTCTGCGCGCTGTCCCTGCTTGGAGGCATGATTTTGTCTGCATCCAACGGGATTCCTTTGGGAGACGCCATGTACGAGACGGTTTCTGCCATTTGTACGGTGGGACTGAGTACGGGAATTACGGCGGATCTGAACCTGGGATCTCATATTCTTCTGATCTTGTATATGTTTTTTGGACGGGTGGGGATTATGACCATCAGCTTTGCATTTATGATCAAAACACCACCTGACAACGCCATCGATCGCCCTGAAACCAGGGTGCTGATCGGCTGAGAGGAGCTATTGCATGAAGACCTTTTTAATCATTGGACTGGGACGATTTGGTGCGTCTGCGGCCGAACGGCTTTACGACATGGGACACGAGGTCATTGTGATCGACGAAGATGAGGAGCTGGTCCGGCAGACGGCGGACAAAGCCACCCATGCGGCCATCGGTGATGCCCGGGAGATTGCGGTCCTGCGAGCTGCCGGAGCCAAGGAGTGTGAATGTGCTATCGTGGCGATCGGAAACGACTTGGCTGCCAGCATTCTGGTGACCATGAATCTCAAGGACTTGGGCGTTCCCTATATTGTGTGCAAGGCCCGGGATGATATGTACAAACGAGCCCTAGAACGCATCGGGGCGGATCGGGTACTGATTCCCGAAAAGGAAATGGCGGTGCGGCTGGTCCAGAGCTTGGGCTCTACATCCTTCTTGGACTACGTTGAGTTTTCCGAGGAGTACGGCATCGCGGAGATCACGCCTCCCAAGAGCTGGCGAAACAAAACCCTGCAGAGCTTGGACGTTCGTGGGAAATACCGGGTCAGTGTGCTGTCCATTCAGAATGAGAAAAGCGGAAAGATGCGGATGTCCCCAGGAGCCAACGATGTAATCGGGGAAGAGGATACTATCCTGGTCATGGGCAAAAACGAGGATCTTTCTCTGCTGCAGAGGCTGTGAGCATGGAGATGGAGTACATCACCAGCCGGCAAAATCCTCTGATGGTCCAAACGGTAAAGCTGCTAACCTCCAGAAAGCACCGCAGGGCCCAGGGCATGTTTGCAGGAGAGGGCACCAAACTGCTGGAGGAGGCGGTGCGCTGGATCCCCCAGCAGCTGCATACGGTGATCCTGCGGGAAGGGGTGGTATGCCCTCCACTGCCCCAGCATGTCCGCCAGGTGACCGTTCCTCACAGATTGATGGATCAGATTTCTTCCATGGAGACGTCGGAAGGTGCGGTGTTTTTGGCCACGCTGCCTTCGGAGCCTATGGGAGCAGTAGCGCCGGGAACGCTGGTGCTGGATGGGATTCAGGATCCCGGCAATGTGGGCACCATCCTTCGGACCGCAGATGCACTGGATGTGCCAGTGCTTTTGACCCAGGGCTGTGCCGACCCCTATAATCCAAAAACTGTGCGGGCTACCATGGGGGCCGTTTTTCGTACGCCACCCGGAAATATCTCGAGAGAGGACCTGGTGGAGCAATGCAAAGCCCATGAGATACCGTTAATGGCTACAGCCCTTTCCTCAAGTGCCGAGGATATTCGTCAGGCAAAAGTGAAGGAGGCTGCGGTGGTCATCGGCAGTGAAGGTCAAGGCATCAGCTCCATGTTGCTGGCAGCGGCATCGAATCATCTGGTGATCCCCATGCATCCACGATGTGAGTCCCTGAACGCGGCGGTAGCAGCGGCCATTGTACTGTGGCAAATGACGGAATTATAACAAGGAGGCGGGAGCTGTGGCACAGCTTCAATATTGGATATGGCTTACCTCAATACCGGGATTGTCGCTGCGTGCGCAGTATCGGCTGCTGGAATGGTTTGAATCGCCGGAAGCGGTGTTTTTGGCAGACCGGGAGGCCATGGATCAAGTGGAGGGGCTTACCCAGCGGGAAAAAGAAGCGCTGGCACGCCGGGATCTTCGGCGTGCCCATCAGGTGCTGGAGGATTGCAGAAAGGAAAAAATCAAGATCCTTACCATGCAGGACGCTGGCTATCCGCTCCGGCTTCGGGCTATTGAGCTTCCGCCGCCTGTGCTCTATTATAAAGGAGAATTACTTCCCTTTGATGTTCTACCTGCCATTACGGTGGTGGGATCCAGAAGAGCCAGCGCCTATGGTCTTACTACAGCCAAACGGTTGGGCTATCAATTGGGGGCCTGTGGTGCTACGGTAATTTCTGGGGCGGCTCGAGGGATTGATTCTTTGGCGCTGGAGGGTGCACTCAGCGCCGGTGGTCCCGTGGCGGCGGTGCTGGGTAATGGACTGGATGTGGTCTATCCCAGTGAGGCGAAACGGCTTTATGAGGATGTGATCCAACGGGGCTGCCTTCTCAGTGAGTATATTCCGGGGACGCCGCCTCTGGGGGCCAATTTTCCGCGTCGCAATCGTATTATGAGCGGACTGAGCCTGGGTGTGCTGGTGGTGGAGGCGGCCAAACGAAGCGGCAGCCTGATCACTGCGGAATTTGCCCTGGAACAAGGCCGGGATGTGTTTGCTGTGCCGGGTAACGTAGGACTGGAGTCCTGCGCAGGCAGTAACCAACTGATCCAGGAGGGGGCGGAACTGGTCACCTGCGGCTGGGATGTGCTGCAGGGCTATCAGGCTCGATTTCCGGACCAGCTTCACCGCTGGGATGGAGGAAATTCCATGTCGCTTTCCTCCCAGGACCGCACATATATTTATAGCTCGGAAGAAGAACAGAGCGAACGACAGCGTAGGGAGAAACCCAAAAAATCCGAGGAATATGATACGGAAGAGCAGCCAAATTCTGAAAAAGGAATTGACAATGGGCAAAAGAGGAATTATATTGACCTACAGCGGAGCATGCAAACCCTTACCGATGAAGAAAAGCTTTTGATGGAACTTCTGAAAGACGGACCACAGCATGTGGATGAACTGATTGTTCAAAGTGGTCTGGCTGCGGCAAAAGCGCTCTCCACACTGACCATGCTGGAGGTGCAGGGGTTTGTGACCCAGCTGTCGGGAAAGCGGTTTGCATTGCATATTAAGTAAATTGGACATCGGGGGAGACACGATGGCGAAAGCTACGAATCTTGTCATTGTCGAGTCGCCGGCAAAGGCAAAAACCATTGGAAAGTATTTGGGCCCGGACTATCAGGTAAAGGCCTGCATGGGACACCTGCGGGATCTGCCGAAGAGCAAACTGGGCGTGGATATAGAGGGGGATTTTGAACCCCAGTATGTGCCCATGAAGGGCAAGGAGAGCATTATTTCTGAACTGAAGGCTGCAGCGAAAAAGAGCAGTCAGGTCTATCTGGCCACTGACCCGGACCGGGAAGGAGAGGCCATATCCTGGCATCTCAAATATCTTTTGGATCTGCCTGATGAGGCCACCCATCGGGTGGCCTTTAATGAGATTACCAAAAACGTGGTCAACAGCAGCATTCAGGCTCCCCGAAATATCGACATGGATCTGGTGGACGCCCAGCAGGCTCGCCGGATTCTGGACCGGATCGTGGGTTACCAGCTTTCTCCCCTGCTATGGAAGAAGATTCGCCGGGGCCTGTCCGCCGGACGAGTCCAGTCGGTGGCCACCCGGATGGTGGTGGACCGGGAGGAGGAGATCCGTGCCTTCCAGCCCCAGGAGTATTGGAGCATTGACGTCAATCTCCAACGCCAAGAAGGACCTGGAAAGTTCACTGCGCACTACCATGGGGAAGGGAAAAAGCGGGAACTCCACAGCGAGGAAGAGGTGGATCAGATCCTGCAGGACATTCAAAGCGCCCCCTTCCAAGTCTCTACGGTGAAACGCTCGGAGAAGAAAAAGACTCCGGCGCCACCTTTTATCACCTCTACGCTACAGCAAGAGGCCTCCCGGAAGCTTTCCATGACCCCACGGCGAACAATGGCTATTGCTCAGCAGCTCTATGAAGGTGTGGATGTGGCCGGAGAGGGTACCGTGGGCCTCATTACCTATATGCGAACTGACTCTCTCCGATTGTCTGAAGAGGCGCTGGCTGCTGCCGGCAGTTTTATCAAAAACCGTTATGGCACAGACTATTATAAGGAAGGCCCCCGACGCTATAAAACCAAGAACGCGGCCCAGGATGCCCATGAAGCCATTCGGCCCAGTAACGTGAATTTGGATCCGGAATCCATTCGCAGCAGCCTGACCACGGAGCAGTATAAGCTTTACCGCTTGGTGTGGAGCCGTTTTGTAGCTTCCCAGATGTCCAACGCGATTTACGATACTCTTTCCATCGACACCGTTTCTGCGGGACATATTTTCCGAGCCAACCATCAGAATCTCCGATTCCCGGGTTTTATCGCTGTCTATGAAGAGGGCAAGGATGATGAAACCGAGGAGAAAGAGACCCCGCTGCCGGATCTTCGGGAAGGGGAGACGGTGAGCTATACTGGCCACGAGAAGGCCCAGCACTTTACCCAGCCTCCCGCCCGGTTTACTGAGGCCACCCTGGTCAAGGCTATGGAGGAAAAAGGGGTGGGACGACCCAGTACCTATGCCGCCACCGTATCTACCATCTTGGACCGGGAATATGTCATCAAGCAGGACAAGCGCCTGAGTCCCACGCCTTTAGGAGAAGTGGTGACAAGCCTGATGAAGGATCGGTTTACCGATGTGATCGACGTCCAGTTCACCGCTCATATGGAGGAGCAGCTGGACCAGGTGGAGGAAGGCAAGATCTACTGGAAGCAGGTGCTGCGGGACTTCTATCAGGAATTCCATCAGGAGATGGAGGAAGCAGAAACTGCTCTTGAGGGGGTTCGTCTGAAGGTGCCCGACGAGGTCACCGATGAGATCTGCGAGCTCTGCGGCCGAAATATGGTCATCAAAAGCGGTCGGTTCGGCCGATTCCTGGCCTGCCCCGGCTTCCCGGAGTGCAAGAATACAAAGCCCCTGGCGGAGCGGATGCCGGGCCGGTGCCCCAAGTGCGGCAGCGGTATGCTGAAACGGAAAAGCCAGCGGGGCTATGCCTACTACGCCTGTGAAAAGGGCAAGGACTGCGGCTTTATGACCTGGGATGTGCCCACGGCGGAGGACTGCCCCTACTGCGGTCAGACTATGTTCAAAAAGTCCGGCAAGGGCCAGAAGAAGATGTTCTGCATCAACGAGCAGTGTGAAAACTTTACGCCGGAGGAGCTGCGGGGCGGCTATCGGAAGAAGAAGGCCGAGGAGGCGGAAGCTGTAACGCAGCAGCAGCCTACGCAGGAGAAGGAAACTGCCACACCCAAGAAAGCGGCTGTTACCAAAAAGAAAACGACGGCAGCGAATAAGGCCGAAAAAAAGACCGCCACAAAAGCAGCCGGTAAGACAGCAGCCAAAAAGCCAGCGGCTAAAAAGGGGAAAACTGACAAGAAAGCGGCAGCCTCCAAGACTACGGAGGCGGGCGCATGAACTACGATGTGACAGTGATTGGCGCCGGTTTGGCCGGCAGCGAAGGGGCCTGGCAGCTAGCCAATATGGGCCTTCGGGTCCGCTTGGTGGAGATGAAGCCGGAGAAGAAATCCCCGGCCCATGTCTCGGATCTGTTTGGGGAACTGGTGTGCTCCAACTCCCTGCGGGGGGATTCTCTGGCTAACGCCGTAGGCCTGCTGAAGGAGGAGCTGCGCCATCTTGGCAGCCTGGTTATGTTGAGCGCGGAGCAGAACCGGGTAGAGGCCGGCGGCGCTCTGGCGGTAGATCGGGTGGCATTTGCTAGGACCATTACGGAGCGGCTGGAGGCCCATGACAATATTACCGTTGTCCATGAGGAATGCACAGAAATTCCGGCGGGTCCGGCCCTCATTGCTACCGGCCCCCTGACCTCGGATCCTATGGCGGAGGCCATAGCGGCCTACTTTGGCGGTGCCAAGGGACTCAATTTCTACGACGCCGCAGCGCCTCTGGTTAGCTTTGAGTCCCTGGACATGGAGCACTGCTGGTTCGCCTCCCGATATGACAAGGGGACGGCGGATTATGTCAACTGCTCCATGAACGAGGAGGAGTATCTCCAATTCGTGGAGGCTCTGGCCACGGCCCAGGAGGCCGACGTCCACGGCTTTGAGGACAAAAAGGTATTTGAGGGCTGTATGCCCGTGGAGGTCATGGCCCGCCGTGGAGTGGACACCCTGCGGTTCGGTCCCCTGAAGCCCGTGGGCCTCAAGGACCCCAAAACCGGCAGGGAGCCCTATGCGGTGGTGCAGCTCCGGAAGGACAACGCACAGGGAAGCATCTATAATATTGTGGGCTTTCAGACCCATCTCAAATGGCCTGAGCAGAAGCGGGTGTTCTCTATGATCCCCGCCCTGAAACATGCGGAATACCTTAGATATGGCGTGATGCACCGGAATACCTATTTGGATTCCCCCAGACTGCTGGATCGAACCTATGCTGCTCGGAAAGATGCCAGTATTGCCTTTGCTGGCCAGATGACCGGCGTAGAAGGTTACGTGGAGTCCACGGCCTCAGGCCTGCTGGCGGCGGTGGAGTTGGGCCGGCGTATTCAGGGGTTGCCTCCTGTGAATTTCCCATCCTATACGGCCATTGGCGCTTTGGCTGCCTATATCTCGGATCCGACGGTGGTCAAATTTCAGCCCATGAATGTGAACTTCGGCATCATTGATCCATTGCCCTATAAGTTCAAGGGAAAAAAACATGACCGGTACTTAGAGGTTTCACGGCGGTCCCTGGAGACTGTCGATCAAATTGCGGCCCGGCTGTAAGGACCGCGGAAGGAGCTGTGTATGAAAATCATTGTAGACGCAATGGGCGGCGATAACGCCCCCAAGGCTCCGGTTCTGGGAGCCATCCAGGCTGCCAAGGCCTACGGGGTGGAAATCATCCTGGTGGGCCAGAGCGACAGGATCCTGGAATGCCTCAAGGACGAAGGCATAGACACCCTTCCGCCCGGCGTGGAGATCGCCTTTGCCTCCCAGACGGTGACCATGTGCGACAATCCCACCACGGTGCTCCATGCCTTCAAGGATTCCTCTATGGTGGTGGGAGCAAAGCTTTTGGGAAACGGCGGTGACGCCTTTGTTTCCGCTGGCAATACCGGCGCCCTTTTGACTGTGGCCACCCTGGTGGCCAAGCGGATCAAGGGCATCAAGCGGGCGGCTATCTCCCCGGTGTGCCCCACGGAGACCGGCTCCTGCGTGATCCTAGACGCCGGGGCCAACAATGACTGCACCCCGGAATATCTGTTGCAGTTTGCTTATATGGGCGCCTTTTACGCGGAAAAGTATCTGGGGAAGAAAAACCCAAAAGTTGGCCTTTTGAACAACGGTGCCGAGGAGACCAAGGGCCGGGAGCTGCAGCGGGAGGCCTATGCACTCCTGAAGGCGGCAGGCGATGCAGGTCACTTGAATTTTGCAGGTAACGTGGAGGCCCGACAGGTGCCGCTGGGGGATGTAGACGTGGTGGTCTGCGATGGCTTTTCCGGCAACATCCTGCTCAAGAGCATCGAGGGTACTGCCATCTTTATGGCCCACAAGCTTAAGGAGATGTTCCAGAAAAACGCTGCCAGCAAGGTGGGGTATCTGCTGTGCAAAAGCGGCGTCAATGATTTTAAAAAGCTGCTGGACTCCCGGGAGGTAGGTGGCTCCATGTTCCTAGGCATTCAAAAGCCGGTGATCAAGGCCCATGGTTCCTCTGACGCCTACGCCATGCAGAACGCTATCCGCCAGGCCAAGATCTGTGTGGAAACCGGCGTCTGCCAGGCCATTGCGGACAATATGGACAAGATGACCATGACCAAGGCTCCGGCCCAGGCGGAACAATAAAAAGGGGAGAACCGCATTGCTTTCTGAATTTGAACAAAAACTAGGGTATTCCTTCCGGAACAAGAGCCTGCTGAAAAATGCCCTGACCCACAGCTCCTATGCCAACGAGCACCGTCGGGAGGGGGCTGTCAGCAATGAACGGCTGGAGTTCCTGGGAGACGCCATCCTGGGGCTGGTGGTGGCGGAGCACCTGTACCAGACCCATCCGGACAAGCCTGAGGGGGAACTGACCAAGCTGCGGGCGGAACTGGTGTGCGAGAAAAGTCTGGCCGAAGTGGCCGCCCGCCTGGAACTGGGAAAGGTTCTGCGATTGGGCCACGGGGAAAGCCATGGTGGCGGCAGTCACCGGCCTTCCATGCTGGCGGATGCGGTGGAGGCAGTGCTGGCAGCTGCCTACCTTGACGGTGGGATGGAGATCCCCAAGGAGATTATCCGTCGGTTTATCCTCCAAAAGGAGCCCACGGTTTCGGGTAATCAGGACTACAAGACCCGATTCCAGGAACTGGTCCAGAGAAATCGGGATCAGGTCATTGCCTATGCTTTGACTGGCGAGTCTGGTCCCGATCACAACAAAGTGTTCACCGTGGAAGTGAGCCTCAACGGGGAAACCGTGGGGCAGGGCTCCGGCAGCAGCAAGAAACGGGCAGAGCAGGACGCGGCCAGAGAGGCCATCGACCGCCTGTTCCCAGGACAATAAAATAGGTTCAGGCGGCCGATCCGGCCGCCTGCTTGCGTTACGGAAGGAGGCACCATGGCAAAGCGGCATATCATCCCACTGTTCATTCCTCATCAGGGGTGTCCCAACCTGTGTGTGTTTTGTGACCAAAAGAAGATCTCCGGCGCGGAGACGCCAGTGACGCCGGAAATGGTGACCCAGCAGATCCAAAATGCGCTGATGATTTCCGGAGAATGCCGTGAACTGGC